>NZ_CABVGP010000002.1:3129667-3441384 GCF_902497555.1 Amycolatopsis camponoti | reverse complement strand
TCCGCCGGGACCGCCCCGAGCTCGGCGACACCGAGGTAGTGGCCGGCGTCGGACGTGCCGGCCATGCTGACCACGTCGCTGACGACCCCGCCCGCCACCGCGGCGGCGAACCGGTCGTCGCGGCTGGTCAGGTAGCAGGTCATGAAGCCGCCGTAGCTGTAGCCGGACACGGCCAGCCGGCGCGGGTCCGCCACTCCCTCGGCGACGAGGTCGTCGAGGGGCTCGAGGAAGTCCTTGGCGTCGGCCACGCCCCAGGCGCCGACCGCGGCTGTGAAGAACGCTTCGCCGTAGCCGTCGCTGCCGCGCGGGTTGAGCAGCAGCACCGCCCAGCCGCGGGCGGCGAGCCGCTGGTGGTAGAGGTGCACGGCGTCGGCGGTGCCGCTCCACGCGTTGTGCGGGCCGCCGTGGATGTCCAGCAGCAGCGGGAGCGGGCCGGTGCGGGCGGGGTCGCGCAGCAGCCAGCCGTGCACGACCGTGCCGTCGGAGACGGTGAACTCCCGCTCCTCGTGGGTGAACAGCTCGACGTCCTCGGGGCCGTGGGAGGTGAGCACCGTCGCCGCTCCCCCGGTGACGTCGACCGTCGCGATCTCGCCGTAGGACGTCGGCGTGGTCAGCAGCACCGCCGCGGTGGTCCCGGCGACGCTCAGCGCGGCCACCGTGGTCCCGTTCTCGCCGAGGACCCGCCGCGGCTCGCCGCCGGTGACGTCGACGGCGTACAGGTGCGTGTAGCCGCGGTCGCGGACGCAGAACACCACCGTGGAGCCGTCGCCGGCGAGCTGCGGGAGCGCGCCCGGGTAGCCCGGGCCGCCCGGCATCACGTTGCGGTCGAGCGCCGCGGCCAGATCGACGGTTTCCCCGCCGTCCACGGGGATCCGCAGCAGCCCGAGGTGACCGGACGCGGTGTCGCGGCGGCCGACGACGAGCAGGGACTCGCCGTCCGCGGTCCAGGTGACCGTGCCGGCCATGCCCTCGCCGGAGCCGGCCAAGCGGGGCTCGGCGGTGCGATCGGCGGCGTCGAGGACGTAGGCGCCCGAACGGAACGTCAGGTCGGGGTCGGCGTCGAGAGCCGCGGCGAACGCCAGCCGGCCGCCGTCCGGCGACCAGGCGGGGTCGCCCGCGTGCCAGTCCCCCGCCGTCACCCGCCGGACCTCGCCGGTGGCCACGTCGAGGACGTGGACGTGCTTGCGCAGGGTCCGCAGGAGCCCGGCGCCGTCGGCCTTGAAGTCCAGCCGGTCGGCGACCACCGGGGCGCTCCCGCGGCGGCCCTGCGCGCCGTCGTCTTCGCCTTCTTCGGCGTTGAGGTCGATCGGGGCGCTGAAGGCGATCTCGGCGCCGTCCGGGCGCCACACCGGCGTTCCCGCACCCAGCGGGAGCGTGGTGACCTGCTCGGGCTCACCGCCGTCGGCGGGTAGCAGCCACAGCTGGGCCGGGCCGTCCTGGGCGCGCAGGAACGCGATCCGCGTCCCGTCCGGCGACCACGCCGGGGCCACGTCGCCGCGGCCGCGGGTCAGCCGGCGCGCCTCGCCGCCGCTCGTGGCGACCTGCCAGAGCGACGAGGTGTCCTCGTCCTTCTCGCGATCGGCGGTGCGCAGCACGTAGACGATCCGGGCCCCGTCGGGCGAAAGGGCCGGCTGCTCGGGGAACTCCAGGGCGTACAGGTCGTCGATGCCGATACGGCGGGTCATGCGGATCTCCTTGTGGGATGACGTTCTCACGCGGCGAAGTGGCAGGCCGCGTGGTGCGGCCGGTGGGCGGCGTCGTCGGCCGGGTCGGCGCTGACGCACAACGTGCGGTCGGTGTGCACGAGCGGGCCGATCGGGCACCGCGGGTGGTAGCGGCACCCGGGCGGCGGGTGGTGCGGGTCGGCGGGCTCGGTGTCGGCGAGCGGGGCCGTGACGTCATCGGTGTCGGCGAGCAGGTTCCGGTGCGCCGAGGGCGCGGCGGCCAGCAGGTCCCGTGTGTAGGGGTGCTGGGGATCGGTGAGGACCTGCTCGGCGGGCCCGGCTTCGACGATCCGGCCGAGGTACATCACGGCGACGATGTCGCTGACGTACCGCACCACGGCGAGGTTGTGCGAGATGAACAGCATCGACAGCGACAGCCGCCGCTGCACGTCGCGGACCAGGTTGAGCACCGCGCCCTGCACCGAGACGTCGAGCGCCGAGGTGATCTCGTCGGCGATGAGCACCTTCGGCTGCCCGGCGAGCGCCCGGGCGAGGGCGACGCGCTGGCGCTGCCCGCCGGAAAGCTGCCCAGGCAGCATCGAAGCGCGTTCGGGGTCGAGCTGGACCAGCTCGAGCAGCCGGGCCACCTCGGCCCGCCGGGCGCCGCGGGACGTGCTCCGCGGCATCGCCTCGGTGATCGACTCGCCGATCCCCATCCGCGGGTCGAGCGAGGAGTACGGGTCCTGGAACACCATCTGCAGCGGACGCCGCCGCGGCAGCCTCCGCACGTCGACGCCGTCCAGCCGCACCTGGCCCGCGCTGACCGGCGAAAGCCCGACGGCCGCCCGGGCGAGCGTCGACTTGCCCGAGCCGGACTCGCCGACCAGGCCGACGACCTGTCCGGAAGGGACAGTGAGGCTGACGCCGTCGACCGCGGTCAGCTTGCCGTACCGGACACTCACCGCGTCGAACTCCAGCGCGCTCACGCTGCACCCTCCTCGTGCGACTGTCCGGAAAGGACGCTCACCTGCGGGTGCCAGCACGCGACCCGGTGCGCGTCCGCGGTCGGTTCCAGCACCGGATCCTCGTCCCGGCAGCGGTCGGTCGCCAGCGGGCAGCGGGCGGCGAAGGCACAACCCTCCGGCACCTGGTCCGGCTCCGGCGGGCGGCCGGGGATCACGGCCAGTGGCTCGTCGCGGTCGGTTTCGAGGTCGACCGTCGTGGCCAGCAGCGCCCGCGTGTACGGGTGCTGGGCCGGGGCCCCGGTCGGCAGGTCCTCGACGACGCGGCCGGCGTACATCACCAGCATCCGTTCGCACGTCTGGGAAACGACGGCGATGTCGTGGCTGATGAGCAGGATCGCCGCGCCTTCGGCTTCGCGCGTGCGGGCGAGCAGGCGCAGCACCTGCCGCTGCACGGTGACGTCGAGCGCGGTCGTCGGCTCGTCGGCGATGACGAGCTTCGGCCGGCCCATCAGGCCCATGCCGATCATCGCCCGCTGCCGCATGCCGCCGGAGAACTCGTGCGGGTACTGCCGGGCGCGCCGGGCCGGAGCCGGGACGCGCACCGCGGTCAACCGGTCGACCGCACGGGCGAACGCGGCCCGCCGCGACAGGCCGTGGTGCTGTTCGGACACCTCGGCGAGCTGCCTGCCGACCCGGCGGGCCGGGTTGAACGACGTCATCGGGTCCTGGAACACCATGGCGAGCGACGTGCCGAGCTCGCGGTCCGGCGCTTTCGCCAGCGGTGTCCCGGCGAACTCCAGCCGATCCGCGGTGACCACGCCGGGTGCTTCGATCAGGCGGGACACCGCCAGCGCGGTCAGGCTCTTGCCGGAACCCGACTCGCCGACGACACCGATCGCCTCGCCCGGGCGGACGCTGAAGCTCACCCCGCGCACCGGCACGGTCCACCCGTTCGGGCCGGGGAACGCGACCTGGAGGTTCTCGACGACGAGCACGGCGTCGGCCGCGGGCTCGGCCGCAGCCGAGCCCAGCGGCGCGGCGGGCAGCGGAGCCGGCGAGCGCCGTGTCGCCCGGGTGCGGACGCCGACCACCGCGGCCACCGTCTCCCCGACCAGGTTGAAGGCCAGCCCGGCCAGCACCACGGCCGCGCAGGGCGCCAGCGCCGCCACCGGGTTGACGTAGATGCCGTCGAGGCCTTCGCGCAGCAGCCGGCCCCAGTCGTAGTCCGGTGCCTGCACGCCGATCCCGAGGAACGACAGCCCGGCGAAGGCCAGCAACGCCGAGCCGGCCCCGATGGTCGCGTTCACGACGAGCGGCTCCCCGATGTTCGGCAGCACGTGCCGGGCCAGCAGCCGGATCCGGCCGACGCCGGAGACGCGGGCCGCGGCGATGTAGTCCCGCCCGCTCACCGACGCGGACAGCGTCTGCACCAGCCGGGCGAACGCCGGCGCCACCGCGAAGGCGATCGCCAGCACCGCGCCCTGCGTGCCGACGCCGAAGATCACCGCGAAGAACAGCGCCAGCAGCAGGCCCGGGAACGCGACCGCGACGTTGACCGCCGCGGTGAGCAGCCGGCCCGCCCAGCGCGGCAGCACCGACGGCAGCGTCCCGAGGACGACCCCGACGCCGACGCCGATCGCGGTGGCCAGCACCGCGAGCCCGACCGAGAGCCGGGTCGCGACCAGTGTGCGGAAGAACAGGTCGCGGCCGAGGGAGTCGGTGCCGAACCAGTGCGCCCCGGACGGGCTCTGGCCGATCGCGTCCGTGTCGATCGCGGCGGCGGCGTCGCCCCACAGCAGCGGGGCCAGCACCGCGAGCAGGACGACCCCCGCCAGCAGGACCGCCGAGCACGCGCCGACCGGCGTGCGCACGGCCGCCACCCAGACTGAACCGCGTCGCGCCATTTCACGCCTCCCGAATGGCCGAGCGCGGGTCGAGCAGCCCGAGCACGACGTCGACCAGCAGGTTCACCAGCAGCACGCCGACGCCGTAGACCAGCACGATCCCCTGCACCAGCGGGTAGTCCTTCTGCAGGATCGACGCGACGATCGTCGAGCCGAGGCCGGGCCAGGCGAACACGTTCTCCACGAGCACGGTGCCCGCCACCATCCCGGTCAGCATCAGCCCGCCCAGCGTGAGCGTCGCGGTCAGCGCGTTCGGCAGCGCGTGCCGGACGTACACCAGGCGCGCGGGCAGCCGCTTCGCCCGCGCGGTGCGGACGAAGTCGGCGCCCAGCACCGAAAGCAGCTCCACCCGGACCATCCGCGAGAGCACCGCCGCCGGCCCGACCGCCAGTGCCGCCACCGGCAGGACGTACGCGCTCACGTCGTCGCTGCCCGCCACCGGGAACCAGCCGAGGCCGACGGCGAGCAGCGCCACCAGCCCGACCGCGACCAGGAACTCCGGGACGGCGGCGAGGAACACGCTCACCGACGTGAAGCCCAGCTCGGCGCCCCGGCGGCGGCCTCCGCGGGTCAGCACCGCGAAGCAGACGCCGACCGGGACCGCC
Source organism: Amycolatopsis camponoti (assembly GCF_902497555.1). NCBI lineage: Bacteria > Bacillati > Actinomycetota > Actinomycetes > Pseudonocardiales > Pseudonocardiaceae > Amycolatopsis > Amycolatopsis camponoti. The sequence continues at coordinate 3,436,246 of NZ_CABVGP010000002.1, read as the reverse complement.
ACCACGACCACGACGGCGAAGGCCAGCACGGCCAGCCGCAGGGTCGAGGGCAGCCGGTCGCCGATCACCTCCGCCACCGGCTGGCCGCTCGCCATCGACGTCCCGAAGTCGCCGGAAAGCAGGCCGCGCACGTAGTGCCCGTACTGCACCCACAGCGGGTCGTCCAGGCCGAGCGCCGCCCGCTTGGCGGCCACCAGCTCGGCGGGCGCGGTCATGCCGAGCGCGGCCCGCACCGGGTCGCCGGGGACCAGGTGGATCATCAGGAACGCCGCGGTGAGCAGCGCCCACAGCGACACGGCGAACCGGGCCAGCCGCCGCGCGGCGAACGCCGGCCACGGGCTGCCCCGCAAGCCGGCGGGCGCCGCCGCGGTCGTCATTTCGCGTACATCCGGATCGAGGACGGGGTCACGCTGCCCTGGCTGAGCTCGAACTTCGCGCCGCTGCCGTAGATCGGCACGACGGAGTCGAAGTAGGGCACCGCGTCCACCCGCTTGACCAGCGCGGACTCCGCCGCGGTCCAGTCCGCGCAGCTGGCGTCGCCGGACTTCGACGCCGCCTGCTGCGCGCCCTGGTCGTAGCCGGGGTTGCTGATGTGGGCGAAGTTCGTGCCGTCGGGCGCGGCCGGACCGGAGACGAACGGCACGAGCTGGCTCGGCAGCGAGAACCCGACCGGGGCGAGGGAGACCTCCCACTCGCCGGTGCCGAACAGGACCTGGCTGAGGCCGGGGCTGTCGACCCCCTTGAGCGTCACGTCGGCGCCGAGGGACTTCCACGTCTGCTGCGCGAGCTCCGCGGTCGGCGCCATCGTCGGGCCGAGCTGGGTGCCGTAGAGGACGGTGAGGGCGAGCTTCTTGCCGTCCTTCGCGCGCACGCCGTCCGGGCCCGCCTTCCAGCCCGCCGCGTCCAGCGCGGCCGCCGCCGCGGCCGGGTCGTGCGCGGGAAGGTTGCCTTCGACGGTGTTGCCCGGACAGACCCTCGGCTCGTTGGTGATCATGCCCTGCGACGGCTTGCCGGCGCCCGCGGTCAGCACCTTGCCGAGCTGGGGCAGGTCGAGCGCCTGGGTGAGCGCCTTGCGGACGGCCTCGTCCTGCCCTGGCCGCCCGGTCGCCTGGTTGTAGAAGACCTCGCCCATCGGCGCGGTGTAGTCGGCGTGGAAGAGCTTGCGCCCCTCCAGGCGCTGCCGGTCCGGCCCGTTGATCGCGGCCGCGTTGAGCTCGCCCGACAGCAGGAGGTTCGTCGCGGTCGTGGTGTTCGGGATCACGCGGATGGTGACCTTCTCCGGCAGGCCCGTGCCGGCCTTCCAGTCACCGGGGCCCCACGTGTAGTCCTTGCGGCGGGTGAACGTGTAGTGGTCGTTGGGCACGGCCTCGGTGACGCTGAACATCCCGGTGCCGGCCTCGCCCTTGGCGAGCAGCTTGCGGTCCGCGAGCCCCTTGGCGCAGACGATCGGCACCCCGCCGACGTTGCGGGCCAGGAACGCGTCCGGTTTTCCGCTGGTGACCGAGATCGTGCCGGCCGCGTCCGCGGTCGCCTTGGTGCCCGGCGCGATGTAGAGCCCGGCGATGGGCGACTTGTTCGCCGGGTCGCCGATGAAGTTGATGTTGGCCGCGACGTCCGCGGCGGTGAGCGGGCTGCCGTCGGCGCAGGTGAGGCCCGGCCGGAGGGTGAAGGACGCGGTCGTCGTCGACGCCTCCCACTTGGCGGCCAGCCCGGCGACCGCCTTGCCGTCGCCGTCGAGGTTCAGCAGCGTGTCGTAGAGGAACCGGTCGACCTGGATGGCCACCGACAGCACGGTCATGTGCGGGTCGAGGCTGCCCGGGTCGGAGCCGACGCCGAAGCTGAACGTCTTGCCGTCGACCGGAGTTCCGTCGCCGCTGCCGGTGCTGCCGCCCGAGCCCCCGCAGGCGGTCGCGGCGAGGGCGACGACCCCGAGCAGGACCGCCGCGGTCCGTGTCTTGGTCATGGGGTTTCCTTCCGGAGGTGATCCACGGCGAGCCGGGCGGCTTTGCCGATCGCGGCGTCGACGGCGGGTTGCCGCTCGGCGAGGGAGTCCGCGCGGGTGAAGACGGCGACGGCGAACCGGCGTCCGTCCGGGTAGGACACGACGCCCGCTTCGTTGCGCACCGCGGGCAGGGTGCCGGTCTTGGCCGCGACGGCGACGTCCGAGGGGAAGCCGGACGAGAGCCGGTGCGGCCAGATCTGGCGCGCCATCATCGAGCGCACCCGTTCGCACGCCGCCGGTTCGGCGGCGCGGCCGGTCCAGATCGCGTCGAGCAGGGTGGTGATCTCCCGGGGCGTGGACGCCGACGTGCGTTCGGGGTCGAGTACGGCGAGCTTCCCCAGCTGCTCGGGGGTCGCGGCGGCGAACACGGCGTCGAGGTCGGCGTCCTCGGCGGCACCGAGATCGGCGAGCACCGAGGCGAAGAGGTCTTCGCAGCAGCCGATCAGCCGGGTCCGGCTCAGGTCGAGATCGCCGAGCACGCGGTCGACCGCTTCCCGGCCGACGCGGTGGTAGAGGACGTCCGTGGCCGCGTTGTCGCTCATGGTCAGCATGACCAGCGCGAGGTCGCGCCAGCTCATCTCGACGTCGTCCGCGCAGCCCGCGGTGCCGATCCCGCCGATGCGGTAGCGCTTCCCGACGCGGGTCCGCCCGGTTTCGTCGAGGCGTCCGGCGACGACCTCGCGGGCGTAGGCGACGGCGACCGGGATCTTGAACACCGACGCGAGCACCACCGGGTCGTCCGCGCCGACCGCGACCTCCGGTCCGCCGCCGATCTCCCGCGCGTGCAGGAAACCCCGCGCGCCGGCCGCGGCGAAGACGTCGGCGATCGCCGCCTCGACCGGACTCACGCGTCCACCCGCCGATCGGCGCGTCCGGTGTGCAGGTACAGCGCCCGGCCGGTGCCGTCGTCGCCGACGAAGGCGTGCGGCAGGTACATCCCCTGCATCGGCTCGGCCAGGATCAGCGTGTCGCCGTTCATCGCGACCAGCTCGGTCTTCTCGGGCTTGGCCAGCTCCGCGAAAATGCCCTTCGGGACGCGCTCGACCCAGACGCGGCCGTCGTCGTCCTGGCTGACCACGATGTCCGCGACGGACGACGAGTACTCGCCGACGTACCGCGTGGCGTCGATGCGCGGCGAGTCCGAATCCGGCACCGGCGGCGCGGCCAGCTCGATGCCGGTCAGCTCCTTCATGAGGTGGCCGACGACCTCGGTGTAGACGGCGACCGGGTCGCCGCCGTTGGTCAGCAGCGCGACGGCGACGTCGTGCCCGGGCGCGAGGCGCAGGAAGGAGGCCTGGCCGATCGTGCCGCCGTCGTGGCCGACGATCCCGCCGTCGTCGTCGAACAGCGACCAGCCGAGGCCCCACGCCCGGCCCATCAGGCCGAGGTCGGGCAGCTCCACCTGGCGCTCCCGCATGGCGCGGGCACTGGCAGCACTGAGCACGCGGGTGCCGTCCGGGCCTTCGCCGTCGCGCAGGTGCATGCCGGCGAACGTCACGAGGTCGCGCGGCCGCATGGCGAGCATCGAGCCGGCCGGGGCGTTGGACGCCGCCAGCGCCCACACGCCGGCGGGTTCCGGGTCGGCGCCGGGCTCGGACGTGAGGTGCCCCAGCGCGGCCCGGAAGCGGATCGCCTCGTACGGGCTCGCCGCGGCGTGCGTCAGTCCCAAGGGGGCGAACAGGTGCTCGGCCAGGCAGTCGTTGTAGGCCTTGTCCCGCAGCACTTCCACGACGCGGCCGAGCACGCAGAACGCGGCGTTGTTGTAGGAGAACATCTCGCCGGGGGCGAACAGCTGCGGCACGTCGCCGAGGGTGGCGACGTACTTCTCGACGCAGTCGTCGCCGCGGCCGGTGTCGGTGAAGATGTCGCCCTCGAAGCCGGCGGTGTGGCACAGGAGCTGCCGGACGGTGATCCGCGCGGCCGCGTCGTCGTCGCCCAGCACGAACTCCGGCAGGTACTTGCGCACGGGCTCGTCGAGCTCGAGGACGCCTTCGTCGACGAGCTGCATCGCCAGCGTCGTCGTCCAGATCTTGGTGATGGACCCGATCTGGAACAGCGAGTCCACGTCCGCCTCGACACCGGTGCCCGTGTTGAGCACGCCGGCCGCGTGGTCGATGATCTCGCCGCCGGCGTACACGGCCACGGACGCGCCGGGCACGTGGTGCTCGGCCAGGACGGCGGGCAGCCGCGTTTCGAGCCAGGCGGCGAGTTCGGTGAGTTTCGACATGGTTGCCTCTCGTCCGACGATGGGGGAACCGGCGATGCCGGGATGCTAGGACGGGACCGGGACGGTGCGGTTCGTCGAAATCGACGAGACCCGGGGAAACTTTCATCCCGGCGGACGAATCACGGGGGCCGCAGCCGGCGGGGCAAGGCCGACTTGGCCGCCGCGACTCCCACCGCCACCCGGATCCTGACCTTCGACGTGGTGACCACCGCCCGGACCGCGTACTGCCGGACCCGCGCGACCACCGTGTCCACTGTGGTCATGACGTCAGCCAAGCCTGGGCGGTGGTCACTTCGGCCAGCCGCTCCGGGATCGGCGTGACGCCGAGACCGGGACCCGACGGCACCGGCAGCCGGCCGTCTTCGAGCACGAACGGCTCGGTGATGTCCTCGGTGTAGAACCGGTCCGACGCCGACGTGTCGCCCGGCAGCGTGAACCCGGGCAACGACGCGAGGGCGACGTTGGCCGCCCGGCCCAGCCCGGTCTCGATCATCCCGCCGCACCACACCGGGACGCCGTGCGCGGCGCAGACGTCGTGCACCCGCCGCGCCTCCAGGTAACCGCCGACGCGGCTCGGCTTGATGTTGACGATCCGGCACGCGCCGAGCTTGATCGCGTCGGCCGCCGAACGGGCGGAGACGACGGACTCGTCCAGGCAGATCGGCGTCCGGATGTGCTTGGCCAGCTCGGCGTGGCCGAGCACGTCCTCCTCTTCGAGGGGCTGCTCGATCAGCAGCAGCTCGAAGGGGTCGAGCCGCTGCAGCTGCGGCACGTCCGAAAGCGTGTACGCGGTGTTCGCGTCGACCTGCAGCAGGATGTCGCCGCCGAAGCGCTCGCGGACCGCGCGCACCGGCTCGACGTCCCAGCCGGGCTCGATCTTGAGCTTGATCCGCAGGTAGCCGGCGTCGAGGTAGCCGCCGACGACGTCCAGGAGCTTCGGGACGGTGTCCATGATGCCGACCGACACCCCGCACGGCACCGAGTCCCGGGTGGAGCCCAGCGCCGTGCCGAACGAAACGCCGTGAGCGCGCAGCTCCGCGTCGAGCACCGCCATCTCCAGTGCGGCCTTGGCCATCCGGTGGCCCTTGAACCTCACCAGCAGCGGCGCGACCTTGTTCGCGGTGAGGTCGCCGGCCGCCAGCAGCGTGGGCACGAGGAAGGTCCGCAGGACGTGTTCGACGCCGTCGACGTACTCGGAGGAGTAGAGCGGGTCGACCATCGCCCCGCACTCGCCCCAGCCCTCACCATCGGACGTCACCGCGCGCAGGAGCAGCAGCTCGCGTTCGGCCTGCGTGCCGAACGACGTCCGGAACGGCGCGACCAGGGGCATCCGGACGCGCAGGAGTTCGACCCCGGTGAGTTTCACGTCTGCTCCTTCGAGACCACGTACCAGCCGGCACGATCGAATCCGATGACCGAGGCGCCGCCGGCCAGCAGGCCGCCGAGCACCTCCCGCAACGCGACCCGCCACGCCCGGCCCCGGCCGGGGTCGGCGCGCCGGAGCGCCTCGATGTCCGGCGGCACGCCGACGAGCACGACCGGCGCGTCGGCGGGGCCGGTGACCGGGCCGCCGTCGGAACCGGCCGCCAGCGCGACCGCGGCACCCCGGGCTCGCAGCGTGGCCGCGTCGAACCGGGCCGGCTTGCCCTCGGCGGCCGCACGCACGGCCGGGCTCGAGAGGTCCCAGACGGCCATCAGCCGGTCGGTGTCGCCGGCGCCGTTGATGCCGTCGTTCATCGGCCCGTAGAAGTCGGGCAGGTACTGCTCCGGAAGGGCGGCGAGCTTGGTCAGGTTGAAGTGGGCGTTGCGCCGCACCAGCGGGTCGAACGTCCACGAGATCACCGGGACGTCCTGGCTGAGCGCCCACGCGCGCTGGTGCAGCTTGAGCGCGAAGCCGATGCCGCGGCCGTGTCCCGCGGTGGCGACCCCGGCGATGTGGCTGTGCAGTCCCCCCTTCGCGGGACCGCCGAAGAACCCGAAGCAGGCGCCGAGGAGGTCGGGCCCGTCGAACGCGCCCCCGACGTAGTTGCCCGCCGAAACCATGGCGCGCAACAGTTCGGACGTCACGGGCTGGTTGCCGGGGGCCGGGCGCCAGATCGACTCGAAGAGGCGGGTCACGGCGGTCAGGTCGGCGACCTCGGCCAGGGTCCGGACCTGGACCCCCGAGGCCGTGGCGGCGGCGGTCGCCGCGGCGGCCGCCTCGTCCCGCAGCGGCGGGGCTGTGTTCGTCACGACTTCTGTCACGCCTCCGATCCTCTCCGGAGACTGCCGGCCGGTCACCGTTGTCCCGCACCGGATTCGCCCCGCGCGTTCGTCGGGGCGGACGAACTCCGTTGCGCCAGCACGGTTTCGGTGAGTTTCCGGAGCAGTTCGGTGCGCCCGGGCAGTTCGGCGACGAGGACGTGTTCGTCGTCGGCGTGGGCGCCGCCACCGACGGCGCCGAGGCCGTCGAGCGTCGGGATGCCCAGTCCCGCCGTGAAGTTGCCGTCGGACGCACCGCCGACCGCCGCCTCGGCAAGGGGTCCCGCCGCAAGCTTTTGGGCCAGCGCGAACAGTTCCGACGAAGCTTTCGCGTCGAGCGGCGGCCGGTTGATGCCGCCGGCGATGTGGATCCGCGCGTTTTCGTCGACCGGTGTCAGGCTTCGGACGGCCCGGTCGACGCGGTCCTGTTCGGCGACGTCCCACACGCGGACGTCGACGGCGACCCTGGCCTTCGCGGGCACGGTGTTGGTCGTCGTGCCCGCGGTCAGCGCGGTCGGGACGACCGTGGTCCCCCGGTCCGGGTCGGCGAGCGCGGCCACCGCGAGGATCTGGTGGGCGACCTCGATCCCCGCGTTCACGCCCTTTTCGGGTTCGAGCCCGGCGTGCGCGGCGCGGCCCTCGACCTCGATCCAGTACCGGGAAACACCTTTGCGGCGGGTCTTCAGCGCGCCGCCGTCGGCCGAGGCTTCGAGGACGAAGACCGCGTCGCAGGTCTCGGCCTCGTCCTCGATCAGGGGCCGCGACAGCGGCGAGCCGATCTCCTCGTCGCCGGTGATGAGGATCGAGAGGCCGTCGCGGTCCGGCAGTGCCGCGGCGGCGTGCAGGGCCATCACGACGCCGGCCTTCATGTCGAAGCAGCCGGGTCCGCGCAGGACGCCGTCGCGGACTTCGAAAGGGTGCGTGCGCAGGGAACCCAGCGGCCACACGGTATCGTGGTGGCCGAGCAGCAGGACGCGCGGCGGGCCGTCGCCGAACCGCCAGCGCAGGTGGGTGCAGCCGTCGGTGACGAGACGTTCGGGGTCGATCCCGAGCAGGCGGCGGCCGAGCTCGGCGACGGTTTCGGCACTGCGCGCGACGGCGTCGTGGTCGTCCGACGGCGACTCGCAGCGGACGAGCGTCTCGATGTCGTCGATCACCGCGGCTCACCTCGCAGCGGCCGGCCGGGCAGCGCGTCGATGTTCAGGTTTCCTTCACTGACCACGGGAACACCGGCGACGTACAGGTGCCGGACGCCGATCGACGGGCGCGTCGGATCGGTGTAGGTGGCGGCATCGGTGATCGCGGCCGGGTCGAGGACGACGAGGTCGGCGTCGGCGCCCGCGCCCAGGTGGCCCTTGTGACGGGCTTGCGGCGCGACGTCGTCGAGGAGCCGCGACGGCAGGTACGAGCAGCGGCGGAACGCTTCGAGCCAGGTCCACTCGCCGGCTTCCCGGACCATCAGGCGCAAGGTCTTGGCGAAGGTGCCGGCGGTCCGCGGGTGCGTCGTGCCGCCGGCGGGCAGCGGCCACTCGGTGCTCTCGGTGCGGCCGTCCTTCCAGTAGACGGGCATGGCGTCGCTGGCGACGACGGCGTCGGGGAAGGCGAGCGCCTGGTGCAGCAGGCCGCGGTCGCGGGGGTCCCGCTCGTCCAGGAACTCGAGGAGGCAGGGGGCGCCCGGGTCCTGCTGCCGCACCTGGCGCAGGCGGGCTTCGTCGCGGACCCGCTCCCCCGTTTCGAGGATGACCACGCTCGACGGCCGCAAGCCCTTCAGGCGCAGGCGGTCCGGCTCGAGGAAGGCGGCGCCGACGGCCGTGCTGCCCGCGCCGTACGGGTAGGCCTCGACGGTGACGCGCGAGCCCTCGCTCCGTGCGGTTTCGAGGGTGGCGAGGACGCGGTCGATGTGGTGGCCGGAGGTGCTGTTGACGTGGCAGTGGTGCATCGCGGCGCCGGTCTCGCCCGCGGCCGCGACGATCTCGACGGAGCCGTCGACCGGGATCGCGGGGTCGACCTCGACCAGCTCGCGGACGTGGGTGTAGGTGGGCACGCCCGCCTTCGCGGCGAGGTGCGCGACGGCCAGGAACTCGCCGGGCTCGGTCGCGGGCGCGTAGCCCATGAGGACGCCGATGCCGAGCGCGCCCTTCGCGAGCTCGGCTTCCAGCAGGGAAAGCCAGGCGGTCAGTTCGGCCTTCGAAGAACTGCGTTGCCACCGCGGGTTTCCCAGGATCGCGAGCCCGCTGTCGATGCTCGCGTCGGGCGCGATGTCCGCGAGGACCTGCGCCCGGGCGGCGCCCCAGGAGGCGGAGAAGCCGTAGTGCAGCGGCCGCCCGGCGTTCGCGGCCTCGGCGTAGGCGCGGTCGATCGGCATGAGCCCGGCTTCGAGGTCGAGGGCGGTGGTGACACCGTCCATGGCCTGCAGCCGCTGCCCGGCGATGGAGTGCACGTGGCTGTGCAGGTCGACGAACCCGGGCCCGACGACGAGCCCTTCGACGTCGACTTCGGTGGCTTCGGGCGCGTGGAGGCCCGGGCCGACGGCTTCGACCCGGCCGTCGTCGAGGAGGACGTCGGCGATGCCGTCGAAGCCGCTGCCGGGATCCACGACCCGGCCGCCCCGCAAGAGTGTCCGCATCGGGCCGACGTTAGGAGGATTTCCGGCGAAGCCGTTCGTCCGCGACGACGAACCGGAGCGGCACGGTTGATCCGCGCGGACGAACCCGTCAGGCCGGCGTGACCGGAGCCAAGAACAGCCCGGTGACCGCGTCGATCAGGCCCGTCCCCGCGTCGTCCCAGGTCGCGCGCGGGGTCGGCGTGCCCTCGGCCAGCGCCCGCTCGCGCTCCGCCGTCATGTGGATCATCAGCTGCCGGGCCATGTCGCTCCGCTCGGCGCGCACGTCCGCGGGCAGCCCCGCCAAGCAGCGGTTGAGCCCCTCGACCGCGCGGGCGAGAGCCGGGGACGACAGGGACTCCTCCGCGATGATCGCCCGCAGGGCCGGGTCGGTCATCACCTGGGCGCTGAACCGGGCGAACCACGTCGGCGCACCCAGCTCGCGCAGGTACGTCGTGCTCGGGCGGACCAGGCAAGCCACCCATTCGCGCAGGCCGGCGCCGGCATCGCCGGCAACGGTGGCCTCGACCAGCTCGGCGCGCAGCCGCTCCATCGGCTCGGCGTGCTTGCGGACGATCGCGCGGACCAGGTCCACCTTCGTGCCGAAGTGGTAGTTGACGGCGGCGTTGTTGCCCTGCCCGGCGGCCTCGCTGATGTGCCGGTTGGACACCACCTGCACCCCGTGCTCGGCGAAGAGCCGCTCCGCCGTCACCAGGATGCTTTCCCGCGTCGCACTCGCGCGGGCCGCCTTCACGTTCATTTCGCAACCACCTGATCATCCACCGGCCCCCCACCTTACGGAGCCGTCCCCGCTGGCGAGAAACCGGCGGAGCGTGGCAGAACAGCCACTGGCCGCCCGGGCCGTGCGTTCCTAGCGTGGTCGATCATGATGGCCGTGCTCGCGCCGATCCTGATCGGCCTCCTCTACGTCGTGCTCAGCTCCCTGATCCCCGAGCCCCACCGCCGGAAGGTCAACGCCGTCCTGGTCGGCGGCGCGGGCGCGGCCTACCTCTCCGGCGGCGCGCTCGGGCCGTGGGAGCTGGTGTTCTGCGCGGTGATGACCTACGTCGCGTTCCGCGGGCTCGACTCGTGGACGTTCATCGGTGTCGGCTGGCTGCTGCACACCGCCTGGGACGTAGTCCACCACCTGAAGGGCCAGCCGATCCTGCCGTTCGCGCACGACTCGTCGTTCGGCTGCGCGTTCTGCGACCCGGTGATCGCGATCTGGTGCTTCACCGGCGGCCGGCCGGTCACCGGGTGGTTCCGGCGGGTTGGCGCGCCGGAGCCGCGGGTACCCGGCCGGACATGAGCACCGACGTCGAACGCGCCGCGCACGCCTTCTGCCCGCGGTGCCACCCGGACCCGCAGCCCGGTGAAGTGCTCATCGCGCTGTGCGGCGCCCGGCACCCCTACTACGGCCGCCGCGACCGGCCGGTGAACACGTGCCCCGCCTGTGTCCGGCTGGCCTCGGCGAACGTCTACGCCTGCGGCCACCCCGGCGGCTGAGAGGCGGTTGTGTGAGCGCGAACAACCGGCTAACGTGAATTTCGTTCACGTCACTGCCGGCTGTTCCCGCTCCCCCGCCACGGAAGGAACACCGCCTTGCGCAGAGTGTTCACCGCCTTCGCGGCCGCCGTCCTCGCCGCGTCCGGGCTCGCCGTCACCGCTCCCACCGCCCACGCCGCCGGCGGCACCTTCAGCGTGCTGTCCTACAACATCGCCGGGCTGCCCGAGGGCATCTCCAGCGCCCCCACCCCGCGCGCACCCGGCACGACGGCCATCGGGCAGCGCCTCGGCCCGTACGACCTGGTGCACGTCCAAGAGGACTTCAACTACCACGCGAACCTGTACGCGGCCGACGCCCATCCGTACCGGACGCCGACCAGCGGCGGCGCCGGGATCGGGAGCGGCCTGAACAGCCTGTCCGCCCTGCCCGTCGACGAGCTGGAGCGAGTCCGCTGGAACTCGTGCCAGTTCGACTCGGGCGACTGCCTGACGCCGAAGGGCTTCACCTTCACCCGCCTCCGGCTCGCCGAAGGCGTCTACGTCGACGCGTACAACATCCACACGAACGCGGGCACGAACGACGGCGACCAGGCTTCGCGCGCCGCGAACCTCGACCAGCTCACCGCCTACATCACCACGCACTCGGCGGGCAACGCCGTCGTGGTCATGGGCGACACCAACACGCGCTACACCCGGGCCGCCGACACGATCCGGGCGTTCGCCGCCGCCAACGGGCTCACCGACGCGTGGGTCCGGCTCGAACGCGGCGGCGTCCCGCCCGCGGCGGGCAGCGATCCCCTGCTGTGCAACGAAAACGCGGTCACCAACGCGTGCGAGATCGTCGACAAGGTGCTCTACCGCGGGAACAAGCAGATCTCCCTCGACGCGACCTACTACAACAACGAGCACACCGCGTTCCTCGACGCGTCCGGGGCGATGCTGTCGGACCACGACCCGGTGACCGTGCGGTTCGGCTGGACGGAAAACCCGGCGTTCCGCCTGAGCGACCGCTTCGGCGGCCCGCACGGCACGCCGTTCACCGACCTGGACCGGGTGCCGGCGGGCGGCCGCGCGACGACCTTGACGCTGAGCGCGGGCACCCGGGTCGACCGGATCGGCCTGACCCTGGCCGACGGCACGACGTCCGGTCACGGCGGCACCGGCGGCACCTCGCGGACCTACCCGCTGGCCGACGGCGAGTACGCGGTCTCGGCGGAACTGTGCCGAGGCAGCTACAACGGCCACACCCGGATCTTCTCCGCCCGCCTCACCACCAACCGCGGCGGCACGCTCGCCGGCGGCACGAAGACGTCGGACTGCACGACCGCCACCGCACCGGACGGCTGGCAGATCGCCGGCTTCCACGGCCGCGCGGGTGACGAAGTGGATCAGCTGGGGCTGATCTACACGCGGCGCTGATCCGTCCACGAAGGACCGGCCAGCGCGGGCAGCGCGGCCACCAGTGCGAGCCCGCGCGCGGCGGCCGCGACGAGGTACGGCGCCCGCAGCCCCAGCGCGTGGGCCACCAGCCCGCCGGCCAGGGTGCCGACCGGGAGCAGGCCCCAGCCGAGCAGCCGGTACGCGCTGGTGACCCGGCCGAGCAGGGCCGGCGGCACCAGCCGCTGCCGGAGACCGACGGTGACGATGTTCCACAGCGTCGTCGCGAACCCGTTCACCGCGAGGAACGCGCCGAGCACCACGGCGTCGCGGCTCAGGCCGATGCCCGCGAACGCGCCGATGTTCGCGACCAGCGCGGTCAGCACCGCCGGCCGGGAGCCGATCCGGGCCACGACGCGCGCGTTGACCAGGCCGCCGAGCACGCTGCCCAGCGCGGCCCCGGCGAGCAGCAGGCCGTAGCCGCGCGCGTCGAGGTGCACGACCCGGGTGGCGAGCAGGACGAGCGTCGCGAAGGCGAGCTGGCCGCAGAAGGCGTTGACACCCACCAGGATCGCGAGCGTGCGCAGCAGCCGGTGCCGCAGCAACCACGCCAGTCCTTCCCGGACGGCGGACCGGGTCCGGGCGCCCCGGTCCCGCCGGGGCAGCGTCGCCACCAGGACGGCGGACACCGCCAACGAGACGGCGTCGACACCGAACGGGAGTGCCGCCGAGACGCCGAACAGCAGGCTGCCCAGTGGCGGGCCGGCGAACTGCCCGGTGACCGTCGTGACCGCCTGCTGACGGCCGTTGGCGCGCGGCAGCAGCGGCTTCGCGACCAAGTCCGGCAGGATCGCCTGGGCCGCGGTGCCGAAGACGACGTCACCGGCGCCCAGCCCGAACGCCGTGACGACGAGGACCGGGATGCCGATCGCGCCGCAAGCGGTCAGGACGGCGGTCGCGCCGACCAGCACCGCCTGCACCGCCTGCGCGCGCCACATGAGGCCGGCCCGGTCGTGGCGGTCGGCCAGCGCACCGGCGGGCAGGGACAGCAGCAACCACGGCAGGTACGCCGCGGCCGACACGAGCGAGACGAGCCGCGGGTCGTGCGTGACCGTGACGGTCAGGAGGGGCACCGCCGCGGTGAACGCGCCGGTGCCGAGGTTGTCGATGCCGGTGGCCCACCACAGCCGCCGGTACGCCGTCGGCAGGGTCATGCGCCGAATCCTCGGGGCCCGAGCCGGGCCCGGACACGATTTAGCCCGGTGCTACATACTCGGCACGGTGGCCCTGACGATCGAACTCGACGTCGCGCAGCTCGCGGCGACCCGCTTCGCGATCTCGCCGCTGTCGGAGACGGTCGCGTGCCTGCAGCAGCTGGGCGGCCGCGAGCGGCAGGCGAGCGCGCTGCCGTGGCTGCGCTGGGCCGAGGACGAGCTCACCCGCGAGCCGCTGGACCTCCCGTGGACCTGGCCGCTGATCGTCAGCGGCCGGCCCAACTGGCCGGAGTTCCTGGTGCCCGCCCCGCGCGGCTCCGGTCCGTCCATCGAGGACGATCTGGCCGCGCTGCGGCGGACGACCGCGCGTCAGGTCCGGCGCAGCCTCGGGCGCGTGTTCGGGTCGGACCTCCGCGGCACCGTCGCCGAGCTGGCCGAGCGCCCGGCGGCCGGGCTGACGGCGATCGCCGCGGAGCTGCGGGAGGCGCACGACCGGCTGCTCGCCCCGCACTGGCCGAGGATCCGGGCCGTCCTCGACGCCGACGTCGCCCACCGCGCGCGGATGCTGGCCGCGGGCGGCGCCGAACGGCTGTTCGCCGGCCTGCACCCGGATTTGCGCTGGGACAACGGGAAGCTGCTGCTCGACGGCGACCGCCGGGTGAACCGGGGTCCCGGCGGCCTCGTCCTGATCCCGGTCGTGCTCGGCTGCCCGCACGTCCTGGTCAAGCGGAGCACGTCCACGCAGACGACGGTCCGCTACCCGGCCCGCGGCCGCGGCGCCCTGTGGACGGCCGGCACCCGCGCGCCATCGGGCGGCACGGTCCGGCTGCTCGGCCGCGCGCGGGCCGGGCTCCTCGAAGCGCTGCGCTCCCCCGCCACCACGACCGACCTGGCCCGCGCCCTCGGCGTGACACCCAGCGCGGTGTCGCAGCACCTGGCGGTCCTGCGGGAGAACGGGCTGGTCGAGCGGGAACGCTCCGGGCGCCAGGTGCTCTACCTGATCACCGCGCTCGGAGCGTCCCTGCTCGCCCGCTAACCCAGCGAGGACAGCGGGACCGCGAACACCGACCGGCCGCACGTCTGGCTCTGCGCCTGGCAGTCGGCCGTCGACCACTCCGACTGCGACCAGACCAGGCCGGTCGACCAGTCGTAGGTCAGCGCCTCCGGGTGGACCGCCCAGCAGGCGGACGTCGAACCGCAGGTCGCCGCCGTGCTCGCCGCGGTCGTCTGGGCCCAGAGCTGGCCGTTGATCGTCGCCGAGCTGTGGGCGACGTACCACTTGCCGTCGTGGGACAGGACGCCCTGCATGTTGCCGACCGAGCTGCGGAACGCCTCCGCCGCGGTCCCGGTGAGCAGGTAGTCCGTGCCCATCGGGAAGCGGTAGAGGCGGCCGTGGAGGCTCTGGTCGGAGAAGTACTCGGTCGTCACGATGCTGGCCGGGCTCGTGCTGCGGTCCAGGGAGATCGACGAGAAGCACGGCACGCCCGTGTCGGAGGCCATGCTGCAGGTCCCGCCCGCGTAGGTGTAGTAGCCGACCTGCATCATCGCGTACTTGTAGGTGTACGCGGCATATCCGGCCGAGGTCTTGCCGATCGCGTCCGACGTCGTGTCGGTCAGCTGCAGGATGTGCTTGGTGCTGAACACCCGGATCGCGGTCGAGGTGTTCCCGACGGCGGTGACGTAGATCTTGTCGCCGAGCCAGGCCATCCCGCCCATGTGGGCCTTCGCCGCGGAGAAGCTGCTGCCGGTGCTGTTCGGCACGGCGAGGTACATCATCCGGTGGGCGGCCGCGGCGGGGTCGTTGTAGTTGACCGCCTGGATCCGGGCGTCGTTGTACCGGCCGAGCGCGTCGGTGCCGTGCCAGCCGGACAGAATGACCTTGTCCGCGCCCCACATGCCGTCGTCGTCGGCGTCCCCGGAGGTCGTGATGCCCTGCGGGACCCAGGTCGTGCTGCCCGCGCGTTCGGAGTCCCAGCACAACGACTTCGTGGCGGCCGGCGCTTTGGGCAGCGCGGCCTTTTCGGCGCTCGTGCAGCCGGTCATGGCGTAGCTGGTGTCGTTGACGACGGTGTTGAGGCTGACGTTCGGCAGGGCGTTGTCGAGCGCGGTCAGCGCGGCGGCCGGCGTCGCGTGCCAGACCAGGTTCTGCTTGGTCGTGGTCGTCAGCGGATCGCTGTAGGCGGCACCGGCCGTCCCGGGCCATGCCAGTGCGCCGGCCACGACGGCCAGCGCGAGGAGGAGCACTTTCGGAGTTCGCATGGGTGGCATTGCGCCAGAGGCGGATCCAAATTTCGTACAACGCTCGTACTAGCCGGCCGCCGGTGGGTCGGCTCGGAGCCCTCCCGCATCCTGGTACGGCTGGCCGCCGTGCCCGGGATGCCCCGATAGTGGTCACGTGCTCACTTCCCGTGCTCCGCTCACCCCGCCCCGGGCCGAACGGGCCGGGGCGCGAGTGTCCTATCGGGACGCACTCGTCGCGACGCTCGCCGGCTACCGGCCGCTGCTGCTGGACCTCGTCGTGCCGGCCGGTCCGGCGCCGCGCGGCGGCCATCCGGTGGTGGTCTACCTCTACGGCGGCGCGCCGGCCGGCGGGTCGCACAAGCACAGCCTGCTCGGCGACCGCGTGACGGATCGGCTGGTGGCGGCCGGGTTCGCCGTCGCGCGGGCCCAGTACCGGCACGGGCGTGAAGCCCCTTTCCCCGCGCAGGTCCACGACGTGAAGGCCGCCGTGCGCTGGGTGCGTCACCACGCCGGCGAGCTGGACCTCGACGCCGGCCGCGTCGCGGCGTGGGGTCACTCGGCCGGCGGCTACCTGGCCGCGATGCTCGCCGTCACGGCGGACGACGCCGGCTTCGAAGGCGATCTCGGGATCACGGGCCCGCCGAGTCACGTCGGCGCCGCGATCGCCTGGAGCCCGCCGACGGACTTCACGCGCATCCCGCCGCCGCCGGCGGATTCCCCGTTGCACAGCAGCGGTCACGACCCGCACGACTGGCTCCCCGGGCCGACCGCGAGCCCGCTGCTCCACGCGTCGGCGACCGCGGCCCCGCTCCTGCTGGCCCACGGCACCGACGACGCCGGGATCCCCATCGCCCACAGCGAAGCACTGGTCTCGGCCTACTGGCGGGCCGGCGCCGACGCCGACCTGATCCGCCTCGACGGCGCGGGCCACTTCTACGGCGAACGCCGGCTCCAGCACGTCACCGACGCCGGGATCGCCTTCCTCCGCAACCACCTCACGGCGGAAGCTTGAGCGGCACCGCGGCCAGGGGCGGCGTGCCGGACGGCCACGCCTCAGCCCGGCTCAGCTCAGCCGACGATGTCGATCTCGAACGGCTCCGAGGCGCTGTACTCGAGGTCGGCCCACACCGCGCCCGGCAGGGAGAACCGGCGGTGGGACGTCAGGCGGTCGTCGTAGTTCGGGTCGGTCTTGGGGTTGTGCCCGACGCCCGTCTTGTCCGAGCCCCACGCGAAGATGTTGCCGACCCACATCGGCTTCGACACGCCTTGGCCGTTGATCCGCGGGCGGACGACGAGCGCGGCGCCGGCGCTGCCGGACAGGTTGAGCCGGACCGTGTTCTGCCCGGCGTTGGGCGGGGTGACGGTGATGCGTTCCATGAGCTCCACTTCCGGTTCAGCGGTCAGGGATCCGCCCGGCGAATCCACGCCGGGCCAGAAGTCGGCCACGACGGAGATGTCGATGCCGGGCGCGACGTCCAGCAGGTACTGCGCGGCGATCGCGCCGTCGGGGATTTCGGGTTTGCCGGTGGCCGTGGCGATCCAGTACAGCGGTGGCTCGACGCGCTGGGCCTTGAACGCGGCCTTCACCTTCGGCCAGGTCGACCGGTTGCAGTAGATGACGGGGTAGGCGAACCCCGACGCGCGCCGCCGCCGGGCCCAGCCCGGCGCTTCCTCCGGCGCGGCGTCGCCCGGCTCGACGTCCAGCACGTGCCCGTCATCGGTCGACGCCTTCTTGACGATCCGCACCTTGAGGGCGTCCGGGAAGAGCGCCCAGTCGGCGGCGGTCCACGGCGCCAGCCTGATCCGGTCGACGTACCCGGCCACCAGCGCGGGCCGACGGTCCTTCTTGAGGATGTTCCGCGCGGTGACGGCGTCATACATGGTGCGCATCTGCTTGCCTCGAAATCGTGGGGCGGCGGATATCGACGTATTCACGATCGCGGAAAGAGGATAACGCCACAACGGCGGAAAGGGCGCCTTTTCGGGCGGAATCGGCCCACCGAAAAGGCTCCACGGCCGGCGGCGGGCCCGGAAAGAACCGGACCCGCCCGCCGGCCGGGTCATTCTTCGCGCAGATTCTCCAGGTTCGTCGTCCGCCACAACGCGGGCAGTGTCAGCGCGGTGACGAACAGTACCGCCGCGATCGCGGTCGCCGCGAGGAGCGCGATCGCCGGCACGTCCGCCGCCATCGGCCGGTGCACCACGAACGTGAGCACCAGCCAGTCGAGGGCCAGCCCGGCCGGCACGGCGACGACCACCGCGACCGCCACCGGGATCGCCAGCTGCCACACCAGCGACCGGGCGAGCACGCCGCGCCCGGCGCCGTTCGCCGCCAGCGCGGCGAGGCTGCGCCGCCGTTCCCGCAGCTGCTCCCACGCGGCGACGAGCAGGCTGCCCGCGACGAACAGCAGCACCAGCACCGAACCGACCGACAGGACCCGGGTGATCAGCGCGGAGGTGCCGTCCCGCCCGGTGCCGAGCGAGTCCACCGATCCGTTCCACCCCACCACGTTCCGGACGCGCTCCACCAGGTCCGGGTCGGCGGTCGGCAGGGTCGCGTTCACCGTCAGCCCGACCCCGGACGCCGTCGCCAGCGCGCCCGGGGTGACGAGCAGCTCCAGCCCGCCGTCCCCGTACACCGGCACGCGGTGCACCTCCGGCAGCGTCCACTGGGGACGGTCGATCGCGCGGGCGCGGCGGACCTCGGAGAACCACACGTGATCCCCCTGCCCGGGCACCCGGTCGGCGAGGGTCGCCGCGGCGTAGACGTCGCCGTCGCGGCAGTCCGCGATCCGCGCGCGGGCCCGCAGCGCCGGGCAGCTCTCGACGACGGCGGAGACGCGGTCCCCCGCCGCGGTCTCGAGCAGGGCGCCGGTCCGCACCGGGACGCCGCCCAGCCCGGGCAGCGCGTGGAAGGCGGCGGCGAACGCGTCGCCGTCGGCGACGCTCGTGGCGTAGTAGGTCGCGAGCACCCGGATTTGCCGCGGCACGGGACGTTCGCTCTCGGCGCGGTCGTAGACCCCTTGCAGCGCAATGGATCCGGCCAGCACCACGGCGACGCCGCTGACCAGGCGCGCCGCCGTCGCGCTGTCCAGCTGCAGGCGGCGGACGGCCAGCAGCCAGGCCGGCGAACCGCCGCCGAGCAGGCCCGCGACCCGCTCGACCACCCACGGCAGCACGAGGGGCACGGCCGTGAGGACGAGCACGACGCCGACGATCACGGCGGGGTTGCCGGCGCCGTCGCCGTCGCCGCCCAGGCCGGTCAGCAGCAACACGCCGCCCGTGACGGCGGGGAACAGGCGCCACGCCAGCTTCCGCCGGCTCCGCGTCCCCCGCCGCTCGACGCCCAGCGGCTCGATGACGACGGGCCGCAGCGCGACCACGGCGGCCGCGCACGCCAGCAGCGGCAGCGCCAGCAGGGCCGGGACGCCGAGCCGCCAGTCGGGGACGACGTCGGTGCCGAAGAGACCGCCGCGGAAGGCGTCCACGGTGATCGCCGGGACGAGGACGCGGATGAGCTGGAACATCACCAGGCCGGCGAGCAGGCCGGCGAACGAACCGAGCAGCGCCTCGCCGGCCGCGATCCGGTGCACCTGGCCGCGGTCCGCGCCGACCAGGCGCAGCGCGGCGAGCCGCCGGTCCCGGGCCGCCGCCGCGAGCCGGGTGCTGGTGACGACGAAGACGAACACCGGCACCAGGCAGGTCGTCGCACCCACCACGACCAGCAGCAGCTCGAGCGAGGACAGCGGACGTCGGGAGGTCTCGTACCCGAACCGGCCGACCAGGACGGTGTCCGGCTGCTGCGCGACGGTGTCGGAGCCGATGTAGAAGAACAGTTCGTTCGGGCCGGTGAGCCCGGCGTCGCCGATGGTGCCGATCACCCGCTGCGAAAGCCGCGAGCGCAACAGCTCGCCGTCCGGCGACCGCAGCAGCTCCGCCAGTGCCGGGGACAGCACGGCCTCCCCCGGCCCCGGCAACCGGGCCACGCCCGGCGCGGCGGGCGGGTGCGGGCCGGTGAGCTGCACCAGGGCGCCCTGCAGGCCGCGGCCCCGGAACTCGTCGTTCCGGGTGACGGCGTGGATCGGGTCGACGCCTTCGGCGGCCGTCCCCGGGGCGAGGACGCGCGAGCTCGCCCGGTCGTCGCGGGCACCGAGCAGGTGCGGCACCGACGTCGCGGTGAGCAGGACGGCGACGCCGAGCCCGACGCCGACCGCCGTCAACGTGAGCCGCACCAGCGCGGTCCGCGCCCCGCCGCCGCCCAGCGCGAGGCGCATCCCGAGGGCGAGGTCGGCCACCCAGCGGCGGATCACCCGATCACCTCGAGCTCCCGCGTCCGGCCGTCGCGGACGACGACCTCGCGGTCGGAGTAGGCCGCGACGCGGGGTTCGTGCGTCACCAGGACCACCGCCGCGTCCCGGTCGCGCGCCGCTGTGGTCAGCAGCTGCATGACCTGCTCGCCGTTGAGCGAGTCGAGGGCGCCCGTCGGCTCGTCGGCGAAGACGACGCGCGGCCCGGTCACGAGCGCGCGGGCCATCGCCACGCGCTGACCCTGGCCACCCGACACCTCGCCCGGCCGCTTGCCGGCCACGTCGGCCAGGCCGAGCTCGCCCAGCATGTCCCGCGCCCGCCGGGCCGCGACCCGGCCGCGCTCGCCGTTGAGCCGCAGCGGCAGGGCCACGTTCTCCAGGCAGGTCAGCTCCGGAACGAGCCTGCCGAACTGGAAGACGAACCCGAAGTCGGTGCGGCGCAACGCCGAGCGCGCGCGGTCGGACAGCAACGCGAGGTCGGCGCCCTGGTAGCGGACCGCGCCGGCATCCGGCCGGACGATCCCGGCCAGGCAGTGCAGCAGCGTCGACTTGCCCGCCCCCGACGGGCCCATCAGCGCCACGACCTCCCCCGCGCGCACCCGCAGGCTCGCCGACGTCAGCGCGTCCGTGGCGCCGTAGGCCTTCCGCACCTCGGCGGCCTCCAGCAGGACGTCCCCCGGGGTGGTCACGCGATCTCCTTCGCCAGCTGGTCGAGCCGGGCCGCGGTCAGCTCCAGCCAGCGGAGGTCGGCCTCCAGGTGGAACAGCGCGTGGTCGCAGACCAGCTGGTCGACGAGGTCGCCCCGGGTCTTGCGGCGGGTCAGCTCGCGCATGGCGTCGAGGTGGGCCGAGCGCTGGACGTCGAGGACGTCGGCGGCGGGACGGCCGGAGAGCAGGGCGAGCACGACCTTGGTGTAGAGCGTGTTCTGCAGGTAGGCCTCCGGCTTCTCCGGGGTCGCCAGCCAGCTGCCGACGTCGGCGACCCCCGCGTCGGTGATCGCGTAGCGCTTGCGCTCGGGACCGCCGCCGGCCTCGATGCCGTCGGCCTCGACGAGTCCCTGCTTGAGCAGCCGGGCCAGGGTCGAATAGACCTGGCCGTAGTGGACGCGGCGGTCGTGCCCGAACCGGTCGTCGTAAGCGCGTTTCAGGTCGTAGCCGTGCCGGGGGCCGTTCTCGAGCAGCCCGAGCAGGGTGTGTCCGAATGACATGCGGGCGACTGTACACGCAGTGTATAGCTACGGTTTATACACCCCGTGCATAGTGATCACCCGAGGATGGGCCAGCCGTGTGCATTTCCGGTCCGAGGTGTAACAACGATCGGACTTCCGGCGCCATAGGGGACGGTCCCGGTCCCCCGCGCACCTGGAGTTCGAGTGATGCTCTTCCGTCGTCCCCTGTTCCCCCGAAGATCACGACGCGCCCTGGCCACCGCGGTGGTCGTGCCGCTCGCCGGTGCGCTGGCCGTCGCCGTCGCCACCCCCGCCGGGGCCGTGCCCACCGGGTTCACCGACACCGTCGCGATCGGGGGCCTGACCTCGCCGACCGCCGCGGCGTTCGCCCCCGACGGGCGGGTCTTCGTCGCCGAGAAGAGCGGCCTGGTCAAGGTCTTCGACTCCCTCGCCGACCCGACCGCGACCGTGTTCGCCGACCTGCGGACCCCGACCCAGGACTTCTGGGACCGCGGCCTGCTCGGCCTGGCCGTCGACCCCGCGTTCCCCGCCCGGCCGTACGTCTACGTCTCCTACACCCTCGACGCCCTGCCGGGCGGGACCGCGCCGCAGTGGGGCGACGCCTGCCCGACCCCGCCGGGCGCGACCGACCAGGGCTGCGTCGTCACCGGCCGGATCTCCCGGCTCACCATGGGCCCGGACGGCACCGCCGTCAGCGAGAAGCCCCTCGTGACCGGCTGGTGCCAGCAGTTCCCCAGTCACTCGGTGGGCGCGCTGGCCTTCGGCCCGGACGGCGCCCTGTACGCGGGCGGCGGGGACGGCGCCAGCTTCAACTTCGCCGACTACGGCCAGGTCGGCAACCCCTGCGCCGACCCACCGTCCCCCGCCGGCACGAACCTCGCCCCGCCGAACGCCGAAGGCGGCGCGCTGCGGTCCCAGTCGCCGCGCCGCGCGGCCGGGCAGCCGGTGCTGCTCAACGGCACGCTCCTGCGCCTCGACCCCGACACCGGGGACGGGCTGCCCGGCAACCCGTTCGCCGGCAGCTCCGACGCCAACGCCCGGCGCGTGATCGCCTACGGCGCGCGCAACCAGTTCCGGTTCGGGTTCCGGCCCGGCACGAGGGAGCTGTGGGCCGGGGACGTCGGCTGGAACACCTGGGAGGAGATCAACCGCGTCGCGAACGCCGGGGACGCGGTGGCGGAGAACTTCGGCTGGCCCTGCTTCGAAGGCACCGCGCGGCAAGCGGGCTACGACGGCGCGAACCTCGACCGCTGCGAATCCCTGTACACCGCGGGCGGGCAGGCGGCGCCGTTCTACGCCTACAACCACAACGCCAAGGTCGTGGCGGGCGATCCCTGTCCCACCGGCGGCTCGTCGATCAGCGGGATCGCCTTCGAGTCGGGCAGCAACTACCCCGCCGCGTACGCCGGCGCGCTGTTCTTCGCCGACTCGTCACGCGGCTGCATCTGGGCGATGCAGACGGCGAACGGCCAGCCCAGCCCGAGCCGCCTGGTCCCGTTCGTGACCGGCGCGAACACGCCGGTACAGGTGCTGACCGGCCCCGGCGGCGACGTCTTCTACGTCGCGCTCGGCAGCGGCGAGCTCCGGCGCGTGAGCTACCCCGGCGGTACCAACCGCCCGCCGGTCGCGTCGGCCACTGCGACGCCGTCGAGCGGCCCCGCCCCGCTGACCGTCCGGTTCGACGGCACCGGGTCCACCGACCCGGACGCCGGTGACACCCTGACCTACGCCTGGGACCTCGACGCCGACGGCGCGTACGACGACTCGGCGGCGCCGGACCCGACCTGGACCTACACCACGGCCGCGGCGGTCGACGCCGGACTGCGGGTGACCGACTCCCACGGCGCGACGGCCACCACGACGGTCCGGGTGACGGCCGGGACGCCCGCCGGGCTCGACCCGGTGCCGGTGGTCGACGCGCCCGCCGCGTCGCTGACGTGGTCGGTGGGCCAGACCGTGTCGTTCTCCGGCCGGGCGATCGACGCCCAGGACGGCGAACTGCCGCCCTCGGCGCTGTCCTGGCGGCTCGCGATCCGGCACTGCGCGGCCAACGGCACCTGCCACACGCACACCGTCCAGGACTTCCCGGGCGTCGCCGCGGGCACGTTCGTCGCACCGGACCACGAGTACCCGTCGTACCTGCAGCTCACCTTGACGGCGACGGACTCGACCGGCCGAACCGGCGCCAAGACCGTCGACCTGCAGCCGAAGACGGTGGCGCTGACCTTCACGTCGAGCCCGGACCAGGCGCTGCTCACGGTCGGCGGGACGCAGCAGCGCACGCCGTTCTCGCGGACGGTGATCGCCGGCTCGACCAACTCGATCAGCGCGGACAGCCCGCAGAACCTGCCGCCGCTCAACCTGAAGTACGCCTTCTCGAGCTGGGCGCACGGCGGGGCGCGGACGCAGAACATCGTCGCCCCGGCGACGGCCGCGACCTACCAGGCGAAGTACCGGCTCTGCTGGCTGCTGCAGCCCTGCTGACCGGGTGGCCCGGCCCCCGACCGCGGGGCCGGGTCAGCTCGTGGGCACCTTCGTCTTCTCCGCCTGCTTCGACTCTTTCGCCGCCTGCTTCGACTCCTTGGCGGCTTGCTTCGACTCCTTCGCGGCCTGCTTGGATTCCTTGGCCGCTTGCTTGTCCGTGGTGGTCTTCCCGTCGGCTCCGGTCGTCACGACCTGCTCCTCGGCCGCCGGCTCTGCCGCGGACGACTCCGGTGCGGGCGGTGCCGACGTGAGCTGCGCTTCGGAGGTCGGCCGCTGGTCGCCGCCGCCCGGGACACCCGCCGCGCGCGGCGTTCCCACCGGCTGCGTGGTCGCTCCGTCCGCGCCGGTCGCCGGGGGCGGCGGTGCCACGTCGGAGCTGCTCGCGCCGATGGTCACCGTCGTGACCAGTGCCGCGCTCGCGACGGCCACCTTCGCCGCCGTGGCCCACGAAAGCACCGAGGCCCCGGTGCTCGCGGCGGCCCCGGACGAGGCAAGGGAGCCGGTGGTGGTCAGCCAGTGCGTCACGAGCGGGATGCCCAGGATCAGCGGGGCGACGGTGGCGGGCAGTTCTTCGTTGAGCTCACGGAGGCCGGTGGCCAGCTTCCGGCAGTCCGGGCAGCGGTCCAGGTGGGTCGTGATCCGGTGCGCCTTGTGGTCCCCGACGCCGTCGCGGACCCAGCGGGAGAGCTGGCCCGAGACGATCCGGCAGTTGCGCCGCCGGGCTTCCGGGATGTGCTGGTCCAGGTACGCCTGCCGCAGCCCTTCCCGGGCGCGGTAGGCCAGCGCGGCGACGCCGTTCGGCGTCATCCCGAAGTCCTCGGCGATCTTGGCGGGCGAGTCGCCCTCGATCTCGGTCCGCCACAGCACCGCCCGCCACCGCTCGGGCAGGCTCGCGAACGCGCCCGCGGCGACGGTGCCGTGCAGCCGGCTGTCCACCGGCTCGTCACTGCCCTCGCTCGGCAGGACGTCCGGCACCTCGGCCACCAGCGAGACGGCCGAGTCGCGCCGGCGCCAGCTGATCAGCGTGTTCCGGATCGTCGTCAGGAGGTACGGGCGGAATTCTTCGTCCGGACCCTCGCCCGCACGCAGAATCCGCAGTACGCGGGTGAATCCTTCGGCGATGAGGTCGTCGCGTTCCGCCTCGCCCGACGCGATCGTGGCCGCCACGCGGCGGGCCGCGACCAGGTGCCGGTCGTAAAGCCGGCCGTACGCGGCGATGTCGCCACCGCGGACCGCCTGGATCAGAACCGCGTCGCTCGGGACGTCCGCCGTCTCCGCCACCGCCGGTGCCACCTCGGTCACCCGCACCTCCCCCTTTGCTCGTGCGCTTGCACGTGCATAACGTCACGCGATAGTCGTCCACCCGGAGGCCCGGCGCAAGGTCTCGGCGCGGAAAGCCCTTTTTCTTCTGCGGTGAGCATCCCGGACCCGCGTCTGTCAGGTAAGTGAGCATTCCGGCCCGGTTTCGTCCCGGTGCCACGACGGGTCGTTGCCGCGGCGTTACCGGACCGGAAGGGCGAAGGGCGGTGGCCATCGTATCAGTGTCCGATGTGGACGGTCCCGCCGTCTCCCCGTCGCACAAGCACTTCCCGCGACCACCTATGCGAACGCTGTTCAACCGGATCGCCGGATCTGCGACGGGCTCGGTCCGGCAGGACACAGCGCGTAGGCCACCCCATCCCATGAAACCTGTTCCACCGAAGCAGGAGCCGGACACCCCTTGCCCCGTGCGGGTATAGTGCCGAAAACAGTAACGTGTTCTAGTATTGTGCCGTGGAAGGGACCGGGATGGACGAGCAGGCGATGCGGTATCCGAACCACCTCGGGCATCTGGTCGTCTCCGCCCTGAAGCGCCACCGGGACGCGCCGGTGATGGTGCTGGGCGAGACCACGATGACCGGGGGCGGGACCGCCGAGCAGGTCAGCCAGTACGCCCAGGCGTTCGAGGAGCTCGGGGCCGGCACCGGGGCGGCGGTGGCGCTGCTGTCGCTGAACCGCCCCGAGGTCCTGCTGATCATCGCGGCCGGCCAGATGCAGGGGTCGCGGCGGACGGCGCTGCACCCGCTCGGCTCGCTCGACGACCACGCCTACATCCTCGGCGACGCCGGGATCACCACGCTGATCATCGACCCGGTGCCGATGTTCGTCGAGCGCGCGCTCGGCCTGCTGGACAAGGTGCCGGGGCTGACCCAGGTGCTCACCATCGGGCCGGTGCCCGAGCAGCTCGCCCACGTCGGCACGGACCTGACCGCGACCGCCGCGAAGTTCGACCCCCGTCCGCTCGCCCCCGCCGACCTGCCGCCGGACCAGGTCGTCTCGATCACCTACACCGGCGGGACGACCGGCAAGCCCAAGGGCGTCATGGGCACCGCGCAGGCGATGGCGACGATGACGCAGATCCAGCTCGCCGAGTGGGAGTGGCCCGAGGCGCCGAAGTTCCTCATCTGCACGCCGCTTTCCCACGCCGGCGCGGCGTTCTTCGCGCCGACACTGCTGAAGGGCGGGTCCCTGGTCGTCGTGCCGAAGTTCGACCCGGCCGGCGTCCTGCGGATCATCGAGGAGGAGCGGATCACGGCGACCATGCTGGTGCCGACCATGCTCTACGCCCTGATGGACCACCCCGACTCGCGCACGCGCGACCTGTCGTCGCTGCAGACGGTGTACTACGGGGCGGCGTCGATCAACCCGGTGCGGCTACGCGAGGCGATCGACCGGTTCGGGCCGATCTTCGCGCAGTACTACGGCCAGTCCGAGGCCCCGATGGCGATCAGCTACCTGGCGAAGGGCGACCACGACGACGCACGGCTGTCCTCGTGCGGACGGCCGTCGGCCTTCCTGCGCACGGCACTGCTCGATGCCGACGGCAACCCGGTCGCGCCCGGCGAACCCGGCGAGATCTGCGTGGCCGGCCCGCTGCTGGCGGCGGGTTACTGGAACCTCCCGGAGGTGACGGCGGAGACGTTCCGCGACGGCTGGCTCCACACCGGCGACGTCGCCCGCGAGGACGAGGACGGCTTCTGGTTCATCGTCGACCGCGTCAAGGACATGATCGTGACGGGCGGGTTCAACGTGTTCCCCCGCGAGGTGGAGGACGTGGTGGCGGAGCACCCGGCGATCGCCCAGGTGGGCGTGATCGGCACCCCGGACGACAAGTGGGGCGAAGCGGTGACGGCGGTGGTGGTCCTGCGCCCGGACACGCCCGCCGACGAAGCCGCCGTCGAGAAGCTGACGGGCGAGATCCAGGCGGCGGTGCGCGAGCGGAAGGGCCCGGTGCACGTGCCGAAGCAGGTGATCGTGGCGGCGTCGCTGCCGATGACGGGACTGGGGAAGCCGGACAAGAAGGCGTTGCGAGCCCAGTACCAGCCCAAGGGAGCGAGCGTGTAGGGCGTCATACGGCGGCGACCGCCTTGAGCTTGCCGGGGTTCATCATCCACAGCACCTGGTCGATGCCCTTGGCCGAGGCGGTCACCGTCAGCACCGTGAACACCTCGCCGTCGCGGGACAGCAGCATCGCGTGCGCGCCGTTCACGAGCGACGGGGTCACCGTCACGCCCTCCCAGAACCGGTCCTTGAACGCGCGGACGTACTTCGCCACCGTCACAGCTCCGCGCACCGGGATGCGCGACGCGCGGGCCGCGCCGCCGCCGTCGGAGTAGCTGATCACGTCGGCCGCGAACAGCTCTTCCAGTGTCGACAAGTCGCCTTCCTGGGCGGCCGTCACGAACGCGGTCAGGAGCCGCCGTTGCTCGGGCAGTGCGGCCGGTGTGCGCCGTTCCGCCGCGAGGTGCTTGCGCGCGCGGCTGACGAGCTGGCGGGCCGCGACCTCCGTCGTCTGCACGATCTCCGCGATCTGGACGTACGGGTAGTCGAACGCCTCGCGCAGCACGTAAGCCGCGCGCTCGGTCGGCGTCAGCTTCTCCAGCAGGAGCAGCACCGCCAGCTCCAGCGCCGCACCCCGCTCGGCCCCCAGCTGGGGATCGGCCGAGGTGTCCACGGGCTCCGGCAGCCATGGGCCGATGTAGGTTTCGTGCCGCGCGTACGCCGTTTTGGTCGCGTTGATCGCCAGCCGCGTGGTCGTCGTCGCGAGGTAGGCCGCCGGCGTGCGCACCGCGGCCCGGTCACTGGCCTGCCAGCGCAGCCACACCTCCTGGAGCAGGTCCTCCGCGTCGGCGGCGCTGCCCAGCATGCGGTACGCGATCCCGAAGAGCCGCGGCCGCACCTCCGCGAAGACGGCGGTCGCGTCCTCGAGGCCGGTGTCCTCCATGCGCGCGGCTCCCTCCGACAGCGTCAGCCTACCGGTGTCGATCATGCGATCCGGCGGATCACGGCCGCGGCGCCCGGCGGTCCCGGCGCCGCTCCAGCTCTTCCGCGCTCACCGGCTCCAGCATCGGCCGGCCGGGCACGCAGAACATCGTGACCACGAACGCGGACTCCGCGTCGGTCAGGTGGTTGCCGTCCTGGTAGTGGATGACGTCGCCGCCCGGCTCCCAGAACGCTTCGCCCGCCTTGACCACCCGTTCGGGCTCGCCTTCCAGCTCGAAGACGATCTCGCCCTTGAGAACGTAGCCGTAGGCCGGGCCGGAATGGCGGTGCGGCGGCGCGCCCGGGCTCCCGGGTGGCAGCGTGACGAGGATCGTCATCGCTTCGGCGTTTTCGTGGATCTGCGGCGCGCCGGGCACGGTCGCGACGACGTCCAGCTGCGGGGGCGGCCCCGGGATGCGAGTGGTCATGCCAGTGCAGACAAGACAGCCCTCGCCGTTGTGACACGTCACGTTCCGGCGCGCCGTCTTGTCGAACGGACATGGTCGATGCCGCGCTGGCCGAACTGCTGGCCGAACGCCGCCACCTCGAGGAGGTCGCCGCCTGGCTCGCCGGGCCCGGCGACGTCGTCGACGAGGCCTACCGCGCCTGGTACGCGCTCGGCGCCGCCGAGCGGGCGGCCGTCGCGTCGCCGACGGAGTGGCTGACCCGGGCGGTCGGCCGCTGCTGCCTGCACCGGCTCGCCGCTCCCCCTCGCCCCGCGCCGGCCGACGACTTCGCGCGGCGGTTCCGCGCCGCGTGCGCCGGGCAATCGACCCCCGCACTGGGCGCCCTGCTGGCCGACGACGTCACCGCCTGGTTCGACGGCGGCGGCAAGCTGCGCACGGCGGACCGGCCGGTGCGCGGCCGCGCCGAAGTGACGCGGGCCGTCCTCGCCCTGCTGGCCCCGCGCCCCGGCACGCGGGTGGACGAGCACTCGGTCAACGGGGGCACCGGACTCGTCGTGCGAGTGGACGACCTCGTTGCGGCGATCGTCGTCTGGAGAGCACGCGACCGGGTGATCACCGACCTCTGGCTGGTCCTCAATCCCGCGAAGCTGCGAGGCTGGACCGTTGTCACGAACGCGCACGCCGTCTTGTCCTAGTGGGTTGTGCAGCCGTTCCGGGCCCTCCGGGACGGCGCCGAGCGGAAGGAACGGACATGAAGGTCGTCGTCATCGGCGGAACCGGCCTGATCGGCACGAACGTGGTCGCGCGGCTGGCCGAGCACGGCCACGAGGCGGTCGCCGCCGCCCCCAGCACCGGCGTGGACACCCTCACCGGCGAAGGGCTGAAGGAGGTGCTGCTGGGCGCGGACGTCCTGATCGACGTGTCGAACTCGCCGTCGTTCGCCGACGACGACGTGATGCACTTCTTCCGCACCTCGACCGGGAACCTCGTCGCGGCGGCGAAGGAAGCGGGCGTCTCGCACTACGTCGCGCTGTCGGTGGTGGGCACCGACCGGCAGCCGGACGTCGGCTACTTCCGCGCGAAGGTCGCGCAGGAGAAGCTGGTCACCGAGTCGGGCCTGCCGTTCTCGATCGTGCGCGCGACGCAGTTCTTCGAGTTCGCCGGCGGGATCGCCGACACCTCGACCACCGACGGCGTCGTGCGGCTGCCGGGTGCCGGCGTCCAGCCGATGGCCGCGGCCGAGGTGTCCGCCGCCGTCGCCCGGACCGCGGCCGGGCAGCCGGTCGGCGGCCGCACCGAGATCGCCGGTCCCGAGGTCTTCGGCCTCGACGAGTGGGTGCGCACCGTGCTGACCGCGCGCGAGGACCCGCGCGCCGTCGTCACCGACCCCGAGGCGCCGTACTTCGGCGCGGTGCCGGGACCGGAAGACCTCCTGCCCGGGCCGGGCGCGAAGCTCGCCGAGACGAAGCTCGCCGACTGGCTGGCCCGCGATTCCCGCGCCTGACCGGTCCGGGTTCACCGCCTTCCACACCACCACCGTCACGGTGGAAGGCGGGCGGCTCGCGCACGGCCGGGCGTCCGGCCGGGCGCGGTCCGCCGACGGCACACTCCAGCTGGACTTCCGGCTCCCCGCCGAACTCGGCGGGGAAGGCGGCGGCACCACCCCGGAGCAGCTGTTCGCGGCCGGGTACGCCGCCTCCTTCCACGCGACGCTGAGCGTGCTCGCGCGGGAGACCGGCGCCGACCCGGCCGCGCTGACCGTCACGGTGACGGTCGCCGTCGGCCCCGACCCGGCCGGCGCCGGTTCCGTGCTGCGCACCGAAATCGCGGTCGCGTGGCCCGGCGTCGGCGACGTCCGGCGGCTGGTCGAACGGGCGAAAACCCTGTGCCCGTACGCGAAGCTGGGCTAGCTGCCGTCGTGGTCCGGGTCGGCGTTGAGCACGATGCAGCCGACGTACCCGTCACGCGCCTTCGTGACCTTCAGCAGCATGCTCGGCTGGTAGATGGAGTCGCCGTCGTTGAAGGTGTCCCGGCCGGTGCGCTGCGCGTAGGGCTCGGTCGCCATCACCGCGGAGTTCAGGGTTTCGTCGAACATCAGCTGCGTGGTGAGGGTCTTTTCGTTGCCCACGTGCACCATCACGTGGACGTGGATCGTGCGGCCGCGGTACCAGCCCGGCCAGATCGTGGTGAACTCGACGATCCCGCGCTGGTTGGTGACCTGGGCGCCGCGCAGGTACCGCTTGTCGTCGGTCGGCTCGAGGTCGGCGTCCCCACCTGGCGGCGGGCCACCGGTGGGCGGGGTCCCGGTCGGCGGCGGACCGGTGGGCGGCGTGCCGCCACCGCCGCCGGACGCCGCTTCCGCGCCGGAGTACAGGCCGCCCGCGTCGCAGTGCCAGATCTCGACCACCGCGTGCGGGATCGGCTTGCACGTCTCGCTGTCCTGCACCTGCAGGGCGAGCCGCAGCTTCGCGCCCTGCTTGTCCTCGCGGACGTCGCCGCGGATCTTGTCGGCGTCGAAGTAGTAGGGGCCCTGGGTGGTGGACGCGGTGAGGGTGCAGGTCCGCGCGCCGGCGAACAGGGCGGTGAGGTCGGCGTCGGTCACCGCCTGCAGGGCGACGGTCTCGCCGGTGGACGTCGTGACGGGGCTCTTGCCCGCGCACGCCGTGACGAGCGCGCCCAGGCCGACCGAGCTCACCCCGGCGAGCATCCGGCGCCTGCTGACCCGCTGTCCTTCATGGTCGTGGTCCATGCCTGTCCTTTCGCGGTCGGGTTCGGGAGTAAAGGCCGGTTGACGGTCGCCTGAGCCGGCCTTGAACCAAGGTGGCGGCCGGGCCTGTGGCGGAGCTGTGGTGACGCTGTGGGTCGCCGAGCGGTACAGTCCTATTCAACAAGTTGACTAGGTGAGGTGAGGCATGACCAGCTTCCGGAAGGCCGTCGAGGCCCGTGACCCCGACGCGATGGCGGCGACGCTGGCGGAGAACGTCGTGTTCCGCAGCCCGGTGGCGTTCAAGCCGTACCCGGGCAAGGCGATCACGGCCGCGATCCTGCGGGGCGTGCTGCGAGTGTTCGAAGACTTCCGTTACGTGCGCGAGCTGAGCGGCGGCGAAGGCCGTGACCACGCGCTCGTCTTCGAGGCCCGGATCGGCGACGCGCGCGTCGAGGGCTGCGACTTCCTGCACTTCGACGACGACGGGCTGATCGACGAGTTCACGGTGATGGTCCGCCCGCTGTCGGCCGCGCAGGCGCTGTCGGAAGCCATGGCGGCCCAGTTCGACCAGATCCAGCGCGAAGCGCTCAACTAGTTCACTATGGCCCTGCGTGATGCGCTGATGGCCGCGCTGCTGGAGGGCGAGGCGTCGGGCTACGACCTGGCGAAAGGGTTCGACGCGTCGGTGGCCAACTTCTGGCCGGCGACACCCCAGCAGCTCTACCGCGAACTGGACCGGATGGAGTCCGAGGGGCTGGTCCACGCCCGGCTGGTCCACCAGGAGAAGCGGCCCGACAAGAGGCTGTTTTCGTTGACGGAGGCGGGCACGCGGGCCCTCCACGACTTCACCGCGCGCCCGCCGCGCCCGGGCGTGATCCGCGACGAGCTGCTGATCCAGGTCCAAGCGGTCGACACCGGCGACGAAGCCGCCGTCCGGCAGGCACTGAAGGACCGGATGACCCGGGCGGAGACGAAGATCGACCGGTACGAGCGCCTCCGGGCGAAGTTGCTCGACGGCCGTTTCGAGGACGACTACCTCGCCGACGCCGAGCGGGTGGGCCCGTACCTGACGCTGATGCGCGGGCTGGCGTTCGAGCGGGAGAACCTCCGCTGGTGCGAGCAGTCCCTGAAGATCCTCGAACGCCGGGCGGCGCGCTAGCTCAGCCCGGCGTCGTGGACCACGATCGCCACCTGGGTGCGGTTCGCCGCCTCCAGCTTGGCCATGATGTGTCCGATGTGGACCTTCACGGTCGACTCGCTGACGGTCAGCGCCTTCGCGATCTCGGCGTTGCTCAGCCCGCGTCCGATGTGGACGGCCACGTCGTGCTCGCGCGGCGTCAGCTCCGCCAGGCGCTTCCGGGCCCGTGAACTCCCTCCGCCGGAAGCGAAGTCCGTCAGCAGCCGCTTGGTGATCTTCGGGGACAGCATCGCCTCGCCGCGGGCCGCGACCCGGACCGCGTTGACCAGCTCGCGCGGCGGTGTGTCCTTCAGCAGGAAGCCCGCCGCGCCGTGGCGCAGGGCCGCGTACACGTACTCGTCGACGTCGAACGTCGTCAGCACCACCACCGCCGGCGCCGCCGGGTGCGCGGCCAGCCGCCGGACCACCTCGATGCCGTCCACCTTGGGCATCTGGACGTCGGTCAGCACCACGTCCGGCCGGTAGCGGTCGGCCAGCTCGACCACGCGCGCGCCGTTCGTGTCCTCGGCGACCACCTCGACGTCGTCGGCCGACTCGAGGATCATCCGGATACCGCTGCGGACCAGTTCCTCGTCCTCCAGCAGCACGACCTTGACCGTCACGGTCCCTCCCCCACCCGAAACGCCGCCAGCACCCGGAACCGCCCGTCACCCGTCGGGCCGGTGCGCAGGTCACCGCCGGCCAGCTCGACGCGTTCGCGCATGCCCACCAGCCCGTAGCCGGACCCCGGGACGGCGCTGCCGTGCGGGGTCAGCCGGTTGGTCACCTCGACCGCCAGCCGCTCCCCGGTGACGGCGAGCCGGACGTCGACGGCCGCGTGCGGCGCGTGCTTCCCCGCGTTGGTCAGCGACTCCTGCACCACCCGGTAGACGGCCCGGCCGACCTGGTCGGGTACCACGGGCAGCGGGTCCGGCAGGGTCAGCTCGACCCGCGCGCCGGTCGCCGCGACCTCCGCGACCAGGTCCTCCAGCGACGCGAGCACGCCAGGGCCCGGGTCCGGGGCGTCGTCGCGCAGCACCTGCAGGATGCCGCGCAGCTCGTCGAGCGCCGTCGCGCTGGTGGCCCGGATCGTCTCGGCGGCCTGCTCGGTCTTCTCGTCCGGCGCCCGCAGCGACAGCGCGCCGGCCTGCAGCGCGACCGCGGTCACCCGGTGGGCGACAACGTCGTGCATCTCGCGCGCGATCCGCCGCCGTTCGGCGAAGACGGCCTGGTCGGCCAGCAGCGTCCGGGCCCGCTCGGCCTCCTCGGCGCGATCCCGCAGCACGGCCAGCAACGTCGCGCGCTGGTGCATCCACAGCCCGCCCAGCACCGGGCCGAGCACGAAGAACCCCAGCCCGATCACGACCATCATGAGGTCCCCCGGCTGCCGCAGCAGGCCGAACGCGTTGCCGGTCGCGCCGGCGACGACGACCGCGGCCCCGGTCTGCCAGCTGACGCCGTGCCGGGCCGCGACCGAGTACGTCGCGATGGTCACCGGCAGCAGCGTCACGTCCGCCATCAAGCACAGCGCGGCGACCCCCAGCACGAGGAGCGGCCACCGGCGCCGCGCGAGCAGCGCGAGCCCGGAGACGACCACCGCGGGCACGTAGAGCGCCGGGTGCTGGTCGCGCGGGTCGCCGCCGAGCAGGCTGAACGCGATCGTGGCCGCCGCCACCGCGACGTCGAGCGCCAGCAGGACGACGCGGCCGTCCCACCAGCTCAGCCAGCGCTTCACCGTGCCCAGGTTAGGGCGCGCCGGATCAGCCGTCACGGCGAGCCAGGGTGAACGTCGCCGCGCCCAGGGCGAGGACGACCAGGACGGCGAACACCGCCGTCCCCGGCAGCGCGAACAGCGCCGTGCCGCTCAAGGGCAGCGCGGTCACCGGCACGCGGCCGAGCGCGGCCAGCGCCGTCTCCGCGACGAAGGTCCACGCCGCGAACAGCCCGACGGCGAGCCCGGTGTGCCGCAGCAGCCCGCCGAGCGCGACGCCGGCGAGTCCGGAAAGGACGGTCAGCGGCAGCACCGCGGCCCCCGCCCTGCCTGCCGCCCCCGCGCCGGCAGGCAGGGCACCCCCGCCGGTGAGCACCCCGGCGGCGGTCAGCACCACCATCAGCAGCCCGCCCAGCAGTGCGAGCCCGGCGGTGACCAGGGCGCGCGCGGCGACGATCCGGGCCGGCGAGCGCAGCACCAGCCGGGTGGTCGCGAGGGTGCCGTGCCGGCGGTCGAGCCCGAACGCGGCGATCCCGATCGCCGCGACCAGCAGCGCCCCCATCCGGGCGGCCGGTCCGAACGCCGAGGTGAACGCGCCGAAGTCACGTTTGAGACCCCAGTACAGGCCGGACGCGAACTGCGGCACCCCCGCCCCCGCCAGCAGCAGCCACGTCGACCGCAGCGAGCGGGCCCGCACCCACTCGTAGGCCAGCGCGTGCTTCACGGCAGCTCCGCCCGGGGCCGGACGGCGGCCGCGGTCGCGGCGAGGAGGGCGTCTTCCAGACCGCTCCGCCGCACGAACAGCTCCCGCACGCCGATCCCGGCCCGGCCCGCGATCGCCGCCACCCGTTCGGTGTCGGCGGTGTCGACGACCAGTTCGGCGGCTTCCTGCCGCACCTTCAGCCCGGCGCGGGCCAGCGCGACCATCAGCACGCTGGGGTTCCCGGCGCGGACCACGACGTCGGCGCGCGCGTGCCGCCGGACGAACTCGTCCAGGGGCCCGGCCGAGACGAGGCGCCCGGCGCCGATGACGATCAGGTCCTCGGCGAGCAGCGACACCTCGGCCAGCAGGTGCGACGACGCGAGGATCGTGCGGCCCTCCCCCGCCAGCCGCCGCAGGAGGTCGCGGAGCCATCGCACGCCTTCCGGGTCGAGGCCGGTGGCCGGCTCGTCGAGGATCAGGTACTCGGGGTCGCCGAGCAGCGCCGTCGCCAGGCCGAGCCGCTGCTTCATGCCGAGGCTGAACCGGCCGGCGGGCTTGTTCGCGACGGACTCGAGGCCGACGGTCTCCAGCACCTCGCGGACGCGCCGCGCCGGCAGGCCGCCGCCCGCGGCGACCATCCGCAGGTGCGCGGCGGCCGGCCGCGCGGGGTGCACCGCCGCCGCGTCGGTCAGCACCCCGACCGTCCGCAATGGACCCGGGACGTCCGCGTAGGCCCGGCCGCCGAAGGTGGTGTGCCCGCGGCCGTGGGTCAGGCCGAGCATCAGCCGGATCGTCGTCGACTTGCCGGCGCCGTCGGGTCCCAGGAAGCCGGTCACCACGCCGGGCCGCACGGTGAAGGACAGGTCCTCGACGCCGGCCCCGCCGCGGTAGGTCTTCGCCAGCCCTTCCGCGACGATCACCGGCGGGCCGGCTCGGAGGCGTCACGACGGCCGAACACGAACCACAGCAGGCTGCCCAGGAACGGCGCGCAGAAGGCGAAGACCACCCAGACGAGCTTCATGCCGCCGGTGAGCCGCGAGCCGAGGATGCTGATCAGCGCGCCCAGGAACAACCCGAGGAACGCCAGGACGACGGCGCCGGTCAGGCCGAGCGCGAGCCACGACCAGGTCTGTTCGTGGCCTTCGATCAGGGCGGCCGGATGCATGGGTTTTCTCCTCACGTCGGTCTGTCGCATCCACGATCGCCGATCGCCGGTGCCCGCGCATCCGATCTTCGGGGAGTCCGGGATAGGCGGAAAGTACTAGGCCGCCGGGCTCGCTTGTACGGCTCTTGTACGGCGGCCGCCGACGATCCGCCCCACGGAATCGTTCTGGAGGAAAAGTGAGAACCACACTCAAGGCGGCGGTGGCCACGATCGGCCTCGGCGTCGCGCTCACCGGGCTGGCCGCCCCCGCGGCCCAGGCCGCGTCGGCCTACCCCGTCACGACCACAGTGGACGGTCGCACGGTCAAGGACCCGGACGTCGCGGTGGGCAAGCAGCGCATCGCGAACATGTACACCTCGGGCACCTCGGTGACCCTGGCGTGCCAGGACACCGGCCCGGAGTACGGCGGCAGCAGCATCTGGGACCTGACGACCGACGGTCTCTGGATCCCCGACGCCTACGTCAAGACCGGGTCGACGTCGATGGTCGCGCCGCAGTGCACCACGCCGCACGCGTTCCCGGCCAAGGCCGACCTCAACGGCCGGGCGAAGAAGGGTGACGCGGCGGACGCGGCCGGCAGCGTCGCGAACAAGTACCTGACCGGCGCGTCGGTGCCGGTGGTCTGCCAGGCGACCGCGTCCGACGAGATCTGGGACCTCACCAGCGACAACCTGTGGGTGCCGGACGCCCTCATCAAGACCGGGACCGACGGGTTCGTCAGCGGTGTCCCGCACTGCGACACCGACGGCCTCAAGGCGGGCGGCTCGGCGTACCCGGCGGACTCGCGGGCCGACAGCGCGATCGCGTTCGCCAAGGCGCGCCTGGGTCACACGGACTGGAACAACCAGTGCGAGCTGTTCGTCGAACGCTCCTTCGGCACCAGCGGCCGGTTCGCCTCGGCCACGACGCACTACCAGTGGCAGAAGGCCAACGGCCGCATCCACACGGGATCGGTCGCCCCGGCCGGCACGGCCGTGTTCTTCACCAGCACCACCAGCAACGGGCACATCATGCTCGCACTCGGCGGCGGCGTCGCGATCAGCACGGGCCCGTCGGTGTACCAGACGACGACGTACGCGCAGCGCTCCGACTACCTCGGCTGGGCTTACGTCCCGTCGAGCTGGTAGTCCCGCCGGCGTCCTCGAAGTCGATCCGCCACCCGGCGGGCACCAGGGTTCGCTCGAAGCACTCCCGGTGCTCGCCGAGTTCGGGTTCGGACTCCATGGCTGTGATCACACCACGTGACCCTGCCCCTCGCAGGTCTCAATGTGAGACGCCGGAAAAGATCTTCCCCTATTCGTCAAGAAGTTGTTGCCCATTCACCCCGCCCGGTTCTACTGTGTCCCGGGCATTGATCGGACTACTGGGGGTCTCATGTCATTGCGCCACCGATTGGGCAAAGCCGTCCTCGCGGCCGGCATCCTCGCGGGCCTGGTCGCCGCACCGCCGGCGGCGCTCGCCGCGGCCGGGCCGACGACCTTGCCCGCCTCGCAGTACACTCTGGCGGCGAACTACAACCAGTTCGACGCCGTCAACTCCGCACTCGTCTCGACGCTGGGCACCGCGGCCGTCCACACGGTCATGGACAACGCGAACCACGACCGGACGGCGCTGCCGTCGTCGTTCTCCGTCGCCGGGCTGTCCACGGGTTTCCGGTTCGACAGCGGGGACAACTCCGACTGCGCGAACTACCCGCAGGGCATCACGACCAGCCGTGACGCGGTCGGCACGGCCAACAGCGGCAACTACGACGGCCACCAGCTCGTCGTGGTCAGCTGGTACACCAAGGACGGCTGCGACGGCGGCCAGACCCGCAGCCGGATCACGCTGGTCGACTGGGACGCCACCTACCCGAACAAGTACCGCAAGGTCCTGCTCGTCGAGCCGACCGGCACGGCGGCGGCGCCGGACTTCAAGGACATCCCGGTCCACGCGGGCGGCGTTTCCTGGTACGGCGACTACCTCTACGTCGCCGACACCGGGAAGGGCATGCGCGTCTTCGACATGCGCAAGATCCTCAAGACCGACACCGGCGGCACGGCCGACCAGATCGGGCACGAGACCGGCAGCACGTACTACGCGCACAACTACGGGTACGTCCTGCCCCAGGTGGGCACGATCACGTCGAAGACGACGTCCGGCACGAACCTCGCGTGGTCGTCGATCTCCCTCGACCGGGTGAGCAAGTCGATCGTCATGACGGAGTACACGTGCTCGTCCGGCTGCACGGACTACCCGAACCGCGCACCGCGCGCGATCCGGTACCCGTTCGCCTCGTCCGGCACCTTCGCGGCCACGACCACGGCGAGCCAGGCGCTGCAGCTGCCCTGGTACAAGCTCAACGGCGTGGCGTCGCACAACGGGCGCTGGTGGTTCAACTCGTCCGGCTCGAAGCAGCTGTACTACTGGACGCCGACCGCGGGCTCGTCGACGTTCGCCTGGGTCGGCAGCGGGGAGAGCCTCTCGTACTGGGAGGACGACACCGCCGCGGATCTGCTGTGGTCCCTGCAGGAGGGCGCGGGCAACCGCAACGTCTTCGCGGTCACCCAGGCCACCTACGGCGGCGGCTGAGGTAGCCTGACCACATCGGACACTTCGGACAGCAGCGCGACCCGGGGCGGAAGCACCGCCTCGGGTTGCTGCTCGCCGTCCTGCTGTTCCTGTCCGGGGCACCGGTCGTCCACCCGGTCTCGGCCGTCTCCGACGGTCCCGCGGTGGCCACGACGCAGTCGCAGTCCGTTCTGTCGGGCCGGAACGCCGCGCCCCGCGTGCCGGCTTCGATCCCTTTCGCTGTCGGCCCTTCTTCCGCCGGCTCTCCGCCGCCCGAGCTGTCGTCACTGGCCGAGCAGCCCGCCGAGTCGTCTTCGGTCGGCGCTCCCCCGCTCGCGCGGTCCAGCCGCGCGCCTCCGTCCTTCGTGAGCTGAATCCCTTACCCGGCACCGCTTCCCGGTGTCGTGCTCACTGCTGCCCGGAGGACTTCCCGTCATGCCCGCTGTTGTGTTGACCCTGCTCGTCGCGACCGTCGCCGTTGCCGGTGGACTGCTCGTCAAGATGTTCCGCCACGACGAGCCCTTGTTCGGCGGGCTGGGGATCTGCCTGCTCGTCGGGCCCGGTTCGCTGCTGGCCTTCGTCCACGTCGGTCTCACCGAGTTCTGAGGGTGCGGGTTCCGAGGGTGCGGCCGAAGCGTCCGGTCCGGTAGCCTGATGTCCGTGTTCACGAAGTGAACAGCGATACCAGACTTCCGGCGGAGGGCTCCCCGTGACCAAACCGACGCGGTCCCCGGACGCCCGCGCCGACCAGGCGGACATCCAGGCGGTGAGCCGGGTCAGCCAGATCCTCTCGCTGTTCGACCCGGCCACCCCCGATGTCACCGCCGCCCAGGTCGCCGAGCGGCTCGGCCTGAACCGCACCACGGCCTACCGGTACTGCACCTCGCTCGTCGCGGCCGGCTTGCTGGAACGCAGTGCCGACGGCGGTTACGTGCCCGGCGGGCTGCTGCTGCAGCTGGGCGCGTTCGCGATCGGGCACCGCCGCGTCGTCAACCTCGCGCCGCGGCACATGCAGGCGCTCTCGCGCGCCACGCAGACCAGTGTCGTGCTCAGTCTCTGGGGCATCAGCGGCCCGGTGGTGTCGCGAGTGGAGGAGAACCCCTCGACGATCGTCATCGTGTCCGTGCGGGTCGGCAGCCACCTGCCGCTGGACACGGCGCAGAGCAAGGTCTTCCTCGCCTACCACGCCGACCAGCTGGCGATGGAACGCCTGATCGGCAACCTGTCCGGCACGGCGCGCGACGAGCTGCGCGCCGACGTCGACCGGGTGCGCGCGGTCGGCCACTGCTCCGCGATGAGCACGCCCGGGATAGTGGCGGTGTCCGCGCCGGTGTTCGACGAGTACGGCATCTGCGCGACGATCGCGATCGTGGGCCCGGACAACACACTGTCGATGGCCGACGACACACCGGAGCTGCGGGTGGTGGTCGAGACCGCGCGGGAACTCACCCACGAGCTGGGTGGGCACTACCGACCCGACGACGTCCAGCGAGCGGTGTAGGGCAACCACGCCGGCGCAGGCAACGGCGACACCTCCGCGTACTCCCGCGTTCCGGCCACCGCACTGCCGACGAACTCGTCGAAGTCCCGGCCGGCGAGGTACTTCGCCACTCCGGCCACCATCGCCCCGATGACCGCGGGCCCGCCGACCCACAACGCCGTGACGACCTCCACCGCACGGGCGCCCGACGCCAGGAACCGCAGTACGTCCGCCGCCGAGCGGGCGCCGTTCGTGCCGACCAGTGGCACGTCCAGCGCCGAAAATGCCTTGCTCACCCAGTAAAGGCTCATCGGCAGGCACCCGGGCGAGCTCCACGCGCCCCACGACCCCAGCACCGCGCCGCCGTCGAGGTCGGGCAGGAAGCCCGGGTAGCGGCCGACCAGGCCGACCGCGTCCGCTCCCGCCGAGCGGGCCGCGCGGGCCAGCGCGACGACGTCCGACGCCTGACCCGGCAGTTTCACGAACAGCGGGACGTCGACCGCGTCGCGGACGGTCCGCACCGCCTCGCCCACACCGTCCACTTCGGTCAGCTGGCGCACCGCCCGCGCCTCACGCCCGTGCGGTGCGCCGATGTTGAGCTCCACCGCCGGCACCACGGCCGCCATCGCCCGCCCGATGCGCGCGGCCGCGGCCGGGTCACCGAGGGTGATGCTGCCGAGCACCGGGCAGTCGCGAGGCGCGCCGCGGGCGACGGCGGTGGCCAGGGTCCCGAGCCAGTGGTCCAGGTCCACCTGCGCGAGCCCGGACCGGTTCAGCAGCCCGTCGCCGGGCCGGGCCGCACCCGGCGGCCGCACCCGCCCGTCCCAGGACACGAAGGCGTAGTCCGCGATGTCCAGCTGCCGCCGGGCCGCCGCGCTCTCGTTCACCGACTTCGCCACCACCGCCCCGGCGCCCGCGTCGATGCACGCGAGGAGCCCGTCGAGGGTCATGGTCAGCTCCGACGAGCCGACCCACACCGGGTTGGCGGTGGCGAGTCCCGCGACATCCATCCGAAGTCCATTCAGGACAGTGCGGGGATCGTGCTGTCGTCGGCCATGTCGACGTCCTTGGTCTCCGGGCCGAGGAAGCCGCCGAGGCTGATCAGCAGCCCGGCGAGGACGATCAGGACGCCCGGGGCGAGGTGCGCGGGCATGAAGCCGTCGAACCGCTGCAGGTAGAACTGGTAGAACGCCGGAGCGATGAGCGCGAGGCTGTAGCCGACGCCGTAGCCGGTCGAGCGGATGCTCGCCGGGAACCGCTCGGTCAGGTAGGCCGCGATCGGGCCGAACGTGCCGACGGTGAACACGCCGATGAGGACGCCGAAGCCGAGCGCCGCGCCGAAGCCGCCGTTCGAGGCCATCAGCAGCGTGTAGGAACCCGCGCCG
The DNA here is from genome assembly GCF_902497555.1 of Amycolatopsis camponoti. Taxonomy (NCBI): domain Bacteria; kingdom Bacillati; phylum Actinomycetota; class Actinomycetes; order Pseudonocardiales; family Pseudonocardiaceae; genus Amycolatopsis; species Amycolatopsis camponoti. Next base: position 3,395,269 of record NZ_CABVGP010000002.1, on the reverse strand, counting down.
ATCACGGCCATCGAGAAGCCGTAGCCGATGTAGAACCGGCGACGGCCGATGCGCTGGGACAGCACGCCGAACACCGGGTAGGACAACGCGGCGGCCGCGTTGATGACGAGCATGGTCAGCGTGACCTCCTTGCTGGAGAGCAGGAGGTGCGCCTTCAGCTGCGCGGGGGTCACGGCGGCTTCCATGTTGGTCGCGAGCCACGTGCCGGTCATCAGGATGAACACCTGGCCCAGCGCCCGCGGGTACTTCTTGACCAGCCGGACGAACGGCATCTTGTGCTTCTCGCCGGTCAGTTCGGACGGCGGCTCGTGGACCTGCTTCTGGTAGTAGCGGAACAGCACCGCCGCCAGCAGCGCGCCGACGAAGAACGGGATCCGCCAGCCCCACTGGACGTACGCGCTGTGCAGGCCGGCGGCCGGCAGCAGCTGCAGCATCAGCAGCGTGATCGCGGCGATCACCGCGTAGGCGGCGGGCGAGGTCGACGTGATGATCGAGGCGTAGAGCCCGCGTTTGTGCTTCGGGCTCCACTCCATCGCCAGCGGCACCGCGGTCGTGTACTCGCCGCCGAGGAAGATGCCGTCGACGAACCGCAGCGCGATGAGGATGCCGACCGACCACATCCCGATCGTCTCGTGCCCGGGCAGGCACGCGGTCAGCAGCGTGATGATGCCGAAGCCGCCGACCGCGACGAGCGTCGTGCGCTTGCGCCCGACCGTGTCGGCGAAGTGGCCGAAGATGATCGCGCCGAGCGGGCGGCCGATCAGCGTCGAGGCGAACACCAGGGACGCCAGCAGCGCCGTCGTGCTCGCGCTGAGGTTGGCCGCCTGGAAGTACGCCGTCGCCGGGGCCAGCACGACGATCGGCAGGTAGATGTCGAACTGGTCGACGAAGTAGGCGAGCGTCCCGCCACGGACCGCGGCGCGCACCTTGGTCGCGTCCGGGCCGTGCGGGGTGCCGGGACGGGCGGCCGCCTCTGCGGCGCTGGGCGGTGTGGACATCAGCGTCCTCCGTTACTCCGAACTGAATGTTCACCAAGTGAACGTCAGACACTCTAAATATGGACTCGTCGATGCACAAGAGCGGTCACAGGGTTGACAGGCGGTCTTATAGTGAACTTTGACTTCATAATGTGAACCGAAAGGCCGCTCATGAGCTCGCGTCCCGCCATCGCCTCCGTCCTGGACGGCTTGGTCGACATGCACGTCCACTCCGGCCCCAGCCCGTTCCCCCGCCGCTTCGACCACGTCGAGGCCGCGCAGGACGGCGCGCGCATCGGGATGCGCGCCATGGTCGCGAAGTCCCACCACCACAACACCCAGATGGACGTCCTCGCGATGAAGGGCCGGCTCGAGGGTGTCAAGGCGCAGGCCTTCGGCGGGATCGCGTTGAACAGCACCGTCGGCGGGCTCAACGTCCACGCCGTGCGCATGACCCTGCGCATGGGCGGCAAGGTCGTCTGGTTCCCGACCATCTCCTCCGGCCGGCACATCGACTGCCACCCCGAAGACGGCGCCTTCCCGACCACCACCGTCCCGCTGACGCTGGAGCGCATCGACATCGTCGACGGCGAAGGCGCACTCAAGCCCGAAGCCATCGAGATCCTCGACGAGATCAAGGAGCAGCAGGCCGTCCTCAACGGCGGCCACATGTACCCCGAGTACATCAAGACGCTGTTCCAGGAGGCGCACGAGCGCGGCATGAAGCGGATGGTCGTCAGCCACCCGGACTTCGTCATCGGCGCCGACCCGGCCCTGTGCCGCGAGCTGATCGAACTGGGCGCGTTCATCGAGCACGAGGTCGGCATGTACGACCCCGAGGGCACCCAGAAGTGGGACCCGAAGAACCTGCTGACCTGGATCGAAGCGCTCGGCCCGGAGCACACGGTGCTGGCGTCGGACTTCGGCCAGAAGGCCAACCCGAAGCCGGTCGACGCGTGGCTGCGCGTCGGCGAAGCGCTGCTCGACCTCGGCCTGCCGGAGAAGGACCTGCGGCGGATGGTCCGGGACAACCCGACGTACCTGCTGAACCTCGACGCCTGAAAGGACCTCCCGTGTACGAAAAGGACGATCCCCGTTCGGCGCTGGCCACCGCGGCCCGGCCCGACAGCGGCGCCGCGATCACCGCCGCGCAGTACCTCGACCTGCGCGCGACGCCGGTGGTGCGCGCGCAGAACGTCATCCTCGTCCACACCGACGCCCGCGACGGCGACGACCTCGACAACGGCACCCTGGACGGCGAGCTCGCGATCATCGTCACCGACGCCTCCCCCGCGTTCACCGTGCTGACCGGCGACGGCGCGACCAAGGTGGACTCCCCCGGGCTCGTCGTCGTCCCGCCGGGCGCGTCGCGGATCAGCGTCCACGGCGACGGCCCGCTCGTCAGGCTGGTCGAGGCGACCGAACCCGCGTGGCGGGATCGTGTCGCCAACGCCGACGCGTACGCGCAAGCCCACCCGCGCGTCACGCTGCTGGAACGCTGGCCGGCGCCCGCCGAAGAGCGGGTCCGCTTCTACCCGCTGTCCGAAGTGCCGGACGACCCGAAGCGGTTCGGGCGGATCTTCCGCACCCGCTCCTTCATGGTCAACTTCCTGCCCCTGCAGGACGGCCCGCGCGACCCGCACAAGCTGTCTCCGCACCACCACGACGACTTCGAGCAGCTCTCGCTGGCCGTGCAGGGCGAATACGTGCACCACATCCGGACACCGTGGCTGCCCGACAGCAGCACCTGGCGCGAGGACGAGCACGTCCGGATCGGGAGCCCGTCGGTGACGGTCATCCCGCCGCCGACCGTGCACACGTCCGAAGCGAGCGACCCGGGCGTGAACCAGCTGATCGACATCTTCAGCCCGCCGCGGGTGGACTTCTCGGAGAAACCGGGCTGGGTCCTGAACGCCGACGACTACCCGATGCCGTGAGCGGGCGGACCGGAGGCGGGCTGTTCACCCGCGACGCCACGCCCGTGGGCACCTGGCTGAAGATCGCCTCGACCGAGCCGGCCGAGATCATGGCGTTCGCCGGGTTCGACTTCGTGGTCGTCGACCTGGAGCACGCGCCGCTGGACCTGGTGACGGCGTACCGGCTGATCAACACCGCCGCCGCGCTCGGCCTGACGCCGATCGTGCGGGTGCCGGACAAGACGCCGTCGACGATCCAGAAGATCCTCGACGCCGGCGCGATGGGCATCCTCGTCCCGCACGTCGACACGGTCGAGGAGGCGGCGGCCGTCGGGCGGGCGTGCCGGTTCCCGCCGCACGGCGTCCGCGGCGCCGGCGGCACCAGCCGGGCCGGGGCGTGGGGGTTGCGGCCCAACGCCGAGTACCTGGCCACGGGCAACGACGACGTGCTGTGCATCCCGCAGCTGGAGAGCGTCGAGGCGATCAAGGCCGCGCCCGAGATGCTGGCCCTGGACACCGTGGACGCCGTGTTCGTCGGTGCGGCGGACCTGTCGATGTCGATGGGCTCGTCACCCGCGTCGCCGGACGTGCTCGACCTCGTCGCCTCGGCGATCGCGGCCGCGCACGACGCCGGGAAGAAGTGCGGGCTGGCGTTCGGCGGGGTGCCGGAGAAGGCGGCGCAGGCCGTGCGCGACGGCTGCGACTTCGTCCTGCTCAGCAACGACACGACGATGCTGGCCGAGGCCGCGCGAAACCTCGTCACGGCGTTCCGGGACGCGACCGCATGACGCTGTCCCTGCCGCGCACGGCGTTGTCGATCGCCGAGCTGGACGACCTCGACCACGACGGCGTGGTGCGGTTCGTGCGGGCGCTCGAGGAGTACGGCCACCGCATGGTGTGGATTCCCGAGGTCGCCGGGCGGGAGGCGTTCACGACGGCGTCCCTGGTCCTGGCGTCGACCTCACGACTGATCGTCGGCAACGGCGTCGCGCGGGCTCTCGAGCGCGTGCCGAAGTCGGCGGGGTCGGCCGCACGGGATCTCGCCGCGGGGTATCCCGGGCGCTACGTGCTGGGGCTCGGCGTGAGCGGCGCGGTCCGTGAACGCGGGGTCGGACCGCTGCCGTTCCTGCGCGAGTACCTCGACGGCGTCGACAAGGTGGCGCACGGCGTGCCGAAGGTGCTCGGGGCGTACTCGGCCGGGATCACCCGGCTCGCGGCCGAGCGCGCCGACGGGCTGATCACGTTCCTCGTCACGCCGGAGCACACGCGCTGGGCGCGCGAAACGATCGGGGACCTCTTCCTTTCGGTGGTCCAGTGGGCGGTGGTCGGCCGCTCCCGGGCGGCCGCGCGCGAAGTGGCCCGGGACCGGCTCGCCTACTACCTGACGCTCCCCCACCAGATCGCGAAGCTGAAGCGGCTCGGGTTCACCGAAGCCGACCTCGCGCCGCCGGGGTCCGACCGCCTGCTCGACGCGCTCGTCGCGTACGGCACGCCCGACCAGGTGCGCGAGACGGTGCGGGCGCAGTACGAAGCGGGCGCCACCCAGGTGGCGTTGAGTCTGGTCGGCCCGCTGGACGACGCGAAGCTGGACGCCTACCGGGCGCTCGCACCAGAGGAGGATTGATGCGCACGGCCGAGAAAGTCATCATCACCACCGCCATCACGGGCTCGGTGAACATCCCGTCGCAGAGCCCCCACCTGCCGCTGTCGGCCGACGAGGTCGCCGACGCGGCCTTGGAGGCGATCGAGGCGGGTTCGGCCATCGTCCACCTGCACGCCCGGGAGCCGGACGGGCGGCCGACGCCCGATCCCGACGTGTTCGAGAAGATCGTCGGGCGGATCACCGCGGAGACCGACGCCGTCATCAACATCACGACCGGCGGCGCCTCCTCGATGACGATGGACGAACGGCTCGCGGCCGCCTACCGGCTGCGGCCGGAGCTCGCGTCGATGAACATGGGGTCGATGAACTTCGTCTACTCCGGCATCGCCGACAAGGTGACGGAGTGGAAGCACGACTGGGAAAAGCCGTACGTGCTCAACACGTACTCGAAGCCGTTCGTGAACACGTTCGACAAGATCGAGCACACGCTGCGGACGCTCGGCGAGTCCGGGACCCGGTTCGAGTACGAGTGCTACGACATCGGGCACCTGTACTCGCTGGCGTACTTCGTCGAGCTGGGCCTGGCGAAGCCGCCGTTGCTGATCCAGGGCGTGTTCGGCGTCCTCGGCGGGATCGGCGCCGACCACGCGAACCTGGAGCACATGGTGCGGATCGCGGACAAGCTGTTCGGCGACGACTACGCGTTTTCGGCCTTCGCCGCCGGCCGCGAGCAGCTGGGCTTCGGCACGCACAGCGCGTGGCTCGGCGGGCACGTGCGGGTCGGCCTGGAGGACAGCCTGTGGATCGGCAAGGGCAAGCTCGCCGAGAGCAACGCCCAGCAAGTCCGGAAGATCCGGGCGGTGGTGGAGGATCTCGGCAAGCCCATCGCGACCCCGGCCGACGCCCGCGCGATGCTGGCACTACGAGGAGGAGAGGCATGAGCTTGCTGACCGGCAAGGTGGTCCTGGTCGTCGGGGCCAGTTCGGGCATCGGCGCCGAGGCGGCACGGGTGTTCGCCGCGGACGGCGCTTCGGTGATGCTGGTGGCGCGGAACGAAGAACCGCTGGCGAAGCTCGCGGCGGAGCTGTCCGACCACGACGTCGCGTACACGACCGGCGACATCACCTCGGCGTCCGATGTGGACGCGTTCGTCTCGGCGACGGTCTCGCGGTTCGGCCGCCTCGACGGAGCGTTCAACAACGCGGCCATGGGCGGCGGCGGCCGTCTCGACTCGGTGTCGGAGGAGGACTTCGACCGGATCATGGCGGTGAACGTCAAGGGCACGTGGCTGTGCCTTCGTGCGGAGGTCCGCGCGATGGAGAGCCAGGGCTCGGGGTCGATCGTGAACGTGAGCAGCATCGGCGGCCTGCGCGGAAGTTCGGGCATGGGCGCGTACCAGGCGACGAAGCACGCGGTGATCGGCCTGACCCGCACCGCGGCGCACGACTTCGGGCCGCTGGGCATCCGGGTCAACGTGATCGCCCCGGGCCCGACGGAAACGCCGATGCTGGACGAACTGCGCCGCACGATCCCGGGCGGGGTCGAGGCCCGCATCGCGGCGACACCGTTGCGGAAAGCGGGCACGGGCGCGGAAGTCGGCTCGACGGCGGCGTTCCTGCTGAGCGACCGGGCGAGCCACTTGAGCGGAGTGGTCCTCCCCGTCGACGGCGGCTTCACGGCGTAGCCGGCGTGAGCGTCGCGCCCCAGGGCGGCAGGACAGGACCTCCTGCCCTGCCGCCCCACTACTCCTCGTCGGATACCGGCGGGATGTGCGCCTGAACCTGAAATCGCGGTCGTCTCCGAAAACCTTTGACTCGCAGAGGATTGAGGTACAGGTGCGACCGAGCTCGCGCGATCAGTGCGAACTCGCGAAGGTAAGGCCAGACCGGTGTTCCTTCCTGCTGCGAGTCACGGAGCGCGAGAAAACCGGTCTTCTCCGCGGCATCGACTACCCGCACTACAGTCTGTCCCCACAGCGCGATCGCGTCACGCATCGAGACATACCGGCGACAGCAGAGGAAACCCAGCATGTTCATGGATGCGAGCGCATGGTTGGCCGACCGGAAGTCTTCTGCGGACAGCGCGTCCGGCAAGTCACCGGTCTCCCTCATCTGAAAGACCACCCGCCGGCCGTGCTGGTTCTCCGGCAAGAGTTGCCTTTCGTGAGAGTCGAGAAGGAGATCCCTGCGAGACATTCGCCGGTTGTAGACGAAGACGAACGTGCTGACCAACACAGCGATGAACGACACGACGACGGCCATGCACGGAGGATGCCCGACAACGACTCGTGCGACAACCGGCCGCCCCACCGTCTTCATTCCAGGTCGGGGATCAGCTCGCCGATCAGCCGGATGCTCTTCAGGACCTTCTCGTGCGGAATCCCGCCGATCTGCTGCAGGCACATCAGCCGGTCGATCCCCAGATCCGCGTACGCGCGCAGCTTCTTGCGGCACGTCTCCGGGCTGCCCACGATCAGCGAATCCTGCGCGCTCAGCACCTCGAACACCTCCTCGTCGCGGACCGGCTCGCCCTGGAGGATCCGGGCGATCAGCAGGTTCGCCTCCGACGGCGCGGCCGCCGCTTCGCCGCGGAGGAAGTCGCCCGTCAAGCCCGGGGACTTCATCAGCTCTTCGTTGCGGGCGTTGGCGCGGACGAACTCCGTCGCCGCTTCGAAGAACGTCAACGCCGTCACCGTGTACCAGGCCGCGGCCGCCGCCGCGCCGTTTCGCATCGCCTCCTCGTCGGTGTCCGCGCAGTGGACGAACGTGAAGAACCCGACCTGGTCGTTGACGAACGCCCCGACCGGGTCGGTGCACGAAGCGGCCGCCGCGCGGTACAGGCCGATCAGGCGGCTCGCGCGCTCCAGCGACTCCCACATCGTCGTGCCCAGCACGCCCACCCCGCGGCGCCCGGCCTCCTCGAACGACGCCGGGCTCGCCGCCGCCTGCCAGAGCGGCGGGTGCGGCTTCTGCAGCGGCTTCGGGCCGATCCCGGCGTCGTCGACGCGGTAGGCGTCGCTCGCCCACGAGAACCGCTCGGACGTCCACATCTTCGGCACCATCTCGAACGCCTGCTGCGTCTGGGCGCGGGCCTCGTCGGGCTCGATGCCGAACAGGCGCCACTCCGGGATCGTCGACCGGGTCAGGCCCAGCTCCACCCGGCCGCCGCTGAGGTGGTCGAGCGTCGCCGCGCGCTCGGCGACGCGGATCGGGTGGTTGAACCGCCCCGGCGCGAGCACGGCGGAGTGGCCGAGCCGGATCCGGCTGGTGCGCTGGGAAAGCGCCGCCAGCATCAGCTCGGGCGCGGACGACAGGCTGAACTCCCCCGCGCCGTGGTGCTCGACCTGCCACCAGCACCCGTAGCCCAGCTCGTCGGCGAGGACGGCCTGCTCGATCGCCTGCCGGAACCGCAGCTGCTCGTGTCCTTCGGGCCAGGGCCGCGGGTTCTGGATCTCGTTGAACAGGTCGATCTTCATCCACGGCCTCCGCGTCGTCGGGGGTCCCGAAGGATCAGGCACCGAGAAGTCAGACGCCGAGAGCGACCGGGGCATTACAGATGGTCACCCGGACGGAGCAGCTTGGTCACCGGCCGTCCGGGTGGCACGCTTCTCCCGAAGGAGAGGCGATCCCATGGCCGTCCAGCCGAGCGGGCCGGGGCGGGCCGAGGTGCTCGCCGCGCTGTCGCTCGCCATCGATCTCGGCCTGGGCCAGCCCATGGAGCACATGCTGCGCTCCGCGCTGATCGCGACCCGGCTCGCCGAGCGGCTCGGCCTCGACGAGGACCAGCGCGACACGGCCTTCCACGCCACCCTCGTCGCCTGGATCGGCTGTCACGCCGACTCCCACGAGCTGGCCGGGTGGTTCGGCGACGACATCGCCTTCCGCTCCGCCACCTACCGCGTCGACTGGACGGGCTGGCCGTTCCTGCGCCTGCTCGCCGCGCACGCCGGCCGCGACCGCGCCCCGGTCGCGCGGGCCGTGCTCGCCGCCGCGTTCCTCGCCAGGGCCCGCGGCCGCCTCGCCGCGCTGATCCACTCCCACTGCACCTCCGCCGGGCGGCTCGCCGACCGGCTGGGACTGGGCGCGGCGGTCGGCACCGCGCTGGCCGGCACCTTCGAACGCTGGGACGGCAGCGGCCTGCCCACCGGCGCCCGCGGCGACGGCCTCCCGATCGAAGTGCGCGTGGTGCACCTCGCCGAGGTCGCCGAGGTGTACCTCCGGCGCGGCGGGGTCCCGGCCGCCGTCGCGATGGCCGAAGCGCGCAGTGGCACCCAGTTCGACCCCGCCGTCGTCAAGGCCTTCACGGACGCCGCCGGAGAAATCCTGGCGGGCCTGCTCGAAGACGACGTCTGGACGACCGCGCTGGCGCAGGCTCCCGACCGGACGCTCACCGACACCGAGCTCGACGACCTGCTGACCGCGATCGGCGACTTCGCCGACCTCAAGTGCCCGTTCGCCCTCGGGCACTCGCGCGGGGTCGCCGATCTCGCCGCCGAGGCCGCCCGCCTCAGCGGGATGTCCGAAGCGGACGTCCGGCTCGTCCGGCGCGCCGGGCTGGTGCACGACCTCGGCCGGATGGGCGTGCCCAACAGCATCTGGGAAAAGCCCGGCCCGCTGTCCGGAGCGGAATGGGAGCGCGTCCGGCTGCACCCCTACCTGACGGGCCGGATCCTGCGCCGCGTAAGGGGTTTGGAGCAGGTCGCCGTCATCGCCGCGGCGCACCACGAACGGCTCGACGGCTCCGGCTACCCGCTCGGCGCGGCCGGGGTGGCACTGGCGCCGCACGCCCGGCTGCTCGCCGCCGCCGACGTCTACCACGCGCTGCGCGAACCGCGCCCGCACCGCCCGGCGCGCGACGCCGTGGACGCGGCGGAAATCCTGCGGCAGCAAGCGCGGGAGTCCCGATTGGACGCGCACGCCGTCGACGCCGTCCTGCTGGCCGCCGGGCACGCGCGGCGACGGCCGTCGCACCCCGCCGGGCTGACCGGCCGCGAGGTGGAGGTGCTGCGCCTGCTCGCCGGCGGCGGCTCGAACCGCGAGATCGCGCGGACGCTGTCGATCAGCGAGAAGACCGTCCGCAACCACGTCGAGCACATCTACGCCAAGGCCGGGGTGTCCAACCGGACCGGTGCCGGGCTGTTCGCCCTCGAACACGGCATCAGCGGTCTCCCCGGAAGATGAGGCATCCGCCCCATGCGACGGCGGCCGGGCGCGAACGAGGCTGAGCTCCTGCGAACAGCCGAACCGAGGAGCCCGCCATGCCCACCCGAGCCGTCATCAGCCTCACCACCGGACTCGAAGACCCCGAGAAGGTCACCGTCGCGTTCCTCGTCGCCGTCGGGGCCGCCGAACAGCACCGCGCGACCCTGATGTTCCTCACCAAGGAGGCGGTCCGGCTCGCGCTCGACGGCTTCGCCCAGGCCACGGCGTGCGAAGGCTGTCCGCCGCTGACCGAGCTGGTCAAGCGCTACGAGGCCGCCGGCGGCCGCTTCCTCGTCTGTCCCATCTGCTTCACCGCCCGCCACCTCACCGACGACACCCTCGTCGCGAACGCGTCCCTCGGCGGCACGGTGCCGATGTGGGAGTGGATCGGCGACGAGCCCGTCACGACGTTCAGCTACTGACATGACCACCGCAGGCGAAAAATTCGCCCGTGCGCTCGCGGCCCGCGATTCCGCCGCGCTGCGTGCGGTGCTGGCCGGCGAAGTCGACTTCGCCGCACTGACCCCGGGCCGCCACTGGACGGCCACCGACCCGGCGGAGATCGTCGACGACGTGATCTTCGGCCACTGGTTCGGCCCCGGCCGGACGATCCTCGAGCTGTGCTCGGTGACCACCGGGCGGGTCGCGGACTGCGAGCACGTCACCTACCGGCTGCGGGTCGAGCGCGACGGCGTCGGCCACCTCGTCGAGCAGCAGGCCTACTACACCGCGCGAGACGGCGAAATCGGCTGGCTGCGCGTCCTGTGCTCGGGCTACCGGGCCATCGCCGGCTGAGAATCCGATCACGTCGGCGTGGCTCGACGCGCCGGGGCGCCGTCCGCCTGCCATCCTCTTGCGGTCAGGAAGACAGGCGGACGGAGGCACCCGTGGGCGTCATCAGCTGGATCGTGCTCGGACTCATCGCGGGTGTGATCGCGAAGGTGCTCATGCCGGGCAAGGACCCCGGCGGCTGCATCATCACGATCCTGCTCGGCATCGGCGGCGCCTTCGTCGGCGGCTGGGTCGGCAAGACCCTGTTCCACACCGACCTGGGCACCTTCTTCGACCTGCGCACCTGGGGCCTCGCGGTCCTCGGCGCGCTGATCATCCTGGTGATCTACCGGATGGCGTTCGGCCGGAGCCGCCGGGACTAGCCGCTAGTTCAGCGCCACGCCGTACGCGCTCAGCGCCTCGCCGACCGGCTGGAAGAACGACGTCCCGGTGCCCTTGCCGGACGTGATGCCCAGGCCGACGCTGCCGGCGAACAGGCAACCGCCCGAGTCGCCCGGGTTGACCAGCGCGTTGGTCTGGATCAGCTGGGACACCGATCCCTCGGCGTAGTTCACGGTGACGTTCGTCCGCGTGACCGAGCCCGACGTGAGGTGCGTCGTGCTGCCGCTCTTGCTGATGCGCTGCCCGACCGTCGCCGTGCCCGCGGAGCTGATCCGCTGGGTGGAGCCGTTCCACAGGGTGACCGCGCCGGGGGCGCTGCCGGTGGTGTTGCGGATCAGGCCGTAGTCGTTGCCCGGGAAGCTCGAACCCTGCGACGGCCCGACGTTCCACTGCGAGACCGCGCGCGTGCAGTGGCCGGCGTCGACGATGTAGTTGACGCCGCCGCGGTTGGTGTTGAAGCCGGCCGAACAGCGGGTGCCGCCGCCGGTGATGGCCTCGCCGTTGTAGATCGCGGCGTGCATCCCGCCCGCGACCCGTTCGACCCGGACCCGGTCACCGAGCGCGGAAGCGGCCCGCAGCAAGGCATCGGTACCGCGCGCGGCGTCCGCCACGGTCACCACGACCTGGTTGGTCTTCGGGTCGAGGCCGACCGACGTGTGCGCGACGGCGGGCAGGGCCTCCAGGGCGTTCTGCGCGCCCGCCAGCGCCGCGCTCGAGTGTTTGACGAGCCGGGCCTGGCCGCCGGCGGCGACGACCTGGTCGGCGGCCGCCTGGTCGAGCACGTTCACCACGGGCTTCGCGGCGGCGTCGAGGTAGCCGTCCGCGGCGCGGGCGCCGAGCGCGGCGGTGACCCGGTGCAGGGTCTCGACGCCGGCCGCCTGCGTCCGCAGGACCGCGACGGCGGCGGACTCGCTGATCCCGGCGTCCGCCGCGAGGGAGGCGACCGCGTCGCGTTGCACGTCGGGCGAGTAGCCGTCGACGGTGCCGGCCGTGGCCGGGCTCGTCAGGAAGCCGGCGACCGCGACGGCGGCCGCCAGTCCGGTGGCGGAGCGGGCGAGCAGGTGTCTTGTGCGCATGCCGGGACTCGCTTTCACGGGGGAACCGGCGCGAGGGATGGCCGCGCCGGTCGCGGTGGGGTCCGGTGTTCCGGTGCGCCCGAGGGTGAGCCGCGACCGGGAGCGGCGGTACCGACTTTCGTCGTACAGGACAAAAGATAGGTATCGGACAATTCGCCCCGCGCACAGTAACCGCACAGCGACTACCGCGAAGACGGCCACGCGACGTCGTCGACGGTCAGGAAGGGCTCGCCCGCCACCGTCGCCGGCGTGATTCCCGTGAACGCCCGGACATCGCGGTGCAGGTGCGACTGGTCGGCGTACCCCGCGTCGGCGGCGACGAAGGCCGCCTCCTGACCCGCGACCAGCCGGTGCACGGCGTGGTCGAACCGGACCAGCCGCGCCGCGCGCTTGGGCGGCAGGCCGATCTGCGCCTGGAACCGGGACCACAGGCGCTTGCGGCTCCAGCCGACTTCGGAAGCGAGCCGCTCGACGCGGACCAGACCGCGCGTGCGGACCAGGCGCCGCCACGCCCACGCGACCTCCGGATCGGCCGCCGGTCCGGCCTCGGCGCGGCGGGCGAGCACCGCGTCCGTCAGCGCGAACCGCTCGTCCCACGACGACGTTTCGCTCAAGCGCTCGGCGAGCCGGGCCGCGTCGCGGCCCCACAAGTCGTCCAGGGCCACGAAAGCGCCGCCCAGCTCGGCCGGGCGGACACCCAGGACCGCGCCCGCGACGGCCGGGGGCAGGCGGACCTGGACGCACGAGAAGTCCGCCGCCTGCCGCACCCGGGTCGTGCCGAACCCGAGCCCGGCGACGACGCTCCCCCGCCCGGCCGCGCCGGACAGGACGACGGTGCCGGGACCGAACACCAGGGCCAGTGTCACGGCCGGCGGCGGGATCAGCCGCAGGCCCGCCGGGGTGCGGCCGCGATCGGCGAACCCGGCCATCGTGGCCCCGGGCAGCCGGGAGGGCGACGCCGGGAGCGCGACGTCCCACAGCACCTCGCCGGCCGGCCCCATGGTCCCAAGCTACGCGGAACATTCGTCCAAGCCACCGGCGTTCCCGAGCGGCCAGGGTCGGCCCATGACGAACCTCCACACGACCGACGACGGCCCCCGCGACGCCCCGGTCCTGCTCCTGATCCACGGCTCCGCGTCCTCGGCCCGCTCGTGGGACGCGCTGCTCCCCCTGCTGACCGGAACCCACCGCGTGGTCCGGATCGACCTGCTCGGGCACGGCCGGTCGGCCAAGCCGGACGACGCCGCGTACGACGTCCCCGAGCAGGCCCGCCGGGCCGGTGAGGCGCTGGACCGGCTCGGCGCCGGGCACGCCGTGGTCGTCGGGCACTCCAGCGGCGGCCTGGTCGCCACCGCCCTCGCCGAGCGGCGGCCCGCGCTGGTGACCGCGCTCGTGCTCGTCGACACCGGGCCGAGCCTGGACACCTACATCGGCCCGCAGGTCGCGTTCGACGCCGAGCAGTGGGCGCGGCTGACCGACGAGCAGATCCGCCAGGCCATGGCGTCCGCGTTCGGCCGGCCCGGCCACGAGGCGCCCGCGCCGCTCGTGGACGACGTGCGCGGGATGACCTTCACCTCGTTCACCGCGACCCAGCGCGGAGCCGTCGAATACCTTGCGCGGCAAGCGATCCCGGACCGGCTGCGGGCGCTGGGCACGCCAGTGCTGGTGCTCTTCGGCGAAGACGACCGGCGGTGGCGGCCGTCGAGCTCCCTCGCGGCCTATCGCGCCGTGCCGGGCGCGCGGGTCGTGCCGCTGCCCGGCGTCGGTCACTCGCCGATGCTGGAAGACCCGCCGCGGACCGCCGAGGCGCTGCTGGCCTTCACCGCCTCGCCCGCGCTGAGCAGGGAAAGCCCGGCGCGCCCGCGCCCGTAGCGGCCGGGCGGGTCCGACCACGCCGTGGCTCGGCCGACGCCGCGGGTGCCCGGGTGGCAGGATGTGCCCGGTGAGCATGCGCACCAGGAACAACGTGGTCGTGACCGGACGCGAAACGGGGCCGACGGTCCTGCTCGCCCACGGTTTCGGCTGCGACCAGAACCTGTGGCGCCTCGTCGTCCCCGCCCTGGCCGAGCGGTACCGCGTGGTGCTGTTCGACCACACCGGCGCCGGCCGCTCGGACCTGTCGGAATGGACGCCGGAGCGCTACGGCACGCTCGACGGGTACGCCGACGACGTCCTCGCCCTGTGCGAGGAGCTGGACCTGACCGACGTCGTGCTCGTGGGGCACTCGGTCAGCGCGATGATCGCGGTGCTGGCCGCCAACCGCGAGCCGGCCCGGTTCGCGAAGCTGGTGCTGCTCACACCGTCTCCGTGCTACATCGACGACGAGGACTACCGCGGCGGGTTCAGCCGGGCCGACATCGACGAGCTCCTCGACGCGCTGGAGTCGAACTACCTGGGCTGGTCGGCGGCGATGGCGCCGGTGATCATGGGCAACCCGGAGCGCCCGGAGCTGGGCGAGGAGCTGACGAACAGCTTCTGCCGGACCGATCCCGCGATCGCGCGGGTCTTCGCGCGCGCGACGTTCCTCTCCGACAACCGCGCCGACCTGGCGAAGGTCTCCGTGCCGACGCTGGTCCTCGACTGCGCCCACGACGCCATCGCGCCCCCGGAGGTCGGGCGGTTCACCCACGCGCGGATCGCGGGCAGCCGCCTGGTGACGCTCGACGCGACCGGGCACTGCCCGCAGCTGAGTGCCCCCGAGGCCACCGCGGCCGCGATCACGGCGTTCGTGAGCGGCCCGTGATGTGCGAAGCCGGCGCGAGCGACCGGGAGAACACCGGCCCGGCGTTTTCCGCGCTGCTGGAAGACAGCGCGGAGGACCTCTACGAAAACGCGCCCTGCGGGTACCTCTCGACGCTGCTGGACGGCACGATCGCGAAGATCAACGGGACGCTGCTCGCCTGGCTGGGTCACGAACGCGACGAGATCGTCGGCCGGCGCCGGTTCTCCGACCTGCTCACCGTCGGCGGCCGGCTCTACCACGAGACGCACTTCGCACCGCTGCTGCGGATGCAGGGCGAGCTCGGCGGCGTCGCCTTCGAGATGAAGACGGCGGGCGGCGCCCGGCTGCCGGTGCTGGTGACCTCGACGGTCAAGACCGGCTCCGACGGCGAGGCGCAGCTGATCCGCACCACGGTGTTCGACGCGAGCGACCGCCGCGCCTACGAACAGGAGCTGCTGCGGACGCGCGACGAGGCCGAGCGCGAGCGCGACCGGGTGCAGCGGCTGGCGAGGACGCTGCAGCAGACGCTGCTGCCACCCGCCCTGGCGGAAGTGCCCGGGATGCGGGTGGCGGCGTACTACCACCCCGCGTCGGCCGACCAGGTGGGCGGCGACTTCTACGACCTGTTCCCGGTCACCGGCGACACGTGGGGGTTCTTCCTCGGCGACGTCTCCGGCAAGGGCGCCGCGGCCGCGGTGGTGACGTCGCTGGCGCGCTACACGCTGCGGGCGGCCGCGGTCCACGACCCGGACCCGACCGTCGCGCTCGGCACCCTCAACACGGTGCTCAACCGGCAGTTCCACGGCACCGACCCGCGCTACTGCACCGTCATCCACGGCCGCATCCGCCCGCACGGGGACAGCGCGACGGTGACCCTGGCCGGCGGCGGCCACCCGCCGGCGCTGCTGATCCGGGCCGGCGGGACGACGTCGTTCCTGCCGCTCCCGGGCGGCCAGCTGGTCGGCGCCCTGCCCGGTGCGCGCTTCGCCGCGGTGGACGTGCGCCTCGAGCCCGGGGACACCGTGCTCCTCTACACCGACGGGCTGACCGAAGCCCGCACGCGCGGCCGCACTCGCTACAGCGAGGAGCAGCTGCGCGACGACCTGACCGGCCTGGCTCCGACCACCGCCCCCGCGGTGGTCGAGGCGGTCACCGCCCTGCTGGCCGGCTTCGGCGACGGCGTCGAGGACGACACCGCGCTGCTGGCGTTCAGCATCCCCCTGCCCGGAGGCGACCAGCCATGACGAGCCCCTTCTCGACTTCGACCGAACCGGCCGCCACCGGCCCCGTCCTGACCGTCCGTGGAGAGCTCGACGTGGCCACCGCGCCCCGGCTCCGCGCGCGCATCGCGGAGCTCACCGTGACGGCCGGCCAGCTGCTGGTGGTGGACCTGGCGGACGTGACTTTTTGCGACTCCAGCGGGATTTCGGCCCTCATCGCGGCCCGCAACGTCGCGGAGGCGGCCAAGGCGAAGGTCGCGCTGGTCGCCGTGCCGGCCCGGCTCACGCGAACGCTCACGCTGACCGGGCTGGCGGACTTCTTCCCGACCTACGCGACGGCCGGCGACGCCATCGCCGCCCACGCCTGACCGCCGGCAATCGTCAGAGGCAGGGCGGCCGGTAGCCGTCGACGCGCAGGCCGCGGAACTCGAGCCGGTTGGGCGTCTTGCCGACGAACACCAGGCCGCGGGCCTCGGCGAGGGCCGACGCGAACGAGTACGCCGGGGTGCCCAGCTCCGGCAGCGACGTCCAAGCCTCGGGCCGGAAGCTGAAGAACTTCGTGACGAGCTTCCCGCGGGTCGAGGGCACCGGGGTCAGCCACTTGTCACCGCCGCTCCAGTGGGACGCCGGGCGCAGCTGGACGTAGAGGTCGTCGGTCGCGCGGTAGGTCAGCCAGAACCCGGTCGAGTGGGAGAGGTCGGCCTGCGCGTCGAACTGGTTGCCGAGCCAGACGACGACCACGTGCCACTCGGCATTCAGAAACGTCACCTTCGCCGCGTACCGGTGGCCTTCGGGGACGAGAAGGGTGCCGGTGGGCGGGACGGTGGCGCCTTCGCCGCTCGCGAGCCACTGCTGCAGCCGGTCGATCGACGGGGTCGAGCACTCGCAGCCGGGCCGCGAAGACGCGTTCGCAGGCGGGCTGACCAGGGAAAACACGAGGAGGGATGCGATGATCGCGAGCGTCCGGGCGAAGGCGAGGCGCATGCCGGGAAGCTACCAGAACCGGTGTGCTCCGCGTCACGGAATGCGGGCGGATCTTGGGCGCTACAGAGGGTAGGAACCGTACGAATCCCTAGGGAGGGCCATGTCCGCCACCACGACGCCGGAGAGCACGTCCACCACCCCGGTGGTGCCCGCGCTCGACGACTTCGACTTCGAGCTGACCGACGGCGCGGCCTGCCGCATCGACGACCCGGACTGCGAAGCCTGCCAGTGAGGCCGCTGCCCCGGCGCGGATCCGCGCCGGGGCCCCGGGCTCGTTCCGGAGCACCTGCCTCACCGCGCGCACTTGTCGGTGGTGCGCGGTAGCGTCACGGATATGGCACTTTCGGTAGCGGAACGCGAGCAGTTCCTGGCGGAACCCCACATCGGCGCGCTGTCGGTGACCGAGCGGCCGGACCGCGCGCCCCTGACGGTTCCCCTGTGGTACCAGTACACCCCGGGCGGCGAGCTGTGGGTCCGCACGGCACCGGGCTCGCGCAAGATGAAGGCGATCGACGCGGCCGGGCGGTTCGGCTTGCTGGCGCAGCGGGCCACCCCGACGGTCCGGTACGTCTCGGTGGAGGGCCCGGTGACGAGGACGGAACCGGACACCCCGGAGCGGGCCCGTGAGATGGCGGCGCGGTACCTGCCGGAGGAGAAGGTGGACGGCTACCTGGAGTTCGAGCGGACGCAGATGGCCGAGCACATCGTGGTCTTCCTGCGGCCCGAGCACTGGCTTTCCCTGGACATGGGAACGGTGTGACGGGAGGCTCGCCGTCCGCTTCGGACCGCACCGGAGCGGCGAGCGGCTGACCGGCGCGCGGTGTAGCAGTGCGCAATGCCGCATGCTCGGCGGCTCGGGCCCCGTAGCGA
This sequence comes from Amycolatopsis camponoti, assembly GCF_902497555.1. Taxonomy (NCBI): domain Bacteria; kingdom Bacillati; phylum Actinomycetota; class Actinomycetes; order Pseudonocardiales; family Pseudonocardiaceae; genus Amycolatopsis; species Amycolatopsis camponoti. The sequence continues at coordinate 3,377,527 of NZ_CABVGP010000002.1, read as the reverse complement.
ACTCCGATCGGGCGCGACCGCGGGAAAGCGAGCGCCGCGGTGCGTCCACGTCCGGCTACCCGCGGTGCGCGAACCCTCGCTCAGTGGTAGGGCGCCTCGCGCGGCGCTTGCCGAGCCCGGGGCGCCTGCGTACGAGGCACCTGCGGCCGCGGCGCCTGCGCTCGTGGTGCCTGTCCACGCGGGACCTGCGGCCTCGGCGGCGGCGGGCGCCGCACCGGGGGGCGGGCTCCGGCCGGGCGGGGTGCTCGCTCGCGCCTCTCCGGCTCGGGCTCGCGGACCGGGGCCCGGGATGGGCGGTTCGCCCACGAGTCGAACAGCACGATCAGCGCCGCGAACGCCGCGCAGCCCAGCCCCAGTGCCACGTTGACCAGCGACCCGATGATGCCGGCCACCAGCAGCACCGGCAGCACCGCCATCAGGCAGAACGGGTCGATCCTGCCGAACTTCGGGCGGGGTGGCCCCTCCCGGGGACTCACCGCGCGACCTCCGCTTTCCCTCGCGCCATGGTCGCAGTATGCAACCCGCAGCCCGAACCGGCCACCACCAGCCTCCAGAAATCCGGACAAAGCGCGTGAATCACAGCTCCGCGTCCCGCAACGCCGTCTCGATCTCGCCGCCGGTGAGGCGGCGGGGGCCGACGTAGTACAGCACCGCGCCCGCCGCCAGCTCCGCGTCCCAGCCCGGGTTCACCACCAGCCCTTCCCCGGTGCGCGCGGCCAGCACCGTCGCGCCGTACGCGCGCCCGAGCGCCGTCCGGCAGCGAGAGGCCGGCAGCCGGCCGAGGGACTCCGGGAGCGTCACCGAGAACGTGTCCGCTCCACCGGCCGTCATCAGCTCCGCGTAGACCTCGGCGATCCCCGGCGACGTCAGCTCCTCGGTCACCATCCGGGGCGTGTGCCACTGCACGCAGCGGATCCGCGGGTCCACGTAGCGCACCAGCTCGGCTCGCTCGAGGTCGCGCAGGGTGACCACGACGTGCGACGCCGGACTCGCGTGGACCACGGTCACCGCGACCGCCAGCGCCTCGTTGTCGTCGGCCACGTCGACCAGGACGGCGGCCGCGCGCGGCACGCCCGCCTTCTCCAGCACCTCGGCGGCCGTCGGCTCGCCGCGGACGAAGTCCACCGGCTGCCCCGGCATCGGGTGCGCCGGCACCTGCGCGCACAGCACCAGCCCGGTCACGCCGTCGGCGAGCAGCTGGGCGACGATCCGCTCGGTCCGCCCGGCCGCGTACCCGATCAGCACCGTGTGCCCGGTCGCGCGCACCGCCTCCGTCCCCTGCATCCGCCGTCCCTTCGCCTGTTCCAGCACCGAAGCGAGCTTCGTGAACACCGTCGTGAGCGTGGCGAGCCCGCCGGCGATGACGTACGCGCCCACGAAGTGCCCGGCGAGCGTCTCGGGCGAGAAGTCGCCGTAGCCGACCGTGGTCGTCGTGACGACGAAGTACCACCAGTAGTTGCCGGGCCGGACCAGCTCGCTGCCCGCCGGCTCGGCCAGCGCCATCAGCGGCCAGCTCGTCGCGAACACGACCACGACGACGGCGACCGGCACGAGCCAGCCCCGGTTCGGTGCCCAGCGCGCGAACAGCCGCGAGAGGAAGAACGTCACCGATCCTCCTCGCCGGCCGCGATCATGGTCCCGACACCCGATCACACGGTGCTACCAGGCACAACGGTCTTTACCGGACCGTGACGGCGGCCCGCACGGGCGGACAGGAACGGACAGGATTCCCGCGTTGCCCGGGAAAAACCCGCGCACCGTGGTGCAATGACGCCGGTCCCCCGGCGCCGGAAGAGGTACGCGCATGAGGAAACGGGTCCGTTCGACGCTCGTCGCGGTGGCAGTCGCGGGTGGGGTGATCGCCGGTCCGGCGGTCGCCAGCCCGGCGCCGCCGAAGCTCGAGTTCGCGAACCCCGCCAGCCAGGCCCTGTTCGGCACCGCGTACCAGGCGGCGCTCGACAACCTGTTGCACACCAACACGATCGGCTACGACGCGAAGTACGACAAGAGCGGCCTGCTCGACCCGGCCACCGGCATTGTCCGCGCAGGTGGCGGGTACGGCCAGCCCTGGACGCGCGACGCCTCGATCAACAGCTGGAACGCGACCAGCCTCCTCGCCCCCGCCTTGGCGGAGAACACGTTGTGGGCGGTCGTCGACAAGGACGCCGGCGGCGCCCTGCGCGTGCAGCAGGACGACCAGCAGTGGGACCAGGTCGTCTGGGCGACCGCCGCGTGGCACCACTACCTGGTCACCGGCGACGGCGGGTTCCTCGAAAACGCCTACCGCACCACGGCGGACACGCTGGCCATCCGCGAACACGCCACCACGGCGGGGTTCAACGCGAAGTACGGGCTGTTCACCGGCGCGTCCTTCTTCAACGACGGCATCGCCGGCTATCCCGCGCCGCCCGCGGACGCCACCGAGTCGGTGAGCACCGGGAGCATGCCGTGGCCCGGCGTGGCGAGCGGAATGTACCTGAGCACCAACGAGGTCTACTACGCCGCCTACGTCAACGCCGCGAACATGGCGGAGAAGCTCGGCCGTCCCGGCGCGGAGGTCGCCGGCTACCGGACCCGCGCCGCCGCGCTGAAGACCGCGATCAACCAGCGCTTCTGGAACGCGAACACCGGCCTGTACGACTACCAGCTCCTCGCCGACGGCTCCCGCGGCGCCTACCAGGAAGGCACCGGGCTGGCGTTCGCCCTGCTCTTCGGCATCGCGAACCCGGCCCAGGCGCGGTCGATCCTCGCCCGCGCCCAGGAGATGCCGTGGGGCATGCCCGACACCTTCCCGAACTGGAACCGCTATTCGGACGCGCAACCGGGGCGGCACAACGCGATCGTCTGGCCGCTCGTGCAGGGCCTGTGGGCCAAAGCGCTGGCCGGGCAGGGAAACCAGAGCGCCTTCGCGGCCGAGACCGCGCGCCTGGCCAAGCTGGCGGACAACAACAGCGGCTTCTGGGAGATCTACAACGGTCACACCGGCGTCGTGGACGGCGGCTACCAGCGGCTCGGCGACACCGTGAAGTTCCACTGGGGCTCCGAACCCGACCAGACCTGGTCGGCCACCGCGTTCCTCGACATGATCCACACCGGCCTGTTCGGGCTGACGTTCACCGACCGCGGCCTCGCGTTCGCGCCCGACCTCCCGGCGGGCTGGGGTGACGTCACCCTCCGGAACCTGGGCTACCGCGCCGCGAACCTCACGATCACGCTGCGCGGGGCGGGCACCAAGATCGGCTCGTTCACGATCGACGGCCGTTCCGCGCCGGGCAATGCCATCCCGTCGACGCTGAGCGGCAGCCACACCGTCGCGATCACGCTGACCGGCGCGGTCGCCGGCGATCGCGACGGCGACGGCGTACCCGACGCCGCCGACCGGTGCGCCGACACCGCGGGCACCGTCGACGGCTGTCCGGCCCCCGGCCACCTCGAAGCGGAGGACGCGGTCAACACCGGCGGTGTGAAGACGAACGTGAACCACACCGGCTACTCCGGCCGCGCGTTCCTCGACGGGCTCTGGTCGCCGGGCGCGGCGTCGTCGTTCACGCTGCACCGGACGTCGGACGCGCCGGGGTCGGCCGCGATCACCGTGCGCTACGCCAACGCCAACAGCGACACCCGCACGATGACGCTGTCGGTGGACGGGCGCCCGCTGCGGCAGGTGAGCTTCCCGAAGGTCTCCGACAGCTGGGACGCCTGGGGCACCACGACCTTCGCCGACGTCCCGCTCGCCGGGCGGGACCCGGTGGTCACGCTGTCGTACGCGGCGGGTGACACCGGTTCGATCAACCTCGACTGGCTGGCCGCCTCCCCGGCCGGCTGAGGTACGCCGGCGCGTCCGTCACTCGAACCGGTGAACCGCCCGTCCGGCCGTCATAGCCGTGACGGCGTCCCCTCTAGTCCTTTGTTCGCGGTGGCCGGGCGGCACGCCCCCCGACCGGCCGGTCACCGCGCACACGCACCCGGGCCCCGCATACTGGGCTGGTGAGCGAACCGATCCCGCTGTTCCCGGTGACCCGCGTCGATCCCGAGCGGTTCGCGGCCGCGCAGCACCGCCTCTTCACCGGGATGCGGCTGCGGATCGGCCGGTCCGGCGTCGCGCACCGGGTCGCGTGGGTGCCCTGGCTCGACGAGCTGACCCTGCCCGCGCCCGCCTGCCACCAGGGGTGGTCGGGGCTCGGCGCGGCGGGCGAGATCACCCCGGTCGACCTGCCGGTGACCTGCCGCAAGTGCCTGCGCCTCGGCGGCGAACCGGACGATCCCGCCCAGCACACCCTTTTCGCGCTACCGGAGCGGCGCTGACCGGTTAGGCCCGTCGCCGCGGGGTACTTCGACCGGATGACGGAGAACCGAGACCCCGGCGGGCCGATCCGGCAGTTCACCGCCGACCTCGTCGAGGCCGCGATGGCCGGAGCGTACGAGGAGGTCGCCGACACGCTGGGGGCGCTCACTCGAGCCGGCTCCCCGCACGCCCCCGCCGAAGTCGTCGCCGAGCTGGTCGACCGGTGCGCGGGCGTGGTCCACGCCCGGCACCCGGCCGGTCCCGGGTCGATCTTCACCATCGTGGTGGCGGACGACCAGGCCCGGCCGGTCGAGGTGGACCGGCTGCCGCCGGGCCCGTTGGCCGCGCTGCGAGCCTTGCTCGCGGCACTGGGCGACGACGTGGAGAGCCGCGACATCCAGGTGGAGCTGGCGTCCCGCGGGGAGCCGGACGACGTCGTCTGCGTCGTGATCCACCTGCTGGTGTGGCTGGTCGAAGTGTCGGACAGCTCCACGGCGGCACTCCCGTCGCTGAGCTGCTTCACCCCGTGACCGCAGACCGGGCCAGGGCCGCCACCTCTTCGTCGATCAGCAAGCCCGGATCGAACCGCATCCCGGCGAAGTGACCGGCCAGCTCGAGTGAAAGCACCCCGTGCAGCCGCGTCCAGAACGCCAGCGCGCGGTGCAGCACCACCGTCGGCGCCGGGTCGCCGCCCGCCCACTCGCGGTGGTCGGCGAGGTGGCCGTCGAACGCGGTTTCCGGACCTCCGCTTCCCCGCTCGCCGCACGCGTCGATGAGCACCGCCATCACCTCGTGCGAGATCGCGGTGGTGTCGCCGGGGGCGTGGTAGCCGGGCACCGGCGTGCCGTAGATCAGGAAGTAGCGCTGGGGGTCCTGCCGGGCCCAGTCCCGGATGACGTGCGCCAGGCCGGCCAGGTCCGCCCCGCCGTTCCGGGCCTCCCGGACGGTGTCGGCGATGCTCCGGTACGCGTCGCGGATCAGCGCGGTGATCAGCCCGTCCCGGCTCGCGAAGTACCGGTACAGCGCGGGCCCGCTCATCCCGAGGCGCTTGGCGATGGCGTTGAGCGACAACGCCGGCACGCCCGCCTCGGCGATCTGCTCCCACGCGTGCTGCTTGATCTCCGCGCGCACCTGCGCCCGGTAGCGCTCGCGTGAGCTCGGTCCCGCGTCCGTCATGAGCGGCTCCCTCCGGTTGGTTAGAGGCTATCACTTTTCTTATTGACACTAAGCACAGTCTGGTTATAGCTTCTAACTACAGCAAGAACCACTAACCGACGAGGAGAACCCCATGTTCGCGACCACTCGGCGGCGCTCCGCCCTGCTCGCCGTCCCGCTGGCCGCCGCGGCCCTCTTCGCCGCCGCTCCGGCGAACGCGGCCACTCCGGGCCCGTTGACCTGCCGCGGTCAGGGCATCGACCCCGCCGCCCAGCTCCACCACCGGACCGAGACGTTCGTCAAGGCACCCGTGAGCACCGTCTGGAAGGTGCAGACCGGCGTGGCAGGGTGGCCGGACTGGCAGGCCGCCGTCACCAGCGCGAAGCGGCTGGATCCCGGCCCCTTGCATCCCGGCTCGCGGTTCCGCTGGACGACGCCCGCTCCGGCGACGCCCTCCTCCCCCGCCACCACGCTCGTGATCACGTCCACCGTCCGGCAGGTCCAGCCCGAACGGTGCATCCGCTGGACGGGCCCGGCGACCGGCGACGGCCTGCGCATCGACCGGGGCGTCCACGTCTGGACGTTCACGCCGGCCCGCGGCGGCGTCGTCGTCCGCACGGAGGAGAGCTGGACGGGTGCGCAGATCGAAGCCGACCCCGCCACGGCCATCCGGTACCTCGCGCCCGGCCTCGACCGCTGGCTGGCCGACCTCAAGACCGCCGCCGAGGCCCGCACCCAGCGTCGCCGGGGAGAGCAGTGATGTCCGCACCCACCCGCCCGTCGAAGGCCGTGCTCGTCGCGGCGTGGGCGTTCCCGATCTTCGTTCTCGGCCAGTTCGCCCTGATCGCCGGTATCCCGGTCGCGATCGTGGTGGCCCGCACCCTGCGGTCGCGCGCGGCCCGCTGGTGGAGCGGCCTGATGGCGGCGGCCTACGTCGTGCCGCTCGCGGTCTGGCTCCTCGGGCCGAGCACGGCGCCGAGCCTGTCGAAGTCCCTGAGTCCCTGGGCCACCGGAGTGATCACGGCGGCCGGCGTCGTGGCCGCCGGCGGGCTGCACCTCGTCCGGCGGCGCGCCGCGGCGCCGGTCGGGGATCGACCGGCGCCGGGGGCGCGGAGCGCTACTTCTCGAAGGTGAGGCAGTTGGCGGAGTGCGCGCCCGCGCCCGGCCCGACCCGGACGCTCGAGGCCGTGCACTCCAGCGACGAGTTGTGCCTACAGTCCGCTCGCGAGCACGCGCCCACCTGGGCCACGACGCGGTCGAGGCCGCCCTTCGTGTTCAACGGGACGAAGGTGCCGCAGTCGGCGGACCCGTTGTCGCCGCCGACGGTGATGGCGAACGCGTGGCAGCCGTCGTGGTTGTAGGAACACCCGCTGACGGTGCATTCGTGGACGGCGGGCATCTCGGTGGTGGTCATGCGCGACTCCTGGTTCCGTGGTGGGAAATCAGTGCGGTTTCCCGACGCTCCCACCGGTCGCGGAGCCGCGCAATTCGCGGCAACTCGCCCGGGTGATCCACTCCGCACGCCCGGGTGAGGTTCGCGTCAGCGCAACGGTTCCAGGGCCTTTGCCAGCGGCTCCAGCACGGCCGGGGTGTGCGGCGGCGGCAGGTACACGATCGCGAGGTCGAGACCCGCTTCGCCGAGCGCTTCGGCTTCGGCCGCCACCTTGGCGTAGTCGCCGTCCGGGTCGAGGCGGACGTGCGAGGACAGCGTGATCCCGGCCGGGTCGCGGCCGATGTCCGCGCAGTGGCGGTGCAGCACGTCGCGCTTGTGGGCGAACTCCTCGGGCGTGCCGCCGACGAAGTTCCAGTGCTGGGCGTACTTCGCGGCCGTGCGCAGGGTGCGCTTCTCACCGCTGCCGCCGATGCAGATCGGCGGGTGCGGCTTCTGCACGCCCTTGGGTTCGCACCGGGCGTCGGTCAGCTGGTAGTGCTCGCCCTGGAACGTCGTCTTCTCCTGGGTCAGCAGGCCGACGAGCACCTCGCAGCCCTCCTCGAAGCGGTCGCTGCGCTCCTTGACCGAGCCGAGCCGCATGCCGTACGCGCCGGACTCCTCTTCGTTCCAGCCGGCGCCGATGCCGATTTCGAGGCGGCCGCCCGAAACGATGTCGAGGGTCGCGGCCATGTTCGCGAGCAGCGCCGGGTGGCGGTAGTGCATCCCGCTGACCAGCGTGCCCAGCCGCAGCCGCTTGGTGGCCTGCGCGAGCGCGGTGAGCGTGACCCAGCCTTCGAGGCACGGCCCGGTCGAATCGGAGAAGATGGGATAGAAGTGGTCGAAGGTCCAGCCGGACTCGAACAGCTCGATCTCGTCGGCGGCCTGCCACACGGCGAGCATGTCCGCCCACTCGGTGTTCTGGGGCGAGGTCTTGATGGCGAATCGCATGGTCGTGATCGTAAACCTGGAGTTCCTCCAGGACGGTCGTCGCTCGATCCGGTGAAGCGGCTCATCGCCGCGGCGTCCCCGGGTACCCCTCGCGGAAAGAGGAGGACACGATGCCCGACAACGAACTCCCGGGGTTCCTGATCATCGGCTTGATCTTCGTGGTGGCCGACGGCCAGATCCTGTACCGCGGCGGCCGCCGCTACCTGAGCGGCGGCACCGGCGGCGGAGCGACCGGCGCGATGGCGCGGATGGTGGTGACGGTCTTCCATCTGGTCGCGTTCGGCGTGCTGGCGTTGCTTTCGGTGGTGGGCCCGGGCTGGTCGGGCTCGACGGCCGCGCTCGTCGGCCGGCTGGGCGTGTTCCTGTTGCTGCTGGCGCTGGTGCACGGGGCGACGCTGGCGGTGCTGGGCCACCGGCGGCAGGACACGATCGTGGAGACGAGCTTCCAGGAGCGGGACGCCGACCGGCCGCCCGCCGGGATCGAGCAGACGACGGTCACCCCGGTTTCGGGACAGGGTGGCCCGTCTCCGCAGGTGAGCCCGGACCTCGGGAACCACGGCCCGTACCGGGTCTGAGCCACGGCAAACGCCCGTGGTGGTCACATCACGCTGAGTGTTCGCTGCCGCCCATCCAGGTAATCACTCGTCCGTGTGCGATTCTGCGGTGAACCCCCTCGAATGCCGCAACGGGCATTACTCCGCGTCCGTGGATTGTGAAAATCCGAAGCTTCAGATGACCGCTTCGTGTCGTTACCGAATCCGAAGATCACGTATCGCGCACCACCGGCATCCCCGTCACCACAAGGAATCCTTGCCCCGCGTAGCGATTTTGATAGCGTGGCCGGGCTTTCCCTCGCCGCCGGGTCACGTCCCGCCGCGGTGTCTCCCCGTTTTCCGTTCCGGCGAAAGGACTTTCTTCATGCGCACGACCCTGCTCCGAGCCGGGAGCCTGGCCGGGGTGACCGTCGCCGTGCTCGCCGGCGCCACCGGTGTCGCCACCGCCGACGACGCCGTCACCGGGTCCGCTTTCGGCGCGTCGGCGGGCGTTTCCCTGCTGCCCGGCGTCCTCACCGGCGGCAAGGGGATCACCGTCGACACCGGGCAGCTGGCCAAGTCGAGCAGCGCCGGGCCCGCCGAAGCGAGCGTCGCCGACGCCCCGCTCAAGGGGCTCGTCACCGCGAAGGCCATCAGCAGCTCAGTCGTCGACGGCGCCGGGTCCGTGGCCGCGAAGGCGAGCGTCGCCGAGGTGACGCTGCCGCTGCTCGCCGCGGCCGCCGGGCGCGTGCCGTCGATCCGGCTGATCAGCGCCCGCTGCGCGTCGGCCGACGGGCACGTCACCGGCAGCAGCGACCTGGCCGGCGTCAACCTCGGCCGGCTCGGCACGCTGCCCGCCGCCACTTCGCCGAACCAGAAGCTCGGCATCCCCGGCGTCGCCGAGGTGACCGTCAACGAGCAGATCCAGCGCTACGACGGCAGCCTCGAAGTCACGGCCCTGCACGTCAAGCTGCTCGGCGGCAAGGCCACCGGCGCCCTCGGCAGCGGCGACGTCAAGCTCGCCTCCGTCACCTGCGGACCGTCGAAGGAGCGCGCGCCCGAAGCGCCGCCGAAGCCGACCGGGCCGGGCCAGGTCGTCGTCGTTCCCGCCGGTGCCCCGCAGACCGGCGACGGCAGCCTCGCCGTCGAGGGCTGAGGCGATGCTGCGCCGCGCCCTCCTCGCCATCGTCTCCGCGCTGCTGCTCGCCGGCTGCGGAGCGGCGGCGACCCCCGCCGCCCCACCGCCGGCCCCGGCCGCCGCCGGCGTGACCCGGTCCCTGCCGACCGCGCTCGACGTCCCCGCGATCGACGCGAAGTCGACGCTGGTGTCGCTCGGCCTCAACCCCGACCGCACCGTCGAGGTGCCGCCGGTCGACCAGCCGCTGCAGGCCGGCTGGTACGAGTACGGCCCGACGCCCGGCGAGGTCGGGCCCGCGGTGATCCTCGGCCACATCGACGGCGACCACCGCAAGGGCATCTTCTGGCGGCTGCACGAGCTGAAGCCGGGCGACCCCGTGCACGTCGACCGCGCCGACGGCGGGAAGCTGACGTTCGAGGTGACGAAGGTCGACCAGATCGCGAAGAAGTCGTTCCCGACGGAAGCGGTGTACGGCAACACTTCCGAGCCCGAGCTGCGCCTGATCACCTGCGGTGGCAAGTACGACGCGGCGAACCGGAACTACCTCGACAACGTGATCGTGTACGCCAAGCTCAAGCGCTGAGCCGAACCGTCACGCTCGACCGCTGAACCCAGGATGGCGAGCCGCTCAGCCACGGCCCGAGCGGCTCGCCTTCCGGAACTCCCGGTTGAGGTTCGCGATGCTCGCGAACGGGATCCCCTTCGGGCACGAAGCCACGCACTCACCGGTGTTCGTGCACCCGCCGAACCCCTCCGCGTCCATCGTGTCCACCATGTCGAGCACGCGCCGGGCGCGTTCCGGCTGCCCCTGCGGCAGCAGCGACAGATGCGTCACCTTCGCGGCGGTGAACAGCGTCGCCGAGCCGTTGGGGCACGCCGCCACGCAGGCGCCGCAGCCGATGCACGTCGCGTTGTCGAACGCCAGGTCCGCGTCCGGCTTGGGCACCGGGGTCGCGTGGGCGTCCGGGGCGCTGCCGGTCGGGGCGCTGACGTACCCGCCGGCCTGGACGATCCGGTCCAGCGCCGACCGGTCGACCACCAGGTCCTTGATCACCGGGAACCCCTTGGCACGCCACGGTTCGACGTCGACCACCTCACCGTCGGCGAAGGAGCGCAGGTGCAGCTGGCAGGACGTCGTGCGCTCGGGACCGTGCGCCTGCCCGTTGATCACGACGCCGCACGAGCCGCAGATGCCCTCGCGGCAGTCGTGGTCGAAGGCCACCGGCTCGTCGCCGTTCGCGATCAGCTCCTGGTTGAGCACGTCGAGCAGCTCGAGGAAGGACATGTCCGGGCTGAGGTCGTCGACCGGGTAGGACACCAGCCTGCCCTCGGTGGCCGGGCCGGCCTGCCGCCAGACGCGGACGGTGAGTTTCATGTGTAGCTCCGCTGGGTCGGGTGCACGTGCTCGAAGGTGAGGTCTTCGCGGTGCAGCACGGGCTTCTCGCCGTACTCCCACGCGGCGACGTAGGAGAACCCCTCGTCGTCGCGTCGCGCCTCGCCGCCGTCGGTCTGGTGTTCTTCACGGAAGTGGCCGCCGCAGGACTCTTCCCGCGCGAGCGCGTCGATCAGCAGCAGCTCGGCCAGCTCCAGGAAGTCCGCCACCCGGTTCGCCTTCTCCAGCTCCTGGTTCAGCTCCCCCGCGTCGCCGGGGATGCGGACGTCCCGCCAGAACTCCGCGCGCAGTCCCGGGATCCGGTCCAGGGCCTTGCGCAGGCCCTCGCGGCTGCGGGACATCCCGCAGTGGTCCCACATCAGCAGGCCCAGCTCGCGGTGGAACGAATCGACCGACCGCGTGCCACCGACGCCGAGCAAGCGTGAGATCCGTTCGCGCACTTCGGTTTCCACCCGGGTGACTTCTTCGTGTCGCGGGGACACGGAGTCCAGGCGGGTGCCGCCGAGGTAGTCGTTGAGGGTCGTCGGGAGCACGAAGTAGCCGTCGGCCAGGCCCTGCATCAACGCCGACGCGCCGAGCCGGTTGGCGCCGTGGTCGGAGAAGTTGGCCTCGCCGATGACGAACAGCCCGGGGATGGTGCTCTGCAGGTCGTAGTCCACCCACAGCCCGCCCATCGTGTAGTGGATGGCCGGGTAGATCCGCATCGGTGTGCGGTAGGGGTCCTCCGCCGTGATGCGCTGGTACATGTCGAAGAGGTTGCCGTAGCGGGCTTCGATCGCCGGGCGGCCCATGCGCGCGATCGCGTCGGCGAAGTCCAGGTAGACGCCCAGGCCGCCGGGCCCGACGCCGAGGCCCGCGTCGCACACGTTCTTCGCCGCCCGCGAGGCGATGTCCCGGGGGACCAGGTTGCCGAAGCTCGGGTAGAGCCGCTCGAGGTAGTAGTCGCGCTCGTCCTCGGGGATCTCCCCCGGCGGCCGCGTGTCGCCCTGGCGCTTCGGCACCCAGATCCGGCCGTCGTTGCGCAGCGACTCGCTCATCAGCGTCAGCTTCGACTGGTGCTCCCCCGACCGCGGGATGCACGTCGGGTGGATCTGCGTGAAGCACGGGTTCGCGAAGTACGCGCCGCGCTTGTGCGCCCGCCAGATCGCCGTCGCGTTGGAGCCCTTGGCGTTGGTGGAGAGGTAGAAGACGTTGCCGTAGCCGCCGCTCGCGAGGACGACGGCGTCGGCGAGGTGCGTCTCGATCTCCCCGGTCACCAGGTCCCGCGCGACGATGCCGCGCGCCCGGCCGTCGACGACGACCAGGTCGAGCATCTCCGTCCGCGGGTGCAGCTCGACGTTCCCGGCGTCGATCTGCCGCGACAACGCCTGGTAGGCGCCGATCAGCAGCTGCTGGCCCGTCTGGCCGCGGGCGTAGAACGTCCGCTGCACCTGCACGCCGCCGAACGAGCGCGTGTCGAGCAGGCCGCCGTACTCCCGCGCGAACGGCACGCCCTGGGCCACCGCCTGGTCGATGATCTGGGCCGACACCTGCGCGAGCCGGTACACATTGGACTCCCGCGAGCGGAAGTCGCCGCCCTTCACCGTGTCGTAGAACAGGCGGTACACGGAGTCGCCGTCGTTGCGGTAGTTCTTGGCCGCGTTGATCCCGCCCTGCGCCGCGACCGAGTGCGCCCGCCGGGGCGAGTCCTGGAAGCAGAACTGCACCACGTGGTAACCCTGCTCGGCCAGCGTCGCCCCCGCGGACCCGCCGGCCAGCCCGGTGCCCACCACGATCACGCGGTGCTTGCGCCGGTTCGCCGGGTTCACCAGCTTCGCGGCGAACTTCCGCTCGTCCCAGCGGTTTTCCAGCGGAACCCCGGGAGCCTTGGTGTCGGCGATCGGGTCGCCGGTCAGGTAGTCCGTCATCAATCCACCAGTCCCGTCATGATCGCGACCGGGACGAGCGCGTAGCCGCCCGCGATCACGACCGCCGTCGTGCTGCCGAGGATCTTGATCGCCCGTTCCCGCCGCGCGCTGGTGACACCCAGCGTGCGCGCGGCGCTGGCGAAGCCGTGGTGGATGTGCAGGCCGAGCATCGCGAGCGCGACTAGGTAGATCACGTTGACCCACCAGACCTGGAAGTCCGCGACGAGGTTGTGGTACGGGTCACCGGGCACGAAGTCCCGGTTCACGGTGCCCACGGTGAAGTCGAGGATGTGCCAGACGACGAACACCGCGAGCGTCGCACCGCCCCAGCGCATCGTGCGCACCGCGAAGGTCGCGCGCACCGGCCGCCGGTGGACGTAGCGCACCGGCCGCGCCCGCAGGTCGCGCCGGACCAGCTGCACCGCCGCCGTGACGTGCAGGACGAGCGCGATCAGCAGCACGACGCGCTGGATCCAGAGGAACCACGCGTAGTGCAGGACCGGCTCGCCGATCGTCCGCAGCCAGTGCGCGTAGTGGTTGAGGTCGTCGGCGCCGAGGAACGTCTTGAGGTTGCCGACCATGTGCGCGAACACGAACGCGAGCAGCAGGCCGCCGCTCACCGCCATGACGATCTTCTTGCCGATCGTCGAGTCCCAGAACCGGCGGACGTTCGATCGGCGCTCGAGGTCAGTTACCACCCGATCGACGGTAAGAGCGGATTCATCAGAGGTCAAAGACATGATAGCTCTACATTCGATAGCCACCAGCTATCGTGGGTTCATGCAGCTGCACCAGCTCGCCTACTTCGTGGCCGTCGCGGAGCACCGGCACTTCACCCGCGCGGCCGAAGAGATGCGGGTCGCGCAACCCTCGCTGTCCCAGCAGATCCGCACGCTCGAACACGACCTCGGCGCGCCGCTGTTCCACCGGATCCGCGGCAACGTCTCGCTCACCGAGGCCGGCGAGGTGCTGCTGCCGATCGCGCGGCGGATCCTGGCGGAGACCGAGTCCGCGCGGCTCGCGATCCGGGAACTCGACGAGCTGGACCGCGGCCGGGTGCGCCTCGGCGCGCCGCCCAGCCTGTGCACCGGCCTGCTGCCCGCGATGCTCTCGGCGTTCCGCCGCCGGTACCCCGGCATCCAGCTGGAGCTGCACGAAAGCGGGTCGGGCGATCTCCGGCAGCGGCTCGCCGAAGGCGCGCTGGACCTGGCTCTGCTGGCCGGTGCGCGGATGTCCGGTGACCCCCACCTGGCGGCGACGCCCCTGCTGCTGGAGGAACTGGTGGTGATCTCCCCCGCGGACGCGCCGGTGCGGCACAGCCGCCTCGACGTCCGGGACCTCGCGGACGTCCCGCTGGTGATGTTCCGCCGCGGCTACGACGTCCGGGAAGCGACGGTCAACGCCTGCCGCGCGGCCGGGTTCGAGCCGTCGTTCGCGATAGAGGGCGGCGAGATGGACGCCGTGCTGGAGCTGGTGCGCGCCGGCGTCGGGTCGGCCGTCGTGCCGAGCACCGTGGCCGGCGAGCGGTTCGTGATGACGCGGTTCGCGCCGGAAGCGGGCATGACGCGGATCGTGCAGCTGGCCTACCGCAAGGAGGTCGAGCCCACCCGGGCCGTGCGCGCGCTGCGCACCGCGATCGTCGGGTTCGTGGCCGACCGCGCGAGCCTCCCGCCCGGCATCGAGTCCCTTGTGGACAGAGGAGGCGCCCGACCAACGGAGGGTTGACCGCGGGGGCGTTCCGGAGTGGCATGGACGCCGTGAATCGTCTGCGCTCGGCCGCCGTGCTCGTCGTCCTCGCCGGTTCCCTCCTGGCCCCGGTTCCCGCCGCCGCCGCGACCGGCCTCGGCTTCGACCTCGACGCCGCGACCATCCCCGAACTCCAGCAGCGGATGGACCACGGTGGTCTCACCGCCGTCCGGCTGACCACGGCCTACCTGCACCGCATCGACAGCGTCGACGGCAAGGTCCGCTCGGTCGTCGCCGTCGACCCGGGCGCGCTCCGGGCCGCCGCCGCCAGCGACGCCCGGCGCCGCGCGCACCGGACGCTCGGGCAGCTCGACGGGATCCCGGTGCTGCTCAAGGACAACATCGACACCCGCGCCCAGCCGGCGACCGCGGGTTCACGGGCCCTGCCGCGCAGCCGCCCGGCCGCCGACGCGGCGCTGGTGAACCGGCTCCAGCGCGGCGGCGCCGTCATCCTCGGCAAGACGAACCTCTCCGAGTGGGCCAACTTCCGGTCGACGCATTCGACGTCGGGCTGGTCCGGGATCGGCGGCCAGACGAACAACCCGTACGTGCTCGACCGCAACCCGTGCGGCTCGTCGTCGGGCTCCGGCGCCGCCGTCGCGGCCACGCTCGCCCAGGTCGCGATCGGCACCGAGACCGACGGCTCGATCGTCTGCCCGGCCGGTGCGAACGACGTCGTCGGCGAGAAGCCGACGCTCGGGCTGGTCAGCCGGACCGGCGTCGTGCCGATCTCCGCCGAGCAGGACACGGCCGGGCCGATGGCGCGCCACGTCGTCGACGCCGCCGTCACGCTGTCCGTGCTGCAGGGCCGCGACCCGGCCGACCCCGCGACGGCGGCGATCCCCGCCGGGCAGCCGCGCGACTACGCGGCCCTCCTGAACCCCGGTGCCCTGCGCGGGGCCCGGATCGGCGTCTGGCGGCTGGCCGGCCTGGACGCCGACGTCGACCGGGTGGTCGGGGACGCCGTCCGGACGCTGACCGCGCGCGGGGCCACGGTCGTCGACGTCGACCTGCCTTACCAGGACCGGATCGGCGCCGCCGAGACGCCGGCGCTGCTGACCGAGTTCAAGCGCGACCTCGACGCCTACCTCACGCACCGGCCCGGCCACCCCGCCACGCTCGACGAGCTGATCGCGTTCAACCGGCGCGACCCGGTGGAGCTGTCGAAGTTCGGCCAGGAGCTGTTCGAGCAGGCGGCGGCCGCGCCGGCCCCGACCGACCCGACGTACCGGCAGCAGCGCGCGACGGCCACGTCGCTGGCGCAGCGGTCGATCGACGAGACGCTCGCGCGCCTGCACCTGGACGCGATCGTCGCGCCGACCAACAGCCCGGCGTGGAAGACGGACTACGCCGCGGGCGACGCGTTCGTCCTCGGCTCGTCGACGCCGGCGGCCGTCGCGGGCTACCCGAACGTGTCGGTCCCGGCCGGGTTCGCGGGCCCGCTGCCGATCGGCGTGTCGTTCTTCGCGGGCCGCTGGTCCGACGCCCGGGTCCTCGCCTTCGCGGCGGCGTTCGAGCGGGCCGCCCCGGCGCGCCGGGCCCCGGCCTTCCTTCCCACGCTCGGCTCCTGACGATCGTTAAGGTGGGGGCCGACGGTGAGGAGGACAGCCGATGGTCACCCGCGCGGAACGCAACGCGACGGACCCCGACCTGGGTGTCCTTTCGGGACGCCTCCTGTTCGCGGTGCAGCGGGAACTGTTCACGACGCTGGCTTCCCAAGGGTTCGACGACCTGAAGCACCGGCACGGCGCCGTGCTCGCCTACCTGGACCCCGGCGGTGTCCGGGCGACCGAGCTGTCCCGGCTTTCGGGGCAGTACAAGCAGATCATCGGGACGCTGATCGACGAGCTGGAGGCACTGGGCTACGTCGAGCGGCGGCCGGACCCGAGTGACCGCCGCGCGAAGCTGATCTGCCCCACCGCGCGCGGCCTCGCCCAGATGAGCGCGGCGGACGCGATCATGGCCGCCATCCAGCGCCGCCACGCGGACCGCCTGGGCCAGGAGACCTACGAGCGGTTCAAGCGCACGCTGACCGACATCACCGAGCACCAGCGCAGCCAGACCGCCGACGACTGAGTCCCGGCGTGATGCCCCGCCAAGCACACGTGATGCCCGTCCAGTCACCCGTGATGCCCCGCCAAGCACGCGATGCGCGCACGTGAATTGGCCCTTATCGATTCAGAAGCTCTCTGCTAGCCTGCGTCGCGGACCCGCGCACGGCAGCGCCGCCGGCGCCCCTGGGGAAACTTCTTCGAGGAGCTGAAATGACGGCAATCGCCCGTGTTCATGGTCGTGAGGTCCTCGACAGCCGGGGCAACCCGACCGTCGAGGTCGACGTCGTGCTGGCGGACGGCTCGCTGGGCCGGGCCGCCGTCCCGTCGGGCGCCTCCACCGGCACGCGCGAGGCGGTCGAACTCCGTGACGGCGACCAGGCGCGCTACCACGGCAAGGGCGTCCGCAAGGCCGTCACCGCGGTCAACACCGAACTCGCCGACGCCGTCATCGGGCTGAACGCCGAAGCGCAGTCCGAGGTCGACGCCGCCCTGATCGCCGCGGACGGAACGCCGAACAAGGCCCGCGTCGGCGCCAACGCCACGCTCGGGATCTCCCTGGCCGTCGCGAAGGCCGCCGCGGCGGCGAACACGCTGCCGCTGTACCGCTACGTCGGCGGCGTCTTCGCCCACCAGCTGCCGATGCCGATGATGAACATCGTCAACGGCGGCGCGCACGCCGACAACCCGATCGACTTCCAGGAGTTCATGATCGGCCCGGTCGGCGCCGAGACCTTCGCCGAGGCCGTCCGGATGGGCTCGGAGGTCTTCCACACCCTGCGCGCGTCGCTGAAGAAGGCCGGGCACGGGACCAACGTCGGCGACGAAGGCGGCTTCGCGCCCAACCTCGCCTCCGCCGACGAAGCGCTCGAGTTCGTCGTGCGCGCGATCGAGGAGAGCGGCTACACCCCGGGCGAGGACATCGCGCTGCTGCTCGACCCGGCCGCGTCGGAGTTCTACGACAACGGCGTCTACGACTACCGCGGCGAGGGCCGCAAGCGCAGCGTCGAGGAGCACGTCGCCTACCTCGCCGACCTGACCACGCGCTTCCCGATCGTCTCCATCGAGGACGGCCTCGCGCAGGACGACTACGACGGCTGGAAGCAGCTCACCGACGGCATCGGCGACCGCGTGCAGCTCGTCGGCGACGACGTCTTCTGCACCAACGTCAAGCTGCTGCAGGACGGGATCGACCGCGGCATCGGGAACTCGATCCTGATCAAGGTCAACCAGATCGGCACGCTCACCGAGACGCTGCTGACCGTCGACACCGCGCACAAGGCGGGCTACTCGGCCGTCATGTCGCACCGCTCCGGCGAGACCGAGGACACCACGATCGCCGACCTCGCCGTCGCCACCGGCTGCGGCCAGATCAAGACGGGTTCGCTGTCCCGCTCCGACCGCACGGCCAAGTACAACCAGCTCATCCGCATCGAGGAGGAGCTGGGCGCCGAAGCGCGCTACGCCGGCCGCGCCACCCTTCGCGGCAGCCGCTGATCGGCGGACCGGGCCGATCTGTAGTGCCATAGGACGCGTGAAGTCTTTCCACGCTTTCCTGGACAAGGTGGACGAACGGCTCGGTGACGGGCTCGAGCACGTCCTGTGCGCTCACCACCAGCGAAGACTCCGGTCGCTGGGCTGGGGCGACGTGCTCGAGCCGGGTGGTGACCGCTTCGGCGGCCGGGCGCCCGTCCGCGACGGCAACCGCGTCGAGGTGCTGATCGACGGCGAGGAGACGCTGCCGGCGATCGAAGACGCCATCCGGAACGCCAAGTCCCATGTGCACATCGCCAACTGGCACGCGAGCGCCGACTTCCGGCTGACGCGCGAGCCCGGCGCCCTCACCCTGCGGGAGCTGCTGGCCGAGACCGCCGAGCGCGGCGTCGAGGTCCGGGTGCTGATGTGGGCCGGGCCGCCGGTGCCTGCGTTCCAGCCGACGCGCGGCCTCGCCCAGCGCGAGCAGCTGAAGTTCACCGACGGCTCGGCCGTGCGCTGTGTGCTTGACTCCCGCGAGCGGACCATGCACTGCCACCACGAGAAGCTCGTGATCGTCGACGACGCGGTCGCGTTCGTCGGCGGCGTCGACTTCACCGCGCTGGAGGGCGACCGCCACGACAGCCCGGACCACCCGCCGCGGCCCATCGGCTGGCACGACCTGGCGTCCCGGCTCGAAGGGCCGGTCGTCGCCGACGTCGCGGACCACTTCCGGCGGCGCTGGACGGAGGTCGCGGACGAGGACCTGCCGGCGCCGAAGGTGCCGGGGCCGGCCGGCGGCACCCGCGTTCAGCTGCTGCGCACGGTGCCGAACTCGACGTACGACTTCGCGCCGAAGGGCGAGTTCACGATCCTCGACGGCTACCTGCGGGCCCTGCGCTCGGCTCGCCGGCTCGTCTACCTGGAGAACCAGTTCCTCTGGTCGCCCGAGATCGCCGAGGTGCTCCTCGACAAGCTGAGCAATCCCCCGGACGACCGCTTCCGCATGGTCCTGCTGCTGCCGCGCAAGCCGAGCAACGGCGCCGACACCACCCGCGGCCAGCTGGGCCGCCTCCTCGACGCCGACGGCGGTCACGGCCGGCTGCTCGCGACGACGATCAGCGCGCACGACGGGGACGCCTCCTCCCCCGTCTACGTCCACGCGAAGCTCGGCATCGTCGACGACGAGTGGCTGACCGTCGGGTCGGCGAACCTCAACGAGCACTCGCTGTTCAACGACACCGAGGTCAACATCGCGACCGACGACGCCCAGCTGGCCCGCACGACGCGGCTGCGCCTGTGGGCCGAGCACCTCGGCCGGGACGTGACCGAGGTGGACGGCGACCCGGCCGACGTCGTCGACCGGCTCTGGCGGCCCCTGGCCGAGGAGCAGTTGGAGCGGGAGAACCGGGGCGAACCCCGCACCCACCGGCTCGTGCTGCTCCCCGGCGTCTCCCGGCGATCGGGCCGGCTGCAGGGACCACTGCGTGGACTCCTGGTCGACGGCTGAAGCGAAGATCGCCGGCTCGCCCTAGATTGGGCGGCATGACTTCCACCGCCGAGAAGGCCACCCGGCTGCAGGAGCTGCACGCCGCGCCCGAGCTGCTGCTCGTCGTCAACGTCTGGGACGCGATCACCGCCAAGGTCGTCGCCGAGACGCCCGGCACGCAGGCCCTCGCCACCCCCAGCCACGGCATCGCCGCCTCGCGCGGCTACCCGGACGGGGAGAAGATCCCGCGTGACGAGATGATCGCCGAGGTCGCGCTGATCGTGCGGACGGCGGGCGACCTGCCCGTCACCGCCGACCTCGAAGCCGGCTACGGCGACCCCGGCGGCACCATCGCCCGGGCCATCGACGTCGGCGCGGTCGGCGCCAACCTCGAAGACCAGATGAAGCCGCTGGGTGAGGCCGTGAAGGCGGTCGAAGCGGCCGTCGAGGCCGCGCGGAAGGCGGGCGTCGACTTCGTGCTCAACGCCCGCACCGACGCCTTCATCAAGACCGACCCCGCGACCGCGCTGACCGAGGCGATCACCCGCGGCCGCGCCTACCTCGACGCGGGCGCGTCCAACTTCTTCGTGCCCGGCAAGCTCGACGAGGCCCAGGTCGCGCGGCTCGTCGAGGAACTGGGCGAGCGCAAGGTCAACCTCATCGGCATCCCCGGCTCGATCCCGCTGAAGCGCGCGCAGGAGCTCGGCGTCTCCCGCGTGTCCTACGGCCCGTGGAGCCAGAACGTCGCCCTGACCGCGCTGGCCAAGCTCGCCGAAGACGTCTACGCGGGCGGCGGCCTGCCCGCCGACACCCGGAAGCTCAACTGATCAGCGGATCCGCAACCGCCGCATGAGCTTCAGCCCGGACAGCATGCTTTCGACGTACTTCTCGTAGCCCTGTCCGGGCCGCGGGCCCATGACCTGCTTCTTCAGCACGGCCAGGTTCTGGCCGTCGGTGTACTTGAGCAGGCCCTGGTCGCCGTGGCGGGCGCCGACCCCGGAACTCTTCACCCCTCCGGACGGCGTCCCCTTGGCGGCGAACGCCGTGGCGAGGGTGTCGTTGATGTTGACGTTGCCGGACTCCAGGCGGGCCGCGACCGCCCGCGCGGCACCGATGTCCCGGCTCCAGACCGAGGCGTTGAGGCCGTAGTCGGTGTCGTTGGCCAGCTCGACGGCTTCGTCGACCGTGCGGTACTTGTGCAGCGCGATCACCGGCCCGAACGTTTCGGTGACCCCGCAGGCCATGTCCGTCGTGACACCTTCGAGGATCGTCGGCTCGAAGAACGCCGGCCCGAGGTCGGGGCGCGCCTTGCCGCCGCAGAGCACGGTCGCGCCCTTCGCGACCGCGTCGTCGACGTGCTCCTTGACGCGGCGCAGGTGGTCGGGCGAGACGAGCGAGCCCATGTCGGGCCCGAAGTCGTAGGCGGCCCGGACGTCCAGCGCGGCCGTGGCCGCGACGAAGGCGTCCTTGAACTCGTCGTAGCGCGACTCCGGCAGGTAGATCCGCTCGATGTGCATGCAGATCTGGCCGGTGTTGCCGAACGCGCCGAAGATCGCGCCCGGCACGGCTTCGGCGAGGTCGGCGTCGTCGAGGACGATCATCGGGTTCTTGCCGCCGAGCTCCAGGCAGCAGCCGATGAGGTTGCGCCCGGCCCGCTCGCCGATCACGCGTCCGGTGGCCGTGGAGCCGGTGAACATCACGTAGTCGGCCTGGTCGATGAGCGTCGGGCCGACGTCGGGGCCCTCGCCGCAGACGACCTGGAACAGACCCTCCGGCAGGCCGGCCTCCTCCAGCATCCGGATGCCGTAGAGCGGGGAGAGCGCCGTCTTGTTGTCCGGCTTGAGGACCACGGCGTTGCCGGCCATCAGCGCCGGGACCGCGTCGGAAATGCCGGTGGCGAACGGGAAGTTCCACGGCGCGATGATGCCGACGACCCCCTTGGGCTGCCGGACCTCGGTCGACGACGTCAGCATCGGCACCGGGCCACCGCGCTTGACCGGCGCCAGCAGCTTGGCGGCCCGCCGCAGGTAGTGGCTCATCACCATGGCCGGGTCGCAGGTCTCTTCGATCGCCATCCGCCGGTTCTTGCCGCTCTCGACCTGGATGAGGTCGGCGACGGCCCGCGCGCGGTCGACGAAGAGCGCGTGTGCCCGCTTGAACACCGCCAGGCGCTGCTTGAGCGGCGTCGCCGCCCACTTCCGTTGCGCCTCACGGGCGACGGCGAACGCCGACTCGATGTCGGCCGGGGTCGACTGCGGCAGCTCGACGAGCACCTCTCCGGTGTAGACCTCGGTGAGCTTCCAGGTCTCCCCCGACGATCCCGGCACGCGGGCGACCAGCTGCGCCAGGAACGCGTCGGTCACCGACGCCGGACGGGTGAGGTGCAGCGGAGTCACGGTCACGATCCGCTCCCGAGGACGAGCCGGGCGCCCAGTTCGCCGATCATGATGGCGGGCGCGTTGGTGTTGCCGCCGGTGATCGACGGCATGATCGAGGCGTCGCAGACCCGCAGGCCCTCGACACCGCGCACCTTGAGGTCGGGACCGACGACGGCGAGCTCGTCGACGCCCATCCGGCAGGTGCCGACGCCGTGGTAGACCGACGTCGCGCGGTTGAGGATCGCGTCGCGCAGCTCCTGGCCGCGCAGGTTCGTGCCCGGGTGGATCTCTTCCTTGACAGCGCCCTTGAACGCCTTCGACGCGAAGATCTCGCGGACCATCTCCGAGCCCTCGGCGAGCACCTCCAGGTCGGCGGGCTCGGAGAGGTACTGGAAGTCGATCAGCGGCGCGGCCGTGGGATCGGCCGAGGCGAGCCGCAGCGTGCCGCGGCTCTTCGGGTAGATCAGCGTCGACAGCACGGTGAGCGCCGGGCGCTTGTCGACGTCGTGCCGGATCGGCGCGTCCTGGTTGGGCGAGACGTACGCCCACGGCAGGAGGTGCAGCTGGAGGTCGGGGGTGGCTTCGGCCTGCGAGGTCTTCAGGAACGCGACCGCCTCGAAGACCGAGTTGGCCAGGAACGTGGTGCCGGGCCGCAGCAGTTCGCGGGCCAGGCCGCGCGCGAAGTACGGCGCGGAGCCCTTGTTCTTGCTGGAGGACACGTGGAACGTCAGCGCGTGGAACATGTGGTCGTGCATGTTGTCCCCGACCGGGAGGTCGGCGAGGACGTCGATGCCGTGTTCCTTCAGGTGCTCGGCGTGGCCGATCCCGGACAGCATGAGCAGCTGCGCGGAGCCGACGAACCCGGCCGAGAGGATGACCTCCTTGCCCGCCCGGATCGTGCGGTGCCGGCCGCCGTCGACGACCTCGACCCCGACGGCGCGGCCGTTCCCGAAGAGGATTTTCTTGGCCAGCACGCCGGTCTGGAGTTCCAGCGTCGGCGGGGCGAGATGGTGGAGGTAGCCGCGCGAGGCGCTGTAGCGCAAGCCTTCGGCGGCGTTCTGCTGCATCCGGCTGACGCCTTCTTGGGACTCGGCGTTGTAGTCGTCGAGGATCTTGCAGCCGAGCGCGTCGGACGTCGCGTCGATGAACTGCAGCGAGCCTTCCTGGGGGTTCTTGGCGCGGGTGACCCGGATCGGGCCGCCGGCGCCGCGGAAGGCGTTCTCGCCGTCCTCGAAGTCCTCCATGCGCTTGTACGCCGCGTTGACGCTGTCGGCGTCCCAGCCGGTGTTGCCCTCGGCGGCCCAGGAGTCGAAGTTGGCGTGGTTGCCGCGGACGTAGACCATGCCGTTGATGGAGCTGGAGCCGCCGACGACCTTGCCGCGCGGCACCGGCATGCGGCGATCGAGAACGTGTTTCTGCGGGACGCCGTAGAAACCCCAGTCGTTGAGGGCCTTGAGCTGGGGCACCGCGTGCATCGGGCCGACCAGCCCGGGCTTCTTGACGAGCAGCTGCTCGTCGCTCTTGCCCGCCTCCAGGACGATCACGCTGGCCCCGGACTGCGCCAGCCGGCCCGCGATCGCCGCCCCCGAGCTCCCCGACCCGACGACGACGTAGTCGGCTTCGTCGCCGCGCGGCGCCTTCTTCGCCATGTCCGCTCCTCGGTCCGGCCCGCCACAAACTGTAACCTGTTCTAGTTTGCTCACGGTATAGCTAGGCCGCCTCGGAGCGCAACGGGTACGCCTACGTCGCGTCCCTGGCCTTCTCGATCTCCGCGACCAGCTTGCGCACCCGGCCCGCGTCCAGGCTCCCGTAACAGAACGTGTTCATGTCCACCCGGTCGCCGCCACTCGCCGGATTCTCGACGACTTCGTCGGAGGCGCCTTCGACGGTGAACGTCAGCTTTCCGGGACGGGAGAACCCGGGCGCGGAGTTGCTGATGCTCTTGATCTTCTTGACGTCGAAGGTGTGCTTGCGATCGGTGCCGAAGAAGCCGTCCTTGACGGCCGCGCTGATGGTGACTTCCGTGCCGCTGAACCGGATCGAGCGCCGCCTGGCATGCATGCTTCCTCCCCGCGAAGCCGGAGGGAAAACTGTAAGCAGTCACCCCATCGAGCGACAAGCGGCCAGGTGTGACATCGCGTCACGATCCGCCACTATGCTCAGGCCGGGCGTCCGTTCGGCGGCGTCCGGCCGAGGGGGGATCGATGTCCGAGCAGTACCCGGGTGGTGCCACGCCGCCCAACCCGCCGCAGTGGATGCAGGTGGCCCCGGCGCCGCCCGGCCCACGAGGGCGCAACACGTTCGCGGTCGCGTCGCTGATCCTGGGGATCCTCGGCGTGTGCGGGTTCTCGCTGGTGCTCGGGCTGATCTTCGGCATCGTCGCGCTGGTGCAGATCGGGCGGACCAACCAGGCCGGCCGCGGCATGGCCATCGCCGGGATAGTGATCAGCCTGCTGTGGGTGGGCGCGCTGACGATCGGCGTGATTGTCCTGGTGAACCGCGCCGAGCTGCTGGGGACGACTCCCACGATCGTCGGCCTCAAGCCCGGCGAGTGCTACACGGCACCGCCGGCGTACAGCCTCGACGCGACGAAGGTGGCGTGCACGGTGCCGCACGACGGCGAGGCGTTCGCGACGGTGCCGTTGAAGGGGTACTTCGAGGGCGAGTACCCGGGCGAGGACATGCTGGAGGCCCAGGCGAAGGCGGGTTGCGACGCCCAGCGGGCGGCGGTGTTCGGGCCGGGTTACGTGCCGCCGGTCGAAGCTTCGGTGGGGGTCTTCTATCCGGACAGCAAGGCTTGGCTGGCCGGGAAGTCCGCGGCGGTGTGCACGTTCCAGGTGACGTCGGAGCGGCAGTTGACGGGGCCGCTCCCCCACTGAGGTCGGGGGTTTCGGGCCTCCTGCCGGGATGCGCTCGGCGTGGGCAGGCGGGTCTCGGCTGCCCGGCGGGCCGCCCGCGGCGGGCCCGAACGCGCGGCGCACCGAGCTTGGCGACCGGATACGCCCGGCGCGAGCAAGCGAAGCTGTCCGGCCGCCCGAGCGAAGCTGTCCGGCCCACGGGTCGGCTCGCGTCACGCACCGGCCGATCGCGGTCAGAGTCCTCGGCGCAGTGCCTCCGCCGCCCGAGCGAAGCTGTCCGGCCGCCGGATCGCACCGGCTGATCGCGGTCAGAGTCCTCGGCGCAGTGCGTCCGCCGCTCGGGCCAGGTCCGCCCGGACCTCGCGAGCCGCGCGGGCCGCGCCCTTCGGCAGGTGTCGCTGGAGGCTCAGCGCGTAGACGTTCCACAACCCCGTCACCGCCGCCGCCGTGATGCGGACCACCGGGTCGTCGGGCGTGGTGCCGGCTCGGGTGGCCAGCGCCTGCACCGCGGCCTCCGTCAGCCGGTCGCGGGCCGCTCGGTGGTGGGCCACCAGGGCCGGGGTCGTCCGGACCAGCTCGCCGAACCGGCGGATCTCCTCCCACCCGTGCCGCCGCGCCGACGCCACCAGGAAGTCCAGCTCCTCGCCGAGCACCTCGAGCGCCGCGTCCAGCGGCTCCGCCTCCGCGAGCCGCGCGCCCAGCGCGTCCACGTGGGTGTCCCAGCGGTCGGCCAGCAGCTCTTCCTTGCTGCCGAAGTGGTTGAACACCGTCTTTTCCGTGACCCCGCACGCGCGCGCGACGTCCGCGACGCGGACCGCGTCGAACCCGCGCTCCAGGAACATCACGGTCGCCGTGTCGGACAGCTGCTGCCGCAGTTCGCGCTTCCGCCGCTCTCGCAGCGTCTCGGGTTTCAGCACCAGGACATCGTACAGCAGGAGTACTGTTTACAGTGACTGTAGAGAATGGAGTGACTGAAATGAGCGAGTTCGAGATCGTCCGCGACTACCCGCAGCCCCGCGCCCGGGTCTGGCGCGCCCTCACCGACCCGGCCCTGGTCCCGCGGTGGACGTCGACCGGCCGCGGCGGCCGTCCCGAAGGCTTCGCGACCGAAGTCGGCACGAAATTCCGGTTCGTCGGAAAGCCGGTCCCCGGCTGGGACGGCATCGTCCGCTGCGAGATCCTCGCGGCCGACGCACCCGGGCTCCTGAGCTTCAGCTGGCGCAACCAGGAAACCGACCCACCCAGCACCGTGACGTACCACCTGACCGAATCCGGAACCGGCACCCGCCTCACCTACCGCCACACGGGATTCCGCGGTGCCGGCGGATTCGTGATGTCCCGGCTGCTGCACCGCGTCCGCCGGCGGATGCTCACCGAAGGCCTCCCCGGCGTCCTCGCCGAAACAGACTGGTAGCGGCCGCGCGGCCGGCGCGCGGTACCGGGACACGCGGTCGTCGACGATGACGGCCACCGTGCCCGGGACCGGTGCCACCACACCAGGCTCGCGCCGCGTCAGCCCGCCACCGGGTCCGGTTCCCTCCCCAGCACGTCGTCGGTGAGCCCGGCCGCGAGGGCTCGCAGCGCCGCGTCCAGGTACACCGTCAAGTCGGCGTCGGCGCGCGCGGACCAGCGGTCGTACGCCGCGCGGCAGGCCGCCAGTACCGCGCGCCCCACCACCAGCGGGTAGAGCGAGTCCTCCGGCTGCCCGGACCGGCGGGCGACGAACGCGCTCACCGCGCGCTCCCACGCGTCGTAGTGGACCGCCGCGCTCGCGGCCAGGTCCGGCACCGTGCTCAACAGCGTCATCCGGCGGCGCAGCTCCGGCACGTCGTCCGCGCGGTAGTGGTTGGCCTCCAGCACCGCGCGGCGGACCGCGTCGAACACCGGCAGCTCCGCCGGCGTCTCCGCCAGCAGGGAGCGGATCGTCTCGACCTCGGTGTCGAACTCGTTCCAGAGCACGTCCGCCTTGGCGTCGTAGTAGCGGAAGAACGTCCGCCTGCTGACGCCGGCCGCCGCGGCGATCTGGTCGACCGTCGTCTCGTGGAAGCCCTGCTCGCCGAACAAGCGCAGCGCGGCGACCTCGAGCTCCCGGGCGCTGGTGCCCGGCGGGCGGCCCCGGCGGGTCGCGGGGCGGGCGAGCGTGTCATCGGTCATCCGGGTGCCGTTTCGTCGAGGGCCTTGATTATTGACACTGGGTGACACTACTCTCCCTCCTATTCGTCACTCAGTGCCGAAAATCATCGCTGCCGAAGGAGTCAGGATGACCGAGAACCCCACCACCACCGAACCCGCCGAGACCGACGAGGTCCTCACGGAGGAACTCCTGGTCGAAGAGGTCTCGATCGACGGCATGTGCGGTGTCTACTGAGGACTCGCCGGCGGGTTTCGACCTGGACGGCGCGTGGCGCCTCGACGACCGGGTCTCGATCCGGCCCGAGCGGTTCGGCGCCCTGCTGTACCACTTCGGCACCCGCCGGCTGTCCTTCCTGAAGAGCCCGGCGCTCCTGGACGTCGTCCGCGGCCTCGCCCGGCACCCGGACGCGCGGGCGGCCTGCGCCGAGGCCGGCGTCGCCGCCGGGGAGCTGCCGAAGTACCGCGCGGCGCTGGCCGCCCTCGCCGCGTCGCACATGATCCAGCCGAGGAGTCTCTGATGTCCCTTGTGGACGAGTTCCAGTACGGGCTCGACGCGCCCATCTGCCTCACCTGGGAACTGACCTACGCCTGCAACCTTTCCTGCGTGCACTGCCTTTCCTCCTCCGGAAGGCGCGACCCGCGCGAACTGTCCACCGCGGAGTGCAAGGCGCTGATCGACGAGTTCGAGCGCATGCAGGTCTTCTACGTCAACATCGGCGGCGGCGAGCCGACCGTCCGCCCGGACTTCTGGGAACTGGTCGACTACGCGACCGCGCACCACGTCGGCGTCAAGTTCTCCACCAACGGCGTCAAGATCACGCCCGAGGTGGCCCGCCGGCTGGCCGCCAGTGACTACGTCGACGTCCAGATCTCCCTCGACGGCGCCACCGCCGAGGTCAACGACCACGTCCGCGGCCCCGGGTCCTACGACACCGCGATCCGCGCGATGCGGAACCTGGCCGACGCCGGCTTCGAGAACTTCAAGATCTCCGTGGTGATGACCCGCCACAACGTCGGCCAGCTCGACGAGTTCAAGGCCCTCGCCGACCGCCACCGGGCCCAGCTGCGCATCACGCGGCTGCGCCCGTCCGGCCGCGGCGCCGACACCTGGGGCGAGCTGCACCCGACCGCCGCCCAGCAGCGGCAGCTCTACGACTGGCTCGTGGCGAGCGGCGAGAACGTCCTCACCGGCGACTCGTTCTTCCACCTCGCGGGCTACGGCGAAGGCGACCTGCCGGGGCTGAACCTGTGCGGCGCCGGGCGGGTCGTGTGCCTGGTCGACCCGGTCGGCGACGTCTACGCGTGCCCGTTCGCCATCCACGACACCTTTCTCGCCGGCAACACCCGTTCCGAGGGCGGTTTCACCCGCGTGTGGCGGGAATCCGAGCTGTTCACGTCGTTGCGTTCGCCGCAGAGCGGCGGGGCGTGCGAGTCGTGCTCGGCGTTCGACGCCTGCCGCGGCGGCTGCATGGCGGCCAAGTTCTTCACCGGCCTGCCGCTCGACGGGCCCGACCCGGAGTGCGTGCGCGGCCACGGCGAGCCGGCGCTCGCGGGCGTCACCAGCGTCCCGAAGCCGTCGCTCGACCACTCCCACCGGCGGCGCCCGGTCCCGGTCACCATCGGGATGCGCCGTCCGCCGGAACGGGCCTGCGACGAGAGCCCGCTCGCGGGATTCCGGAGCTGACCGTGCGGCTCGCGGACCTGGCCTGGCCGGACGTCGCCTCGCGGGCGGCGTCCGGCGCGATCCTGGCGGTGCCGGTGGGCGCGACCGAGCAGCACGGCCCGCACCTGCCGCTGTCGACGGACACCGACATCGCGCTCGCGCTGTGCGACCGGCTGTCGGAGAAGCGCCCGGACGTCCTGGTGGCGCCCGCCGTGGCGTTCGGGTCCAGCGGTGAGCACGCCGGGTTCGCCGGCACGCTCTCGATCGGGCAGGAAGCGACCGAACTGCTGCTGCTGGAGCTGGGCCGGTCCGCGGCGGAGACGTTCGGACGGCTGCTGTTCGTCTCCGCACACGGCGGCAACGCGGCGCCGGTCGCCCGGGCCGTCGCCCGGCTGCGGGCGGAGTCGCGGGACGTCGAGGTGTTCCAGCCGCGCTGGGACGGCGATCCGCACGCCGGGCGCCCGGAAACCGCGCTGCAGCTGGCTTTGCGGCCGTCGTCCGTGCGGATGGACCAAGCGGTGGCGGGCGATCGGCGTCCCCTCGGGGAGGTGCTGCCGCTGCTGCGGGAGGGCGGGGTGCGCGCGGTGAGCCGGACCGGGGTGCTCGGCGACCCGACCGCCGCGACGTCCGAGCAAGGACAGGCGTTGCTGGGCTCCTTCGTCACGCAGTTGGTGTCCCATGTGGACGGTTGGCGATGAGGACCGCCCTCGTCACCGGAGCGGCCCGCGGGATCGGAGCCGCGACCGTCCGGCACCTGACGCGCGAGGGGTACGCGGTGCTGGCGGTCGACATCGCCGCCGACGACCCCGCGCTGCCGTATGCGCTGGGGTCGCCGGCAGAACTGGCCGCGGTCTCCTCGGAGACGTTCGTCGCCGACGTCCGGGATCCCTCGGCGCTGGCCGCGGCGGTGGCCGAAGCCGAACGACGGTGGGGAGGACTCGACGTCGCCATCGCGGCCGCCGGAGTGATCGCCGGCGGCGTGCCTTTGTGGGAGATGCCACCGGAGCAGGAGGACGCGGTGCTGGAGGTGAACCTGCGCGGGGTGGTCAACCTGGCCCGGGCGGCGATCCCGGCGTTGCTGCGCCGTCCGGAGCCGAGATCGGGACGATTCCTGGCAGTCGCCTCCGCGGCGGCGACGAGCGGGTTGCCGATGCTCGCGGCGTACTGCGCGGCGAAGGCGGGGGTGGCGGGCCTGATCCGAGCGCTGGGTGTCGAGCTGGGCGGCACGGGGGTGACGGCCAACGCGGTCAGCCCTGGTTCGACGGACACGCCGATCCTCGCCGAGAGCGCCCGGCTGTACGGCCTGCCGGGGGCGAGGGAGTTCGCCGCACAGCAGCCGGTGGGCCGGTTGCTGGAGCCGGCGGAGATCGCTCGGGTCCTGGCGTTTCTCGCGGCACCGGAGAGCGGCGCGACGACCGGCGCGGTGGTGCCGGTGGACGGAGGGCTGGCCCTGTGACCCCCTTGCGCGAGGAGGTGCCGGTGGGCTTTCGAGCCGAACCAGGCATCCGGCTGCCGGGCGGGACTTCCGGTCCCGGCGGCCTCCGAACCGTTCTCGACCCGGCCGTCCGGCCCACGCGTCTCGTCGGAGGGCCGACCCCGTGACCACTCCCCTGCCCCCGGGCTTCCGGATCACCCTCGACCAGGACACCAAGCCCCTCCGCGAAGACCTCTGGTTCGGCGGCTCCCCCGCCCGGGTCCTCCGCCTCACCCCAGCCGGCCGAAAAGCCTGGCAGGAACTCGCCCGCGGCCCCGTCAGCTCCGCGACCACCGGCACCCTCGCCCGGCGGCTCACCGACGCCGGCTTCGCCCATCCCCTGCCGCCCGACCCGGCCGCGCCCGCGGAGCTCACCGTCGTCGTCCCCGTCCTCGATCGGCCCGGGCCGTTGGCTCGCTGCCTGGCCGCGCTCGACGGCCGGCACCCCGTGCTCGTCGTCGACGACGGCTCGGCCGATCCCGCCGCCATCGCCGCGACCGCCGCCGCGCACGGGGCCAAGCTCGTACGCCGGGAGGTCAACGGTGGACCCGCGGCCGCGCGGAACACCGCTCTCGACCACGTCGAAACCGACCTCGTGGCCTTTGTGGACAGTGACTGCGTCGCGGCCGGTGACTGGGCCGATCGGCTCGCCGCCCACTTCGCCGATCCCCTGCTCGCCGCCGTCGCGCCGCGGGTTCGCGCCCTGGCCCCCGACACCGCGGCGGGCCGGTACACCACCGCCGCCGGCGGTCTCGACCTCGGTGATCGGCCCGCGCGCGTCGCACCCCGCACCCGGATGTCGTACGTCCCCACCGCCGCGCTGGTCGCCCGCCGGAGCGCCCTGGTGGAGGTCGGCGGGTTCGATCCGGAGCTGCGGGTCGGCGAGGACGTCGACCTCGTCTGGCGGCTGCACGCCGCGGGCCGTCGCGTGCGGTACGCCCCGGACGTCCACGTCGACCACCTGGAACCCACGACCTGGCGTGCGCTCCTCGGACGCCGGGCGCGCTACGGGACCTCGGCCGCCCCGCTCGCGAAGCGCCACCCCGGGAACCTCTCACCCCTCGTCCTGCACCCGTGGCCGGCCCTGACGGTCGCCGCGCTGCTTGCCCGGCGACCGCTGCTCGCATCCGCCGGCTTCGGCGGTGCCGTCCTCGGCATGCTCAAAACGTTGCGATCCAACGACATCCCCACCGATGGCCTCGTCCGGGCGATGGGCACCGCCGTGCACCAGACCTGGCTCGGCGCCGGCCGCTACGGGACGCAGTTCGCCGCGCCGGTCCTCGCCGCGCTCCTCGTGCCACGCGGGTGGGGACGGCGCGCCGCCGTCGCGTCGCTGCTGCTCGGGCCGCCGCTGACCCGGTGGCTCGCCGACCGGCCCGCCCTGGACCCCGTCCGCTACACCGCCGCGGCGCTCGCCGACGACATCGCCTACGGCGCCGGCGTCTGGGCCGGCTGCCTGACCCACCGGACCCCCGCACCCGTCCTGCCCGAGATCGTCTGGCGCCCCCTGCGCGTCGACCGTGAGGAAAAACGATGACCGACACCTGGTTCGAATCCATCGCCGAAGCCCAGCGGCGCGCGAAGAAGCGCCTGCCCGCGTCCGTCTACTCCGCGCTGATCGCCGGCTCCGAGAAAGGCTTGACGCTCAAGGACAACCTCGACGCGTTCGACGAGCTGACCTTCGCGCCGCGCACCGCCGGGCACTCCGGCGAACGCGCGCTCGGCACCACCGTGCTCGGCCGGGAGATCGCGCTGCCGGTGGTCATCTCCCCCACCGGTGTGCAGGCCGTGCACCCGGACGGCGAGGTCGCCGTCGCCCGGGCCGCCGCCGCGCGCGGCACCGCGATCGGCCTGAGCTCCTTCGCCGGCAAGCCGATCGAAGAGGTCGTCGCCGCCAACCCGGACACGTTCTTCCAGATCTACTGGACCGGCAGCCGTGACGACATCCTCGCCCGGGTGGACCGTGCCCGGCGCGCCGGGGCGGTGGGGCTCATCCTCACGCTCGACTGGTCGTTCTCCCACAGCCGCGACTGGGGCAGCCCGCACATCCCCGAGAAGCTCACCTTCCGCGAGCTGCTGCGGTTCGCGCCCGAAGGCCTGACCCGCCCGCGCTGGCTCCTGGACTACGCGCGCACCCGCCGCCTGCCCGACCTCAGCGTGCCGAACATGGCCGAGCCCGGCACGCCGGTCCCCACGTTCTTCGGCGCGTACGGCCAGTGGATGCAGACACCGCCGCCGTCGTGGGACGACGTCCGGTGGCTGCGTGAGCAGTGGGACGGGCCGTTCCTCCTCAAGGGCGTCATCCGCGTCGACGAAGCCCGGCGCGCGGTCGACGCGGGCGTCAGCGCGATCTCGGTGTCGAACCACGGCGGCAACAACCTCGACGGCACCCCGGCGACGATCCGGGCGCTCCCGGCGATCGCGGACGCGGTCGGCGACCAGGTGGAAGTCCTGCTCGACGGCGGTATCCGGCGCGGCAGCGACGTCGTCAAGGCGCTCGCCCTCGGCGCACGGGCCGTCCTCATCGGACGCGCGTACCTCTGGGGCCTGGCGGCGAACGGCCAGGCCGGCGTGGAGAACGTCCTCGACGTGCTGCGCAACGGCATCGACTCGACGCTGCTGGCGCTCGGCCACCGCAGCGTCCACGACCTCGGCCGCGACGACGTCCGGATCCCGGAGACGTTCACCCGCGCGCTGGGCGCCGACGCCCCGGCCACTGTCCGCTGACCGCCCCGGAACGGACGACACGCGTACCTGGACGGACGGACGACACGCGTACACAGCTGGACGACACGTCGTCAGTGCGAGTGGGCTTCTTCCAGGGAGGCTCCGGCCAGGCGGGCCGCGACCCCGCGCCGGAAGTTCGGGCAGTCGTGGACGTCCTCGCGCGGGCAGGCCAGGCCGTGCGCGATCGCCGTGCGGGCGGCCTGGGCCCGGGCGATCCGGCGGTCGAGCTCGGCGAGCTTGCGTTCGTGCAGCTCGCGCCAGCCGGGCGCGGCCGACGTGCGCAGGTCCATGAGCGTCTTCAGCTCGCGCAGGCTGAAGCCGACCTCGCGGAAGATCAGGATCTCGCCGACCAGCTCGACGGCCGAAAGCGGGTAACGCCGCTGGCCCGCGACCCGGGCGGGCGCCGGGAGCAGCCCCTGCTCTTCCCAGTACCGCAGGGCCGAGGTGGCCACGCCGGTGCGGTGGGCCAGCTCGCCGATCGTCAGCAGCTCCTCGGACATTGACTTCGAGCGTACTTGAAGCCGTTGACTCGCGGCATGGTGAAGACCGGGCTCAAGCAACGGATGATCGGGCAGTTCCACCGCCCCCACGGCGTCGGCGGACGGATCGCCGGCTGGGTGATGGCCCACCGGGCCTCGAACCGGCGGCGGAACGTCTGGGTGGTGGAACTGCTGGACGTCCGGCCCGAGGACCGGGTGCTCGAAGTCGGCTTCGGGCCCGGGATCGCCCTCGGCGAACTGGCCGCGCGTGCCACCCGGGGCCGCGTCTACGGCGTCGACCACTCCGCGGTCATGGTCGGGCGCGCGGCCAAGCGCACCCGGGCCGCGGCCGGCCGGATCGAGCTGATCCACGCCTCGGTGGACCGGCTGCCGTCGTTCGGCGAGCCGCTCGACGCCGTCCTGGCCGTGAACTCGTCCGGCTTCTGGCCCGATCCGCCGCAGCGGCTGCGCGAGCTGCGTGGCCTGTTGCGTCCCGGCGGGCGCATCGCGCTCGCGTCCCAGCCGCGGTGCCCCGGCGCGAACCGGGACACCACGGCCAGGGCCGCGGGCGAGCTCCGGGAGCTGCTCACCCAGGCGGGGTTCACCGGCCTGCGGGTCGAGACGCTCGACCTCGATCCGCCGGTGGCCTGCGTCCTCGGCCTCAACCCACGGTGAAGCTCGCGGTCAGCGTGGCGGCCGAGCTGGTGCCGACGTAGACCTCGATCTTCCCCGGCTCGACGCGGAACTTCGCGGCGTTGTCGTAGAAGCCGACGTCGTCCGGGGTCAGGGTGAACGAGACCGTCTTCGACCCACCCGCCTCCAGAGTGACCCGCTGGAAGCCGCGCAGCCGCCGGACGGGCTGCACGATGCTCGCGACCGGGTCGCGCAGGTACAGCTGGACGACCTCGTCGCCCGCGCGGCCACCCGTGTTGGTCACCCGGGCGCTCACCTGGATCCGGCCGCCGCGCGACGACATCCGGGTGTCCGAAAGGCGCAGGCCGTCGACCCGGAACGTCGTGTACGAAAGGCCGTAGCCGAACTCGTAGAGCGGGCCGGTCTCCAGGTCGAGGTACTTCGACGTGTACAGGTTGTTCGGGTCGGCCGGACGTCCGGTGTTCTCGTGGTTGTAGTAGATCGGGACCTGGCCGACCGCGCGCGGGAAGCTCACCGGCAGCTTGCCACCCGGGTTGACCGTGCCGAACAGGACGTCCGCGACCGCGTGCCCGCCTTGCACGCCCGGTGCCCACGCTTCGAGGATCGCGGGCGCGTTGTCGTGCAGGTACGGGATGGTCAGCGGCCGGCCGTTGACCAGCACCACCACGAACGGCTTCCCGGTCTCCTTGATCGCCGCGACGAGCTGCTGCTGCACGCCGGGGAGGTCGATGCTGCTCCGTGCGGCCGCTTCCCCGCTCATCGCGGCGGTCTCGCCCACCACGACGACGGTGACGTCGGCCGCGCGGGCGGCCTGCTGAGCGGCGGCGAACCCGCTGGTGTCGGTCCCGTCGACGGTGCAGCCCGCGGTGTAGGTCACCGACGCCCCGGGCGCCGCGGCCTTGATCCCGTCGACCACCGTCACCGGCGGGGTCGTGCCCGCGCCGGTGCCCAGGCCCGCCCAGGTGCCGTTGAGGTCGTAGGTCGCGGTGCCCAGCGGGCCGACCACGGCCACCGAGCCGACCGACTTGGCCAGCGGCAGCACCGGCCCGTCGTTCTTGAGCAGCACCATGCACCGCCCGGCGGCCTGCCGTGACGCCGCGAGCGCGGCCGGGGACGGCGCCTTCGTCTCGCCGGCTTCGTCGACGTACGGGCGTTCGAACAGGCCCAGCTTGACCTTGACCAGCAGGATGCGGCGGACGGCGTCGTCGATCTGGTCACGGGTGATCCGCCGCTGGGCCAGCAGCTGCTCCCCGTACTTCACGTAGTTGGTGCTGACCATTTCCATGTCGACGCCGGCCGGCAGCGCGGCAGCCGCGGCATCGGCGCCGTCGCCGGCCAGCCCGTGCAGGATCAGCTCCTCGACGCCGGTGTAGTCGCTGACGACGAAGCCGCCGAAGCCGTACGCGCCTTTGAGGACGTCGTGCAGGACGTAGCCGTTGCCGTGCGCGGGGACGCCGCTGATCGTGTTGAAGCTGGCCATCACGGTCGCGACGCCGGCCTCGACTGCGGCCTTGAACGGCGGCAGGTAGAGGTTGTGCAGGCGCTGCAGCGAAACGTCGACGGTGTTGTAGTCGCGGCCGCCTTCCGCGCCGCCGTACGCGACGAAGTGCTTGGCGCACGCGGCGAGGCGGTCCGGGGACGAGTAGTCGCCGCCCTGGTAACCGCGGACCTTGGCCACGGCCATTTGCGATGCCAGGTAAGGGTCTTCGCCGTTGCCTTCGGCGATGCGCCCCCAGCGCGGCTCGTGCGTGACGTCCATCATCGGCGCGTAGGTCCAGTGGATGCCGCTGCGCCGCGCTTCCTTCGCCGACACCGTCGCGTCGGCGGCCGGCACGCCCGGGTCGAAGCTCGACCCCTGGGCCAGCGGGATCGGGAAGTTCGTGGTGTAGCCGTGGATGACGTCGAGGCCGAAGATCAGCGGGATGCGCAACCGGGTCTGCTCGACGGCGATCTTCTGCAGCGCGTTCAGCTTCGCGGCGCCCACCACGGAGAACACCCCGCCGAGCTGTCCGGTCGCGAGCGACGTCCGCGCGAGGTCTTCGGTGCCGACCAGCTGGAGCTGCCCGAGCTTCTCGGCGAGGGTCATCTTCCGGAGCAGGTCTTCGACCCGCGGGTTCCGTTCGGGCCGCGCGGCGGGGTCCGCCGCCGCGGCCGGGGCGAGCGCGGAAGCGACTCCCCCGGCGGCCAGGAGACCGCCGACTCCGGCGAGCAGGCTTCGCCGGTTGACGCCGTCGGCGGACGGCGAAGCGACTGCTTGGCTCTCGGGCTGTTCCATGGCGGGGACCCTTTCGAGAGAGGACGAGGGCCGTCAGCATAAGCACGATCAGGGCCCGCCGACCGGTTGGTTTTTCCTTCCCGCGAACGCTTGTGGTCCGGCCACGCGAGTTCTACGGTCGGATGCGGACCGACACGTGGAGGGGGCACCGTGCGGGCGTTCGGAGCTGTCCTGGCAAGCGCTTTCCTGCTGACTGGCGCGGCACCCGCCCTCGCGGACGCGACGTGGTCGCCGTCCCCGATCGCCTGGACGACCTGCCCGGACGACCCGGACAACCCCGGCGTTCCCGACGGAGAATGTGGCACGCTCCGGGTGCCGCTCGACTGGGATCGGCCGCACGGGCCGTCGATCGGCCTCGCGGTGGCCCGGCACCGCGCCACCGACCCCGCCCACCGCCTCGGCGTCCTGCTGGCCGACGCCGGCGGCCCCGGCTCGTCCGGTGCGGAGATCCCGTTGTCCCCCGGCTACTTCGGCGCGGAGATCCGGGCGCGGTTCGACGTCGTGGGCTTCGACCTGCGCGGGACCGGCCGCACCGGCTACATCGACTGCGAGACCACGCCCGACGATCCCGGCGACGAGCCCGCCGACCGGGCGGAGTTCGACGCGCTGCGCGCCCGCAACCGGCAGCTGGTCGCCGACTGCCGCGCGCGGAACCTGCCGGTCTTCGACCACGCCGACACCGCCACCAACGCCCGCGACCTGGACGCCGTCCGCCGCGCGCTGGGCGAAGACCGGATCAGCTTCCACGGCGCGTCCTACGGCACGCTGCTGGGCCGGCAGTACGCCGAGCGGTACGGCGACCACGTCCGCGCGATGGTGCTGGACGGCGTCATCGACCACAGCGTCGATCTCGCGCACTTCGTGGGCGACCGGGCCGCCGCCGTGGACGAGCTGTTCGGGCAGTTCACCGCGTGGTGCGCCGCCACCACGACGTGCGCGCTGCACGGGCGGGACGTCCTGGCGACCTGGCGGCGGGCCCAGATCGCCGCCGACGGGATGCCGTTCCCGCACAACTGGTTGCGCGACCAGGTGTACGCGGACATGCGCGTCCCCGACTGGGACGACGTGGCCCGGGTGATCGCCGACACCGCCGCCGGCACGTCGCCGGTGCGAGCCGAGTTCACCCCCAACTACGAGGCGGTCCGCCTTGCCGTCGTCTGCCAGGACTTCGACCTGCGGATGCCGACGTTCGCGCGGTATTCGGCGATGCACGCCGAAGAGCTGCGCCGGTCGCCGATCATGCGCGGCAGCACGATCGGCCACGGTGAAGCCGCCGCGTGCCTCGGCGTCGCCGGCCCGCCCGCGAACCCGCCGCACCGGCTCAGCATCCCCCTGGCCCCGCGGATCCTGCTGGTGACCAGCCGCTACGACCCGGCGACGCCGTACGCCTGGGCCGTGAACGCCCACCGCCAGGCGCCGGCGAACACCACGCTGCTGACCTACGAAGGCTCGGGGCACGGTGCCTACCGGCGCACCCCGTGCACCCTGGCGGCGGTGGACGGCTACCTGCTGACGCTGAGGACACCCCACCACGACTTCAGCTGTCCCGCCGGACCACCGAACGTCCGTCTACCTGCATGAACATCTCCCTTTGGGGACCCGAGTGGTACCCGGGAGCACTGGCGGAGAATCACGGGACGCGGTAGCTCGCGGGTCAATCCTTGACATGACGCCAACAGGGACTTACCGTTTTCCCACGCCGCCGGGTTGTCCAGACCATTTACATCGTGAAAGGACACCTCGATGCGCTTGCGTTCCCTGCTCGTCCTGCTGGCGGTCCCGGCACTGGCCGCCGCCACCGCTCTCCCCGCATCGGCCGCCGACCCGACCGTCGCCCCGGGCGGCAACTTCGACCTGGGGATCTGGCAGCTGCAGGAGCCGGTCGGCTCCCCCGGCTCGCCGACCACCATCTCGTCGTCCCGGCTCAAGGGCGCGAACGGCTTCCAGGACAGCTACTTCTACACCGACACCCGCGACGGCGCGATGACCTTCTGGGCGCCGGAAAAGGGCGTCACCACCCCGAACTCGAACTACGCGCGGTCCGAGCTGCGCGAGATGAACCGCGACGGCTCGGCCGCGAACTGGTCGCTGAGCGGCTCGCACAAGCTGAACGCGACGCTGCGCGTGGTGTCGGTGACGTCGAACGTGTGCGTCGGCCAGGTCCACCTCGGCACGGGCGGGTCGTCGACGAAACCGTTGCTGGAGCTGTACTACCGGTCCAGCGGCGACATCGTGCTGGGCACGGAGAACTCCCCCGACGGCGGCCAGACGTCGCACACCGTCGGGCACGTGGCCGTCGGCAAGACCTGGACCTACACGATCGGCATCTCGGGCGGCAACACCATCGACCTGACGGTCAACGGCAGTGTCACCCACTACTCGATCCCGTCGTCGTTCAAGGCGTACAAGCAGTACTTCAAGGCGGGCTCGTACAACCAGTCGTCGTCGAGCAGCACGACGAAGGGCGCGCGGGTCGCGTTCTACGGCCTGACCGTTTCGCACAGCTGACCGCTCCCGGCCCGGTGGCCGCCACCACCAGGCCGGATGGGCGTCAGCGCCAGCCGAGCTCCGGGGCCACGTGGGTCAGGATGCTCTCCAGCACGTGGACGTTGTAGTCGACCCCCAGCTGGTTCGGGATGGTCAGCAGGAGCGTGTCCGCGGCCTGGACCGCCTCGTCCTCCTTGAGCTCGCGGACCAGCTCGTCCGGCTCGGCGGCGTACGAGCGCCCGAAGATCGCGCGGGTGTTCTCGTCGATCATGCCGACCTAGTCGCGCGAGTTGCGGTCGCCGCCGAAGTACGCGCGGTCCTGGTCGTTCGTCAGCGCGAAGATGCTGCGGCTGACCGACACGCGCGGCTCCCACTCGTGGCCGGCCTCCGTCCACGCCTCGCGGTAGGCCTCGATCTGCTTGCGCTGCTGGACGTGCAGCGGCTCACCCGTCTCGTCGTCCTTGAGCGTCGAGCTCTGCAGGTTCATGCCCAGCTTCGCGGCCCAGACGCTCGTCGCGTTCGAGCTCGACCCCCACCAGATGCGGTCCCGCAGGCCCTCGGAGTGCGGCTCGAGCCGCAGCAGGCCCGGCGGATTGGAGAACATCGGCCGCGGGTTCGGCTGGGCGAAGCCCTCGCCCTCGAGCAGCTTGAGGAAGACCTCGGTGTGCTGCCGGGCCATGTCGGCGTCGGTCTCGCCGTCGGCGGGGGCGTACCCGAAGTAGCGCCAGCCCTCGATCACCTGCTCGGGGGATCCCCGGCTGATGCCGAGCTGGAGCCGGCCGCCCGAGATCAGGTCCGCCGCCCCGGCGTCCTCGACCATGTACAGCGGGTTCTCGTAGCGCATGTCGATCACGCCGGTGCCGATCTCGATCTTCGAGGTCCGCGCCCCGATCGCCGAGAGCAGCGGGAACGGGCTCGCCGCCTGCCGCGCGAAGTGGTGCACGCGGAAGTACGCGCCGTCGACACCCAGCTCCTCGGCCGCGACCGCCAGGTCGATCGACTGGTGCAGGAAGTCCGCGGCGGAGCGGGTCTCGGAGTGCGGGCTCGGCGACCAGTGGCCGAACGAGAGGAAACCGATCTTCTTCACACCCGTCCCAGCGTCCGGCGGCCGGAAATGATTCCCGGGTGTGAGCGGGCCGACCGCCGCCGCACCCCGCGCGCGGCGACGGCCGGGCCCGCGCCCGTCAGCCGCAGTGCTCGCTGCGCTCCTGGTCGGTCATCGGCGCGGTGTGCTGCGTGATGTCCCCGGTCGAGCCGGGTACCGGGCCGTCCGCGTCGAAGTCCTGGTACCAGATGTAGTGGTCGTAGAACTTGTCCGGGAAATGCATTTCGTAGGTGCCGTGCACCTTCTGCATCTTCGGCGCGCGTTCCACCCAGCCCTTTTCGCCGGGCCGGACGTCGACGTTGGTCGCCTGCCCTTCGGTGTGCGACGATTCCCAGGTGTGCTGGTAAGACGTCTCGATGGACACCTTGAACACTTCCGAGAAACCGTATTCCGCGGAAAGCGACACGCCGAAACTGTTCGATTCGCCCGTCGTGTCGGACCAGTTGACCGTGCTGCGCTGCAGATCGCCGGTGCAGTTGAACGCCGCTTCCCCGACCTGGTGCCCGGCGCCGGTGTGCTCCTCCGGCGGGCCGGCCGGGTGGAACACGCACGAATCCGTTCCGTTGTCGCACTTGTCGAGCAGTTCCCGCGCGGTGGGCTGGCCGTCGGCCGACGCGCCGGGCGCCGTGAGCACGAGGCCGGCGGCGGTCAGCAGGCCGAGGCCCGCCGCCGTCCAGGCGTTTCGCTTGCTGGTCATGGTGATCACTCCTCGCTCAGCTGAAACCGATGGACTGGGTGCGGTCGTTCATGAACGACCCGACGTTGCCGGTGTTCTCCTTGAACGGGCCGTCGCGGTCGCCGCCGAGGTTCGGCTCCGGGTAGAGCCAGACCCAGCAGTTCCCCCACGGCTGCACCGAGGAGATCTTGTTCTTCCAGTCGTCGCCCAGGTCGAACTGCCAGTTGACCCAGCCGTCCTTCTTGCACAGTTCGGGTCCGGTGATCGTCAGCGAGTTCCCGGTGTAGTCGGGCCCGTCGAAGAACGTGCCCTGCACGACGTCGCCGTCCGCCTCCGCGAGGGCGAGCGAGCGCTGCGTGCCCGTGGAACAGTGCTGCACACCGGTTTCCGCGTTCAGCACGCAGTGGCGGGTGACGTCCGCGGCGGCCGCGGGAACGGCGCCGAGCAGCGAAACGGCCGAAGCGGCGGCCGCGACCGTGATGGCTGTTCTGGTCCAGTTGTTCGCCATTGTGGTTCCTTTCTCCGGAATCGAAAAGATCTTCGCCATCGAAAGTACGTCGATACGGACGAATCGGGGCGACTCGTGCCCATCGGGACTTCGGGGTCTGCCTGAATCCTCCGGGGATTCCGGCGCCGGACTGCGGGTGATCGGGAACCGGGGTACGGTACGCCGTCCGCGTTAGGATCGGGCGATGACGCTCACCGACGACGAGACGCGGATCGTGGCCCTCGTGGCCGAGTTCACCGACGAACGCGTCCGGCCGCGCGTCCGCGAATTCGAGGCCGACGACATCTACCCCGCCGAGCTCATCGAGGAAATGAAGAAGCTCGGCTTCTTCGGCCTCCTCGCCCCCGCCGAGCACGGCGGCGTCGACGTCAGCACGGCGTGCTTCGCCCGGGTCACCGAGGAACTGGCCCGCGGCTGGATGAGCCTGGCCGGCGCCATCGGCGGGCACTCCGTGATCACCTACCTGATCAAGACCTTCGGCACGCCCGAGCAGCGCGAAAAGTACCTGCCCGCCATGGCCGAAGGCACGATCCGGGCGACCATGGCGCTCACTGAACCCGGCGGCGGCAGCGACCTGCAGGCCATGCGCACCCACGCCACCCCCGACGGCGACGGCTACTCGATCACCGGGTCGAAGACCTGGATCTCCAACGCCGCCCACTCCGGGCTCATCGGCCTGCTCTGCGTCACCGACCGCGACGCCACCCCGGCCCACCGCGGCATGAGCGTCCTGCTCGTCGAGCCCGGCGACGGCCTGACCGTCTCCCCCAAGCTGCCCAAGCTCGGCTACCGCGGCGTCGAGGCGTGCGAGCTGGTCTTCGACGGCCGGCGCGTGGGCGCGGACGCGGTGCTGGGCGGCACCCCGAACGAGGGCTGGGCGCAGATGATGCGCGGTCTGGAGGTGGGCCGCGTCCAGGTCGCCGCGCGAGCGGTGGGCGTCGGCCAGGCGGCGCTGGACGACGCCGTGAAGTACGCCCAGGAACGCGAGACGTTCGACAAGCCGATCTGGCAGCACCAGTCCGTCGGCAACCTGCTGGCGGACATGGCCACCAAGGTGCGCGCGGCGCGTCTGCTGACGCTGGACGCCGCCGCGAAGCTCGACGCCGGGGTGCGCGCCGACATGGAGGCGGGGATGGCGAAGCTGTTCGCGTCGGAGGCCGCGATGCAGGTCGCTCTGGACGCGATCCGCGTCCACGGCGGCTACGGCTACTCCAAGGAATACGACGTCGAGCGCTATTTCCGCGACGCGCCGCTGATGATCGTCGGCGAGGGCACCAACGAGATCCAGCGCACCGTCATCGCCGCCCAGCTGATCGCCCGCCACCGGATCCCGCCGACCTGATCTTGAAAACCCGGCCGGGTGACACGCCGCCGATAACTTGACTCATTCCAGAGAAGCCCCCTAGGGTGACCGGCGTGATGACCGACTTCGAGGCGCAGCTGCGGGCGGTCTCGTTGCGGGTGACGCGGCCGAGGCTGGCCGTGCTCACCGCGCTGCGCGACCACCCGCACATCGACACCGAGACGGTGATCGCACTGGTGCGGGCCGAGCACCCGACGGTCTCGCACCAGACGATCTACGACGTCCTGCGGGCCCTCACCGACACCGGCCTGGTGCGGCGCATCCAGCCCGCGGGCGCGACCGCCCGGTACGAGTCCCGGGTCGGGGACAACCACCACCACGTCGTGTGCCGCACCTGCGGTGCGATCGCGGACGTCGAGTGCGCCGTCGGCCACACCCCGTGCCTGACCGCCTCGGACGACCACGGCTTCGTGATCGACCAGGCGGAGGTCGTCTACTGGGGCACGTGCCCCGACTGTGCGGCCGACCCGAACATCCCCATCATTGCCGCCTCGGAAGGAAGTAGATGAGCAACACCCAGGACAACGCCGGTTGCCCGGTCGCGCACGACTCCGTGACCGCACACGGCAGCGAGAGCGAGAACCCGGCGATCGACGCCCCGTCCGCGAAGACGGGCGGCCGTCCGCGCACCAACCAGGACTGGTGGCCCAACCAGCTCGACCTGAAGGTGCTGCACGCGCACTCGGCCAAGGCCAACCCGCTGGGCGAGAAGTTCGCCTACGCCAAGGAGTTCGCCAAGCTCGACGTAGAGGCCCTCAAGCGGGACATCACCGAGGTGCTCACCACCTCGCAGGACTGGTGGCCGGCGGACTTCGGCCACTACGGCGGCCTGATGATCCGGATGAGCTGGCACGCCGCGGGCACCTACCGCATCCACGACGGCCGCGGCGGCGCCGGTGACGGCGGTCAGCGCTTCGCGCCGCTGAACAGCTGGCCCGACAACGCCAACCTCGACAAGGCGCGCCGCCTGCTGTGGCCGGTCAAGCAGAAGTACGGCCAGAAGATCTCGTGGGCCGACCTGCTGGTGCTGGCCGGGAACGTCGCGCTGGAGTCGATGGGCTTCGAGACCTTCGGCTTCGGCTTCGGCCGCGTCGACACCTGGGAGCCCGAGGAGATCTTCTGGGGCACCGAAGAAAGCTGGCTGGGCGAAGACCGCTACGCGAGTGACACCGAGATGGTGCCCGACCTCGGCGCGACCGAGATGGGCCTCATCTACGTCAACCCCGAGGGTCCCCGCGGCAGCGCGGACTTCGAGGCCGCGGCGCACTTCATCCGGGAGACCTTCGGCCGGATGGCGATGAACGACGAGGAGACCGTCGCCCTCATCGCCGGCGGTCACACGTTCGGCAAGACCCACGGCGCCGGTGTCGCCGACGACCACGTCGGCCCGGAGCCCGAGGGCGCGGAGCTGGAGTCGCAGGGCCTCGGCTGGCTGAGCACGCACGGCAGCGGCAAGGGCGCGGACACGATCACCAGTGGTCTCGAGGTGACGTGGACGGACAAGCCGACCGAGTGGAGCAACCGCTTCTTCGAGATCCTCTTCGGCTACGAGTGGGAGCTCACGACGAGCCCGGGCGGCGGCAAGCAGTACGTCGCCAAGGACGCGCCGGAGATCATCCCGGACGCGTACGACCCGAACAAGAAGCACAAGCCGACGATGCTCACGACGGACCTGTCGCTGCGCTTCGACCCGGTCTACGGCCCGATTTCGCGCCGTTTCCTGGAGCACCCGGACGAGTTCGCGCTGGCGTTCGCCAAGGCGTGGTACAAGCTGCTGCACCGCGACATGGGCCCGGTCAGCCGCTTCCTGGGCCCGTGGGTCGCCGAGCCGCAGCTGTGGCAGGACCCGGTGCCGGCCGTCGAGGGTGACCTCGTGGGCGACGCCGACATCGCCGCCCTCAAGGCGAAGGTGCTGGAGTCCGGCCTGTCGGTCGGCCAGCTGGTCAGCACGGCGTGGGCGTCGGCCTCGAGCTTCCGCTCCACCGACAAGCGCGGCGGCGCGAACGGCGCCCGCATCCGCCTCGAGCCGCAGCGGAGCTGGGAAGTCAACCAGCCCGAGCAGCTCTCGACGGTCCTTTCAGCCCTGGAGGGCATCCAGCGCGAGTTCAACGAGGCCGGCGGCGCGCAGATCTCGCTGGCCGACCTGATCGTGCTGGCGGGCTCGGCGGCGGTCGAGAAGGCGGCGCGCGACGCCGGCGTCGAG
The DNA here is from genome assembly GCF_902497555.1 of Amycolatopsis camponoti. Classification (NCBI taxonomy): domain Bacteria; kingdom Bacillati; phylum Actinomycetota; class Actinomycetes; order Pseudonocardiales; family Pseudonocardiaceae; genus Amycolatopsis; species Amycolatopsis camponoti. Next base: position 3,332,994 of record NZ_CABVGP010000002.1, on the reverse strand, counting down.
ACGACGGTGCCGTTCCGCCCGGGCCGCACGGACGCGACCCAGGAGCAGACCGACACGGAGTCGTTCAAGGTGCTCGAGCCGCGCGCCGACGGGTTCCGCAACTACCTGCGGGCGGGCGAGAAGACCCAGCCGGAGAAGCTCCTGGTCGAGCGCGCGTACATGCTCAGCCTGTCGGCCCCGGAGATGACGGTCCTGGTCGGCGGCCTGCGTGCACTGGCGGGCGACCGGCACGGCGTCCTGACGGACAAGCCGGGCGTGCTCACGAACGACTTCTTCGCCAACCTGCTTTCGCCGGGAACGCGCTGGAAGGCCTCGGAGTCCGAGGAGAACGTGTACGAGATCCTGGACGCGAGCACGGACAAGCTGAAGTGGACCGCCACGGCGGTCGACCTGGTGTTCGGAGCGAACTCCCAGCTGCGGGCGTTGGCCGAGGTGTACGCGAGCGACGACGCGCGGGAGAAGTTCGTGGCGGACTTCGTCGCGGCTTGGACGAAGGTCATGGAGCTGGACCGGTTCGATCTGGTTTGATCCTTGGCTTGGTGACGGGCCCGGCTGATCCTGGGGGATCGGCCGGGCCCGTTCCTTTTGGGCTGCTGGGCGCGGTCGTGAGTGAGAAACAGTGTTCTAACCCTGTTTCTCACTCACGACCGTCTGGGACTCGAGAGCCGGGCCGTGGTTGACGAACGGGGCGGTCCGCCTAACGGCGTGCGCTGAACGCCACCGACGCCGCGAAAACCACCAGCACCCCCTCCAGCCCGGCCATGCCGAGACCGAGGGAACCGGCCGCGGCGAGCGCGCCGACGAACAGTGGGCCGCCCGCGTCGCCCAGTTCGCGGCCCACCTCGGCCACGCCCATCGTCTGGCCGAGGCGTGCCGGTGGCGTCGCCGCGGCCAGGTGCGCGAACCCGATCGGCGTCGCCAGGCCGGTTCCGGCGCCGATGGCCACCGCGGCTGCCAGGAGTCCGGCGATCCCCGGCAGCACGACCGCCGACGCCAGGCCGAGCGCGGCCAGGACGAGCCCGGCCACCATGCCCGTCGCGTCGCCGATGCGGTCGGCGTCGCGGGCCCGCCCGGCCCACGGCTGGACCAGCGCTCCCGCGGCCGCCAGCAGGGACACCACCACCCCCGTGACGAGCGGCCCGAGGCCCGCGGCGGCACCGGCCACGGGCAGGAACCCCACCCCCACGGCGACGGCCGCCGTCGCGCCCGCGAGGGTCGCGGTCGGACGGAGAAACCCTCGGGTCGCGAGCCTGCGCACGAGGTCGAGGACCGTCTGCCGGGTCCGGGGCAGCGGCTGCACGACGGGGACGGCCGCCGCGGCCCAGGCGGCGACCGCGAGCGCGAGCCCGCCGAGCGTGCCGAACAGCAGTGCGTACCCGCCGAGCGTGATCAGGACGCCGCCCAGCGCCGGGCCGAGCGTGTAGCCGAGGCCCTTCCAGGCGCCGTAGCCGCCGAAAGCGCGGCCGTGGCCGGTCTTCGGCGCCAGCCGGGCCACCAGCGCCCCCGCGGCCGGGGAAAACGCGGCCGCGGCGGCCCCCTGCCCGAGCCGCGCCAGGCCGACCAGCGCGGGATCGCCCGCGAGCACGAAAGCCGTCGACGCGACGGCGAACGCCACCAGCCCGCCCAGCAGCACGGGCCGCGGCCCGACGCGGTCGGCCAGCGCCCCGAACACCGGCTTCAGCACGATCTCGGCGCCGTCGTAAACCGCCAGCAGCAGACCCAGGGTCAGCAGGGACGCGTGTTCGCCTTCGGTGTAGCCGCCGAGCCCGGCGGCGATGCTGTGGGCGCCGAACGCCGTGACGAACCCGGCCGCGTAGACGGGGACCAGCCGCTTGTCCACCACTACCTCGTCACGGCCGGGGCGGCCCGTCGATGCCCGGGAACACGGTCACATCTGGTGCAGGGCGCGGAAAACCCGGTCGGTGTACTCGGCCAGCCGCTCGGCGCAGTGCTTCAGCCGCTCGTCGGCTTCCGGCGCGGCCGGGGCGCCGAAGACGTCGCGGGCCTTGATGTCGCGGTGCCACCGGCGCAGCCGCTCCAAGCTCTGCTCTTCCTCTTCCAGCTCGGCCATCGTGAACTTCCCGACGCGGATCTCCTTGTCGATCTCGGCGTCGAACTTGCCGCAGTCGGCCAGGAACTCCGCCCACTCCTCGGTGCGCTCCGCGGTGAACAGCGCCTCCAGGCGGGCGGCGTCCGGCGCCGACCGCCCGGTCGCGTCCAGCACCAGGACCTCGCCGTCGCCGCGCCCGGCCAGCTCGACCACCCGGGCCACTCCCCCGGCGAACACCGGCGCGTCCGGCACGGCCCAGGCGCCCTGGCCCAGCGACAGCGCTCCGACGCGCCGAAGCTCGCGCCAGACGGCGACGCGGTGGCGGCTCGGCTCGGCCGGCACCCGCACCACGAGCACCGACCATCGGGGAAGGTCAGTCACGGGGACGAATGTAGCACGTGTTACATCATGAGACGTGCTCCTGCGGACGCAGGGCGTCGACGATCAGGTCGAGCAGCCTCCGGATCCGCTCCGCGTCCTGGTCGGCCGAAGTGGACAGGAACACGCCGAGCAGCATCAAGGTGACGTCTTCCGGGTCGACCCCGGCGCGCAGCGTGCCCGCGAGCGCCCCCGCGTCCAGGATCGTGCCGATCGCCGCGGTGATGCGCCGGCGCGTCGCCGGGGTCGCGATGCGGCCGGAAGCCAGGCTCGCGCGCAGGACGTCGCCCATGCCGCGCTTCGTCTGCACGAAAGCCGCGTAGCAGTCCATCCACGCGCGCAGCGCGGCCTCCGGCGGAAGCTCCCCGAGCAGCGCCGGCGCGCTCGCGGTGACGTCGTCCAGTTCGGCCGCGTAGACGGCCTCGACGAGCGCCTCCCGGGTCGGGAAATGGCGGTAGAGCGTGCCGATGCCGACGCCGGCCTCGCGGGCGATCGCTTCCAGCGCGACGGTCCCGTCGGCGGTCGCGAAAGCGGCCCGCGCGATCGCGACGAGCTTCTCCCGGTTGCGCCGCGCGTCGGAGCGCACCGAGCGGCCGGGTTCGGGCGAAGACAAAACGGAGGCACCTCCGGTTGTGCTACTGTCGGTTTAACGGAGGTTCCTCCGCTTGACCATCATCGCACGAAGACGGGACTACGCATGCCTTCCACCGAAAGTGCCCCGCGACCGGGTGGCGCCGGCACGCTCGCCGGCCGGACCGTCGCCCGCGTCGGGTACGGGGCGATGCAGCTCGAACGCCTCCACGACGACCGCGACGCGGCCGTCGCACTGCTGCGCCGAGCTTTCGACCTCGGCGTCGACCACGTCGACACCGCGCAGTTCTACGGCAACGGCTTCGTCAACGAGGTCATCCGGGCCGCCGTCCGGCCCGGGGACGACGTCCTGGTCGTCAGCAAGGTCGGCGCCGACCCCGACCCCGGCGGCCCCGTCCCGCTCCGCTTGGCACAACGCCCCGAGCAGCTGCGGGCGAGCGTCGAGGACAACCTGCGGGCGCTCGGGCTCGACCGGATCCCGCTGGTGAACCTGCGCCGCGCGGACCGCGGGCCCGGCCTGGTGGCCGAGGGCGACCAGGTGGTCGACCTCGACGACCAGCTCGCGGTGATGACGGCCCTGCGCGACGAGGGCAAGATCGGCGCGATCGGGCTCAGCCACGTGACCTCCGACGCCCTGCGCCGGGCGCTCCCGGCCGGGATCGCGTGCGTGCAGAACGCCTACAGCCTCGTCAGCCGCGAAGACGAAGACTCGCTCGAACTCTGCCTCGCGGAGAACATCGCCTGGGTGCCGTTCTTCCCGCTCGGCGGCGCTTTCCCCGGCCTGCCCAAGGTGACCGACGAACCGGCGGTGCAGGCGGCCGCCCGGCAGCTGGGCCGCACGCCGGCGCAGATCGGGCTGGCCTGGCTGCTGCACCACGCCCCGAACGTCCACCTCATCCCCGGCACCGCGAGCGCGGATCACCTGGCGGGCAACACCTCCGCCGGCGACATCGTGCTCGACGCCGAGACGCTGGCCGCCCTGGACGCCGTCCCGTCCCGTTCGCTGGGCGCCACGCTCGGCTGACGCCAGGGCGGGACGACGCGTTCGCACGAGGTCCGGCAACGCTTTTGCCGCCCGGGCGGGGTACTCACGTGCCGAAGTCGCCGACCTCGGCGTAGGCGCGGACGATCGCGCGCGGGTCGTCTTCGGAGCCGACGACCCGCGTCGCCGCGGCACTGCCCGAAGCCGCCCTCTACACGGACCCCCTAGCCGGGAAGCCCGACCACCGTCCGCGGCGTCAACCGGCCCTTGTCCGGATCCCGGGTGATCTCCCCGGCCGTGACCGCGGACGTCAACGCCCCGAGGGCGTCCTCCGGGCGGTAGATCGTCTCCAGCAGCGTGAACCGCTGCAACTCGCCGACCGGACACCCGCCCCGGCGCGCCAGTTCTGCCAAGAGGGCTCGCCGCAACGGCAGCAGCTGTGGCGTCAGCGAGATGTCGACCAGGGTCCCCTCGGCGTCCTGCGGGTCGCGGTAGCGGATGCCCGCGAACTCGTCCACCGCCCACAGTTCGCTCTTGAACGTCGCCAGGTGCTTGACGTCCGCGGTGACGAACACCAGCACGCGCGCTTCGCCGTCCTCCGCGACCAGCTCGACCGAGCACCCCTGCTCCGGGTGGGTTCCCGCCGGGGCGGTGATCAGCACCTCGTGTCCCTTGCCGCGGGCCATCGGTGCGACCAGCGGCCACGCCTCCGGACCGTCCAAATGGGTCAGCACGGGCCCGGTCAGCCCGAGGTCGCGGGGATCTTCGGCGACGCGCACCGCCAGGCCCGCCGGCACTCCCGCGGGCACCGCCGAACCGACGATCACCAGCTCCAGGTGGTGATCGGCGAGCCGGTCGGAGAACTCGCCGAACACGCGGAGCGCGTCGGCCGCGAAGCCGCCGCACTCGACGTACGTGCCGCCGCGCTGGGAGCGCAGGGCCGTCGCCGTCCACGCGTCGAGGTACCGGACCAGCACGTCCCGCTCCACCGCGGCGTGCTGGTCGAGGCGCCCTGCGCGCTCGGCCACGTCCCCGGTTGTACCGCAGTAAATCGCTTCGCACCAGGGTCGGTACCCCGATAGGCTCCGCCGATGTCGATCACCGCGGCCGACGTCGAAGACACCGTGCGGACGACCACCGCGACCCTCGCCGCAGCGCGCGACGGCGACTGGGACGCCCGCGCCGGCACGATGGACTGGACCTGCTGGGAAACCGTCGAGCACATCGCCGACAACTTCTTCTTCTACGCGGCCCAGCTCGGCCCGCGGGTCGCCGACACCGGACGTTCGGTGCCGTTCGCGTGGGCCCAGCACCGGGAAGGCGGCCCCGGCCTCGTGCTCTTCGCCGACCGCGCCGCCGGTCCGGCCGGGCTGCTGCGGTGCGTGGACGCCTGCGGCGCGCTCCTGGTGGCCATGGCGCGCACCACGCCACCGGACGTCCGCGCGCACCACGACGACGGCGTCCTCGACACCGCGGGCTTCGCCGCGATGGCCGTCGGCGAAACCCTGGTGCACATGCACGACGTCACCGAGGGGCTCGGTCTCCCCTGGACGCCGGATGCCGACCTCTGCCGCCGCCTGCTCGCCCGCTTCTTCCCCGGTGCCCCGGCGGACACCGATCCGTGGTCGACGCTGCTCTGGGCGACCGGGCGCGGCGAACTGCCCGGCCACGCCAGGCGAACGGACTGGCGGTGGGGCGTTCAGCCCTCCGGGTAGAACAGGAACAGCGTGCAGCCGGTGGCGCTCGCGGGCACGTGCCACGTGCCCGCCGGCGCGTGCAGGAACGTGCCCGCCGGGTGCTCGCGCGCGCCGTCGTCGAACGTGCCCGCGACGACGTAGACCTCCTCCGGCCCGGGTTCGTGGACGTCCCGGCGTGGCCACGACGTGCCGGCGTCCATCTCCAGCACCCCGGCGTGCGCGCCGGTGGGCCCGGTCCACAGTGGACGGAACCGGATGCCGGGAACAGTTCGCGGACGGGTGCCTCCCGGACGGTGGCCCAGGTGTAGCCGTCCTGCTCGAGGATTTCGGGGTGCATGAGCGCCACGATGCCCGTGCCGGAGGGGCCGGGCCAGTGTCCGGGAAGACACCTCGGGGTACTTTCTTGCCATGCATCGCGTGGTGGCCCTGGTGCGGCCGGTGCAGTCGACGTTCGAGCTGGGCTGTGCCGCCGAGGTCTTCGGCACGCCGCCTGCCCGCACTGGACAGCGCCGACACCGTGATCATCCCCGGCTGGGCACCTGTCGAGGCCCCTTGCCGCCGCGCGTTGCTGCGGGCCCACGCCCGGGGGCGCGGCTCGTCACCATCTGCTCCGGCATGTTCGCACTCGCCCGCACGGGCCTGCTGGACGGCCGGTCCGCGACGACCCACTGGGGCCGCGCAGAGCAGCTCCGGCGCGAGTTCCGCGCACGCCGGCGTCTCGCCCCGCACGCTGGCCCGGCGCTTCGCCGAGAAGCACGGAGGCCCGCACGCTCCTGGAGGAGACGGACCTCCCGGTGGAGGCGATCGCGGCCCGGGTCGGCCTGACGTCGGCGGTCAACCTGCGCCGCCGGTTCCGCGCTCAGGTGGGGACGACGCCGGGTGCCTACCGGCGGGCGTTCCGCACGCCGTAGCCGCACGACGTCCCAAGCCCTGGGCGCGATTGCCTCCGGGTGCCGGCAAGGGGTCCACTCGGCGCATCCGCTTCTCCGCCGGAAGGATCACCATGTCGGTCACCGACGAGCTCCTGGCCAACAACGCCGACTACGCCGCGAACTTCACCGGGCCGCTGCCGCTGCCGCCCGCCAAGCACGTCGCCGTGCTCGCCTGCATGGACGCGCGCATCAACGTCTACGGGGTGCTCGGCCTGAACGAGGGCGAAGCCCACGTGATCCGCAACGCCGGCGGCGTGGTCACCGAGGACGAGATCCGCTCGCTGGCCATCAGCCAGCGGCTGCTCGGCACCGAGGAGATCATCCTCATCCACCACACCGACTGCGGCATGCTCACCTTCACCGACGACGACTTCAAGAAGTCGATCCAGGAGGACGTCGGCGTCAAGCCCGCCTGGGCCGCGGAGGCGTTCAGCGACCTCGACGAGGACGTCCGCCAGTCGATCGCGCGGATCAGGAACAGCCCGTTCGTCCCGAAGAAGGATTCCGTGCGGGGCTTCGTATTCGACGTCGCCACCGGGAAGCTGGCCGAAGTCGCCTGACCGAGCCGTGGCCGGTCACCGGCGGCTGACCGCGGCGGCCGCGGCCAGCGCGACCGCGAACACCACGTAGGAAGCGAACAACCCGCCGGCCGAGCTCAGGGTGCCGCCGATCGCGCGGCCCAGGAGCTGGCCGACGCACTCGGCCGTGATCACCGCGGTGGCCAGCTCGATCGCGGTGAGACCGCCCGGCCCCGCGGTCGTCGCCCGGACGTACAGGCCGGGATAGGCGAGCCCGACGCCGATCCCGGCCGCCGTCCACGCGGCGAGCACCACGGCGAACGGTGCGCCGGTGGCCAGCACCGCCGTGCCGAGCGCGGCCAAGCTCAAGCCGGTGGCGGGAAACCGTCGCGCGAACAGGCTGGTGACCGCCCAGGCGAGGGGCGCCGCGCTCAGGACGATCGCGGCTCGGCCGAGGCCGGCCCCGTACCCCGTGGTCAGCAGGACGGTGATCAGGCTGTCGGCGCCGAAGTAGCCGACGGCGAACAGGACCATGGCCGCGAGCGCGGCGGGCGTCCCGGGCCGGAGGCGGGCCGTTCCCGCCGGCAGGATCGCGACCAGCCCGGCCGCGGCGACCACCGCGCCGGCGAGCGCGAGCGGGCACCACCCCGCGCTCAGCACGACGCCCGCCGCGCCCAGCGGTACCAGCAGCGTGCGTCCGAGCGGCCGCGTCGCGGCGTCGGCGGGCGGGTCGTCGCGGACGGCGCGCACGACGAGCAACCGTCCGAAGAGGACGAACGGCACCGGCACCAGCAGCGTCCAGCGCCACCCCACGAGGTGGTCCAGGCCGAGCGTCGCGGCCGGACCGACCAGCGCGGGCCCGATCCACATCGCCGACGACGCCGCGATCACCCGCAGGCGCAGCCGCTCGTCGAGGTGGCGGATCGCGGAGCTCATGCCGAACACCGCGAGCAGGCCACTGGCGAGCCCGGTGCACAGCTGCCCCACAGCGAACGTCCACGCGCCCTGGGCGGTGGCCGCCACGGCGAGGCCGCCGACGTAGGCGAGCATCCCGGCGGCGAGGGTGCCCCGCGTGCCGAGCCGGCCCAGCACCCGGCTCGCCAGCGGGAGCGCGACGAACAACCCCAGGGTCGAGCCGGCGATCAGCAGTCCGAGCCGGTCCCCCGCGGCCAGGTCCCGGGCGACGACCGGCAAGAGCGTGGAAGCGACGAAGCCGGTCACCGCCGCGGCGAACTCGAGCGCGACGATCCCCACCGCGAGGAGGAGCGTTCCCCGCGGCAGCACGGTCATGTGTAGAGCTCGCGGTCGTACGCGTTGATCTGCACCGGGACGCCGTCGGGATCCGGGACGCGCAGCGAGCGCCCGAACCCTTCGTCGAGGACGGGCCCGGGTGCGTACCCGGCCGCCCGCAGCCGGTTCGCGACGTCTTCCAGCGGCTCGTCGGTCTCGAAGGCCAGCTCGCAGCGGCCCGCGTCGCCGCGGTGGAGGGCCAGCATGCCGGCGTCGGCGGGCATCTCGACCCAGCCCCCGGGCCGCGACACCGGCCCGGGCGTCAGGCCGAGGACCGCGTAGAACCGCGTCATGGCCTCGACGTCCGAGCTGTAGCGGATCGGCAGCACTCGCATCACGGGCGTTCCTCGCTTCGTCGCAGGTGGTCCTCGAGCACGCGCTCGACGTAGGCCGAAAGGGATTCGTCGGCGTCGACGGAGGCGTGCTTCACCCGCCGGATGAGCTCGGCCGGCAGGTAGACGCTGAACTGCCGCTTGGCGGGGTCGGGCATGCTCACATGCTAGCAAATGAGCTTGCCCGCAAACCTGGGAAACGAACGTGCGCCCTCAGCCCGCTTGGGCGGTCGACTCGTTCCGCCTCATCGCGCCGCCGATCAGCAGCGCCAAGCCGTTCGCCAGGGCCGGGGCCAGGTCCAGGTGCAGCGCCGCCAACGCCGGGTCCACCTCGTACGCCGCGAGCGCGCTCGGCGAGGGCCGGCAGTGCGTCCACAGCCCGCCGGTCAGGATCATGGCCAGCAGGCACACTGACGCCGCCTCCTCGCCGACCTCCGGCACGTACCGGCGGACCAGCTCCGCCATCGCGCCGAGCCCGGCCAAGGCGGACCGCTTGAAGCGCACGACGGCGCCGGTGGACACGTTGTGTTCCAGAACACCCGCCTGCGCGCCGATGAGGTCACACAGCACTGTGCGCCGCGCCAGCGAGTGGGCCACGACCGCCGCGAACCGCTCGGCCCGCTCCCCCGCCGGCCGGCCCGGCTCGACTCCCGCGGCCAGTTCGCCGGCCAGTTCGGACAGCCAGTCCGACAGCGCCCGGTCGAGCAGCTCGAGCAGCACCGCCTCGCGGGATTCGAAGTAGCGCAACACATTCGACTTCGCGAGCCCGACCCGCCTGCTGAGCTCGTTGAGGCTCACGTCGGCCACCGGCATCTCGTCGAGCATCGCCAGCGCCGTGTCGAGGATCGTGCGGCGCCGTTCCTCTCTCTGCTCGGCGCTGCGGGCCCGCTGGAACGTCATGCCATCCAGCCTAACGCCCGGCGGGCGAAATTGAAGACCGGCAGTCTCTTGACAACAGACCGACGGTTCCTTAGCGTCGTCCTCATAACAGACCACCGGTCCGAAAGGGCCGCCACGGAGGGAACCGCCATGGGCGAGAACTGGACCGAACGCGACGTCCCGAGTCAGAAGGGCCGCGTCGCCGTCATCACCGGGGCCAACACCGGACTCGGGTTCGACACCGCGAAGGTGCTGGCCGAGCGCGGCGCGACGGTCGTGCTGGCCGTCCGCGACGTCGAAAAGGGCAAGCAGGCCGCCGCCCGGCTCGGCGCCAACGCCGACGTCACGGTGCAGCAGCTGGACCTGGGCTCGCTGGACTCGGTCCGGGCCGCCGCGGCCGACCTGCACGGGACGCTGCCGAAGATCGACCTGCTCATCAACAACGCCGGCGTCATGTACCCGCCGAAGCAGACCACGCGGGAGGGCTTCGAGCTGCAGTTCGGCACGAACCACCTCGGGCACTTCGCGTTCACCGGCCTGCTGCTCGACCTGCTGCTGCCGGTCGAGGGCTCCCGCGTGGTGACGGTCGCGAGCATCGCCCACCGCATCCGCGCCTCGATCCACTTCGACGACCTGCAGTGGGAGAAGTCCTACGACCGCGTCGCGGCCTACGGGCAGGCCAAGCTCGCCAACCTGATGTTCGCCTACGAGCTGCAGCGCCGCCTCGCCCCGCACGGCACGACGACGTCGATCGCCGCCCACCCCGGCGTGGCGCGCACGGAGCTGATGCGCAACACCCCCGCCATCGCCCGCGCGCTCTTCCCGCTGGTCGCCCCGCTGTTCACGCAGAGCTCGGAGCGCGGCGCCCTCCCGACCCTGCGGGCGGCGACCGACCCCGCCGCGCTCGGCGGCCAGTACTACGGACCCGCCGGCGTGGGCGGCTACCGCGGGCGTCCGCAGGTGGTGGCATCGACCCCGCAGTCCTACGACGCCGGGATCCAGCAGCGCCTGTGGGCGGTTTCGGAGGAACTGACGGCGGTCAAGTTCCCGGTCGGCTGACGACTCCGCGGAGAAGGCCGGCGCGACATCCTCGAGCGCGCCGGCTAGAGCCAGTCGTGCTCGCGGGCGTAGCGCGCCGCTTCGTGGCGGGTGCGGGTCTGGGTCTTCTGCATCGCGTTGGACAGGTAGTTGCGGACCGTGCCCTCCGCCAGGTGCAGCTGCCCCGCGATGTCGGCCACCGAAAAGCCCTCCCGCGTCGCGCGCAGGACGTCGAGCTCGCGGTCGGTCAGCGGGCAGTCGTCGACGACCGCCAGCGCGGAGACGTCCGGGTCGATCCAGCGCTTGCCCGCGTGCAGCGTCCGGATCACCGCCGTGATGTGCGCCGGCTCCGCCGACTTGCTCACGAACCCCTGCACGCCCAGCTTCAGCGCCTTCCGGAGCACGCCGGGGCGGGCGTGGCGGGTCAGCATCAGGATCACCTGCTCCGGCCGCGCGCGCCGGATCTCCGCGACGGCGCCGAGACCGTCCACGGTGGGCATTTCGAGGTCGATGACGAGCACGTCCGGGCGGTGCCGCAGCGTGGCCGCCACCGCTTCCTCGCCGTCTTCGGCCTCGGCGAGCACGGTGATCTCGCCCTCCAGCGGCAGCAGCGCCGCCAGAGCCTTCCGGAGCAGGGCTTCGTCGTCGGCGAGCACCACGGTGGTCATCGGCCGTCCTCCCGGGTCTTCATCGCCGGGAACGTCGCCGCCGTCAGGAAGCGGCCGTCCGTCCGCGACACTTCCAGCTCGCCGCCGCTCTCCCCCAGGCGGTGCCGCAACGCCGAGAGCCCGCTGAGCTCGGGCGGCCCGTCCTCGTTCGTGCCGTCGTTGACGATCGCGATCCCGCACCGGGAAAGGGTGATCCGCACCTGCCGCGCCTGCGCGTGACGCAGGATGTTGGTCGTCGTCTCGCGCAGGACCTGGCCGAGCAGCTCTCCGACGCGATCGTCCACTTCGGACTCGCGCTCGACGCGCACGTGGATGCCCGCCGCCTCGAAGAGGTTCTTCGCGTTCTCCAGCTCGGCGGAGAGGTTGAGCCGGCGCTGGGCGTAGGCCAGCTCCTTGGTCTGCACGATGGTGTCGCCGACCAGGCTGCGCACCTCCACCAGCTCCTCGCGCGCCCGGTCGACGTCGCTGTCCAGCAGTTTCTCGGCGAGCGCGACCTTCAGCTTCACCACGTGCAGCGTGTGGCCCTGGATGTCGTGCAGGTCGCCGGCGAAGCGCACGCGCTCCCGGATCACGGCCAGCTCCGCCTCCCGCTCGCGTGACTGCTCGAGCTCCGCGATCAGGTCGAAGAACCGCTGGCTGGCGAACATGAACGCGGTCGAGATCAGCATGGCGACCGCGGGCACGGCGACGTACTGCACCAGCCGCGGCCCGACGCGGTCGTCGTGCACCAGCAGGTTCGCCGCACCCAGGACGGCGACCAGCGCGCCGAGCCCGAAGAGGGCCGCGACCCGGTGGCGGCGCAGCGGCGGGATGAGGAACGACCCCACCAGCGACAGCCCGTAGAACGCGGCGCTGTCGTCGGTCAGCGCCCCGGCCAGCCAGACCACGGCCGTGACGACCAGGCTGGGCCGCGCGACGCGCAGGTAGTCGCCCGCGGTCCAGCGCTCGGCGGTCGCCAGCGCCGCGACCAGCCCCACGAGCTGGATGACGACGTGCCACCAGGTCCGGGCGGTGAACACCAGCAGCAGCACGCCGACGAACGCGAGCGGCGGGATCGTGGTGATCAGGTTGATCCGGCGCAGCCGTTCCTGGACCGCCCCGCCGGTCCAGGAGCTCCTGCGCGCGATCGTCGGCACCTCCATGATCCGAGCGTATCGGGCCGGGCGGGCCGCACCAGTGACACTGCGTCATACATCGGGGTGACGTCAGCACACTGCCCGGCGGCGGCGCGGTCCGCTGGAATCGGAGCATGTCCACGACACCCGTCATCGACGTCGATCGCATGAACCTCACCTACGGCGGGTTCGCCGCCGTCAAAGACCTTTCGTTCCAGGTGGAACGCGGAGAGCTCTACGCGCTGCTCGGCACCAACGGCGCCGGGAAGACCTCGACCCTCGAAACGATCGAAGGTCACCGCGCGCCGTCCTCGGGCGCCGTGCGCGTGTTCGGGAAGGACCCCCGCGACCGCGCCGCGGTGCGGCCGCGGATGGGAATCATGTTGCAGGAGAGCGGGTTCTCCCCCGACCTGACCGTGCGGGAGACCGTCCGGCTGATCGGGGGGCTCACCGAACGCACCGACGACGTCGGCCGCGTGCTCGGCGTCGTCGACCTCACCCGCAAGGCCACGACGAAGGTCGGCCAGCTTTCCGGCGGCGAGAAGCGGCGGCTGGACTTCGCCACCGCCGTGTACGGCACCCCCGAGCTGGTCTTCCTGGACGAGCCCACCACCGGCCTCGACATCCAGTCCCGCGACGCGCTCTGGGACGCGGTGGACCGGCTGCGCGAAGACGGCTCGACCGTGGTCCTGACCACCCACTACCTCGAAGAAGCCCAGCAGCGCGCCGACCGCATCGGGCTCATGCACCAGGGCGCCTTCCACCGCGAGGGCACCGTCGCCGAGCTGACGCGGACCCTGCCCGCCACCATCCACTTCGGACTCCCGCCGCACGCGCCGTCGCCGCCGCTGCTCGCCAAGCGCGGCGCGGACGGCAAGTTCCTCGTCGAGACCTTCGGCCTGCAGAAGGACCTGCACACGCTGCTCGGCTGGGCGCAGGACAACGCCGTGGAGCTGCGCGACCTCCAGGCCGGGCCGACCCGGCTCGACGACGTCTTCCGCGCCATCGAACACTCCTGAGAAGGGAATCCCATGCTCACGATCGCTCGTGGCGAGCTGATCCAGATCTTCCGCAACCGCCTCGTCCTGGTCACCGCCCTGGTGCTGCCGGCCGCGCTCAGCGCGTTCTTCATCGCCAAGCACGACCTCTTCACCGAAATCGGCAGCCTCGGCTACATCGCCACGCTGGCGCTGTTCTTCGTGGCCGGCATCGGGCTCTACACCACGACGGTGACCACCCTGGCGTCCCGCCGCCAGAACCTGTTCCTCAAGCGCCTGCGCTCCACCGCGGCGGGCGACGCCGGCATCCTCGGCGGGCTGCTGCTGCCGATCACCGTGCTCTCGGTGCTGCAGATCGCCGTCATCCTGGGCGCGCTCGCGGTGGTCGCCGGGTCGCCGGCGGACCCGGTGCTGCTGGTCGTGGCCGTGGTGTCCGTCGTGGCCATGATGCTCGCGCTCGGCCTGGCCACGGCCGGCCTGACGAACTCGCCCGAACACGCGCAGGTCACCACGCTGCCGGTCAGCCTCGGCGTCATCGCCGTGTCCGGCTGGGTCGGGGTCACCGGCACCGGGGACCTCACGCTGCTCAAGCGCCTGCTGCCCGGCGGGTCGGCGACCGAGCTGGTGCTGAACGCCTGGAACGGCGGCGTCCCGCTCGCCGACTCGCTCGTCCTGTTCGGACCCACCCTGGCCTGGGTCGTCGTCGCCGTCGCGCTGGCCGCGCGGCTCTTCCGCTGGGAACCGCGCCGCTGACCGGCGGCCGGAACGACAAGAGGGGAATTCCGATGCGCAAGACCTTGCTCGCCGCGGCCTTGGCCGTGTTCGGCACGACCGTCGTGGCGCCGGCGGCGTCCGCGGCGCCGCTCGACTGGGGCCCGTGCCCGGCCGGTGCCTTCCCGACACCGGACTTGCAGTGCACGACGATGAAGGTGCCGCTGGACTACCGGAACCCGGACGGCCGCACGATCGACGTCGCGGTGTCGCGGCTGCCCAGCAAGAACCCGGAGAAGCGGCGGGGCGTGCTGCTGACCAACCCGGGCGGCCCCGGCGGCGAAGGGCTGGACTACCCGCAGCTGCTGAAGCTCGTGAAGCTGCCGCAAAGCGTGCTCGACGAGTACGACATCATCGGCTTCGACCCGCGCGGCGTCGGGCACAGCACGCCGGTGACCTGCGATCTGACCCTCGAGCAGATGATGATCGGGAACCTGCCGTACGCGAACGGCCCGGCGGACGTCGTCAAGCAGGCGGCGGTCGCGAAGGCGGAAGCGAAGCAGTGCGCCGACGCCGGGACCGGGCCGATGCTGCCGTACGTCACGACGGCGAACACCGCGCGGGACATGGACCGCATCCGCGCGGCCCTCGGTGAGTCCACAGTGTCCTATCTGGGTGCGTCCTACGGCACGTACCTGGGCGCGGTGTACACGAGCATGTTCCCCGAGCGCAGCGACCGGTTCGTGCTCGACAGCAACCTCGGGCCGGGCGGCTACGACATCGACGCGATGCGCAACTTCGGCCGCGGCATGGAGGACCGCTTCCCGGACTTCGCGAAGTTCGCCGCGGCCCACCCGGAGTACGGCCTCGGCACCACGCCGGCGCGGGTGACCGCGAAGTTCCACGAGCTGGCGGCGCGGCTGGACCGGAAGCCGGTCGAGGGCATCACCGGATCGCTGTTCCGCGGCTTGACGTTCGAGGGGCTGTACAGCACGAACCTGAAGCCGCTGGCCGAGAACTGGCAGGCCCTCGACCAGGGCCGGGCCCCGAAGACGCCGGGCCTGACGCCGGACGATTCGGCCGAGAACCTCTTCGCGGCCCGGTTCGCCGTGCTGTGCGGGGATTCGTCCTGGCCGAGGTCGGTGGCGGGCTACCAGGTGGACGTGGCGATCGACCGGATCCGCTACCCGCTGCTCGGCGCGGCGACGGCGAACATCGCGGCGTGCGCGTTCTGGCCGTCGGCGCCGGTGGAGCCGAAGGTGCGGATCACCGACCGCGGGCCGGCGAACGTGCTGATGGTGCAGAACGAGCGTGACCCGGGAACACCCCTGGCGGGCGCCCGCAAGCTGCGCGCGGCCTTCGGCGACCGCGCCCGCATGGTGACGATCGACCAGGGCGGCCACGGCGCGTACCTGTTCGGGCCGAACGGGTGCGGGAACACGACGGTGACGGAGTTCTTGGTCAGCGGCTCGCGTCCGGCGCACGACAGGTATTGCGCCGCCGAGAACCGCTGACCTTCCCCGGAGCCGCGTCGCGAGCAGGGGTGCTCGTGGCGCGGCTCCTCAGTCCGCTGTCGGCTGGATGATCGTCTTACCCGGCACGCGACGCCGCCGGGCGAAGGCGTCGGCCGCCTCCGCCAGCGGGCGCACCTCTCCGACCAAGGGCTTCAACCGCCCGTCACGCACCCGCTGGGCCAAGTCCGCGAGCCGCGCGCGGTCGGGTTCGACCACGAAGAACACCGCGCGCCCGTCCTGCGGCCGGGCCGTCGGAGGCTCGGCGATCGTCACCAGCGTGCCGCCGGGGCGTACCAGTGCCGCCGACTTCGCCAGCACCTCGCCGCCGATCACGTCGAGGACCACGTCGGCCTGCTCCTCCAGGTCGGCTTCCGGCTCCTGGAAAGCGTGGGCGCCGAGGCCGAGCGCCAGGTCGCGGTCGGCCTCGCGGCCGGTCGCGATCACCCGGGCGCCCGCCTCCAAGGCGAGCTGGACGGCGATCGATCCCACCCCGCCGGCGGCGCCGTGGATCAGCACGGTCTGGCCGGTGGTGAGCCCGCCGTGGTCGAACAGCCCTTGCCACGCGGTCAGCCCGGAGATCGGCAGCGCCGCGGCCACGGTGTGCTCGATGTCCGCCGCCAGCGGCGCGAGGTTGCGCGCCTCGACGGCGGTGTATTCGGCCAGGGTGCCGTCGCGCGTCCAGTCCGCGAGGCCGAAGACCCGCTGGCCGACGGTCAACCCGGTGGTGCCGTAACCCAGCTCGGTGACGACGCCGGACAGCTCGTGCCCGGGCACGCTGGGCGTGCGGTCGCGACCGGCGCGGTCGGTCCACGTGGCGGGCCAGGTGAGCTCGCCGGGGGTGAACCCGGCCGCGTGGACCCGCACGATGACGTCGTTCTCGGCGGCGTGCGGGTGGGGCAGGTCGGTCAGGGTGAACCCGGCGACGCCCGCGTCGCGGTCGGTGACGGTGATGGCTTTCATGGTTTCTCCGCTTCAGCTCGGCCAGGCGGAGCCGAGGACGCGCTCGACGGTCGTCGTGCGCCGGTAGCCCGGGAGGAAGTGTTCGATGACGTCGGCGTTCACGGTGCCGTTGGTGGTGTCCGGGCGGTTCTTCTGCCCCTCGAAGTAGGCGGCCAGGAACTCGTTCTTGAAGTCGCCCCGCGGGTGCGCGGCGACGATCTCCGCCACCCGGCCGTCGTCCAGCTCACCGAGGCCGAACCCGACGATGTCGGTCAGCACGCCGAAGTGCGTCGTGGCGATCTCCGGGCCCATCCGGCCGGGGATGCCGGGCGTGGTGTGCAGCGCGATCGCCGTCCAGACGGTCTCCGCGGCGGCCGCGGAGAACCCGCGGTCGAGCAGGAACCGGCGCCCGTGGTCGGCCCCGTCGACCTCGAACCGTTGCTCCGCCTCGGAAAACGGGGTCGCGAGGCCGGTGTCGTGGAACATGGCCGCCAGGTAGAGCAGCTCGGGGTCCGGGTCCGCGCCCAGGCGCTCGGCGTGGATCCGGCCGAAGAAGTAGACCCGGCGCGAGTGGTGGTAGACGAGCGGCCCGGCCGTCGCCTGGAGGTGCCGCGTCGCCTCGGCGACCGCAGGGGTGTCGGGGACCTCCACGCCCGCGATGACTTCGGTCATGACTCCCGCCTTCCGGTTCGGGCTCGAGTGCCCGGTGCGATCGACGTTAGCCCTCGATTCAGTTACGTGCAACTTCTGTAACGTAACCCACGTACCCCGGCTCGCCGCACGCGCCCGGCGGCGACCGGGCGCATGCGGCGGGCGGCCTCACTTCGTGGAGGCGATGAAGTACACGACGATGCCGATCAACGCGAGGACTTCACTCAGCACGAAGGTCGAATAGCCGATCGTCTGCAATTTTCCTCGCGCTTCCGGCTGGCGGGCGGTACCATTGATGACGGCCGCGAAAATGAGGCCGACACCGATTCCCGGGCCGATCGCGCCGAGCCCGTAGCCGATGGCGGCGAGGCCGGGATTGATGTTGGCGGTCTGGGCCAGAACAGCGTCGTTCATGGACGTTCCCCTTTACTTCTTGGCGCACCGGACAAGAGAACTGCGCAGCTGCGTCGAAAAGAGGGATTTCACCGGAACCGATGGTTCGAACACGGCAAGGATATCAGAAAACGGCAGGAAACGTCCTTGCACGGAATGCGTTACCGCGTTTCGCCCACAGCGAAGAAGCCGGGCGGGATCAGTCCTCTTCGGTCTCCGCGGAAAGGAAAGCCGCCAGGTCGTCGGTGAACCGCAGCAGCAGGTCGAAGAAAGTCCGGCGGTCCGCCGGAGCCCACCCGGACAGCGCGTCGCCGAACCAGCCGAGCAGGGTCGTGACGTACCGGCCGGCCAGGTCGGCGCCGTCCGGGGTCAGCTCGACCAGGCGGGCGCGCCGGTCGTCGGGGTCGGCCAGGCCGCTCACCAGCTTGCGCCGTTCGAGCACGTGCAGGTGCCGCGTGACGTGCGGCCCGGCGACCTGCATCCGGTCCGCGATCTCGCCGACGCGCATCGCCTTACCGGTCATGTGCAGAGCCAGCAGGATCGACAGCCCGGGCCGGTCGAGGTCGGCGCCGATCTGCTTCATCGCCCGCTCCCCCAGGCCACTGCGGTTCATCAGGTTGCCCAGCTGCACGAGCCGCGGCAGCACGGAACGGAGCTCGTCACCGGCGTCTGTGGCGGCCATCACACCCCTTAGATAGCTAACTTAGGTATATAGTTACGTCATACCGCTGATCTTCTCCGGCATTGTCGCACCCGCGACATAGATACCTAACTTAGCTATCGGGGGTCACCATGAACACCACACCACGATCCGTCCTGATCTCGGGCGCGAGCATCGCCGGTCCCGCGCTGGCCTTCTGGCTGCGGAAGGCCGGGTTCGCGGTCACCGTCGTCGAGAAGTCCGCCACGATCCGGGACGGCGGCTACCCGATCGACGTCCGCGGCACGGCCCTGGACGCCGCCCGGCGGATGGGGATCCTCCCCCGCCTGCGGGACCTGCACATCGCTTCCCGCCGGCTGACCTTTCTCGACACCGACGGCAGCGAAGTGGCTTCGCTGGAGCCCAACGCGATCGTCGGCGGCGTCGACGGCGAAGACGTCGAGGTCCGCCGGGGCGACCTGACGAGCACGCTGTACGACCTGGTGCGCGACGACGCCGACTTCCGGTTCGAGGACAGCATCGAGACCCTGGCGCAGCACGCCGGCGGCGTCGACGTCACCTTCCGCAGCGGCCGCCAGGCCACCTACGACCTGGTGTTCGGCGCCGACGGCCTGCACTCGGCCACCCGCGGGCTGGTCTTCGGCGACGAAAAGCAGTTCCACCACTACCTGGGCTACAGCTTCGCCGGCTTCACCATGCCCAACGACTTCGGCCTCTACCGCGAGGGGCTCGCGTGGAGCACCCCGGGTAAGGGCGCGGCGCTTTACGCCGTCCTCGAAAGCAAGGACATCCACGGTTTCCTGGTCTTCGCCAGGACGGACCCGCCGATCGAGGCGTTCCGGGACCCCGAGGCCCAACGCGATCTCGTCGCCGCGACGTTCGCGGGCGAGGGCTGGGAGATCCCGCGCATGGTCGCGGCGATGCGCGAAGCCGACGACCTGTTCTTCGACGTCGTCAGCCAGATCCACCTGCCGCGGTGGACGGACGGCCGGGTCGCGCTCGTCGGCGACGCCGCCCACGCCCCGTCCTTCCTGACCGGCCAGGGCACCAGCCTCGCCCTGGTCGGCGCGTACGTGCTCGGGCACGCCCTGGCCACCATCCCGGACCACGCGGCGGCGTTCGCGGCCTACGAGAGCCGGTTGCGCGGCTTCGTCGAACGCAACCAGGCCCTGGTGGGGGAAGGCAAGGCCACGTTGTTCCCGACCACGGCGGAAGCGCTCGAGCGGCGCAACGCCGCGCTCCGGCAGCTCACGAAGGCACCGGCGCCCACGCCCCGGCCCGAGCACTCGGCGCTCACGCTGCCGGACTTCCCCGGCTAGAAGGCCTTCAGCACGCTCGCGAGGACGATCGCCGCGCACACGATCCCGTTGACGATCCGGTGGTCCACCAGGATGGCCGCGAACTCGCGCAACGTCGCGCTCGGCCAGAAGTACCACGCCGTCGGGGCGCCGATCACCTGGCCGTTCACCTTGACCTCGCGGGCGATCAGGGCCGCGCGCAGGACGTGGAAGTTGTTCGTCACCACCACGCAGCGATAGCCCGGCTTTCGCGAGCGCATGAGCCCGGCGCTGAAGGCCAGGTTCTCGCGCGTGGTCCGGGACCGGTCTTCGAGCACGATCCGCTCGCGGGCGACGCCGCGGGCGACGAGGTAGTCCGCCATCGCGTGCGACTCCGGCAGGTCCTCCCCCGGCCCCTGGCCACCCGAGGTGACCAGCAGCGGCGCGCGGCCCTTGCGGTCCTCGGCGGAAAGGACCCGCGCCCCGCGGTCCAGCCGGCCGGCCAGCAGCGGTGGCACGTTCTTGCCGCCGAGCAGACCGGAACCCAGCACCACGACGAAGTCGAGCGGGCGGCGGCTGCGGACGCGGCCGTAGACCAGGGAGTACAGCAGGAAGCAGACGAACAGGAACGACGCGTACGCGACGATCCCGTCGACGCTGTCGCGGACCGCTTCCAGGGGCGCCCAGCCGAGCTGCCCGACCACGAAGCCGAAGACGATCAGCGCCACGATGCCGGCCCCGGCGGCCAGGGACAGCAGGTTCGCCGGGCGCCGGCCTTCGCGGCGCAGCATCGTCACGCCGTTGCCGATCAGGAACACCGCGAGCACCACGATCGTGAGGGGGATCAGCGCGAACAGCCCGAACGCGACGATCGCCGCGGCCTCCGGCGAGATCGACGCCAGCAGCGCGAGCATCGCGAGCCCGAAGAACGCGAGCGCGAAGAACAGGTAGAAGCCGTTGCGCAGCTTGCGGCGGTCGAGCAGGAAGCTGATCAGGAAGACCGCGAAACAGAAGACGGCCGCGGCGAGCGGGAGCAGCGCCGGGTTCACGCGATCTCCAGCCGGCGCCAGGTCGCGAGGAACGCCAGCGCCGCGGCGATGGACCCGAAGGAGGCGAACGAGCTCGCCGCCAGGTAGACGACCCAGGCGTTGTCCCGCACGGTTTCGTCGTAGCCGCCGCCGATCAGCGCCGCGCCGATCAAGATGGTGCCGAGGGCCAGGAACACCGCCCCGCCGAGCGCGGCGAGGGTCACGACGAGCACCCGCGGGATCCGGCGCGGCCCGTCGTTCCGGTGCACGGAACCGCGACGCGCGAGCCACCACGACGCCAGGCAGGCGAGCCCGAGGGCGATCGCGTCGGCGGCGAGGGTGTCGGAGAGCCGGTGCCACTTCGCCGTCACCGTGTACGCGCCGATGCCGACCGCCCAGGAGAGCAGGAGCACCAGCGTCACGCCACGCCAGCGGTAGGGCACGACGAGCAGGGCGGCGAACAGCACGGTCATCGCGATCGCGGTGTGCCCGCTGGGCAGGCTGTTCTCGGCGTAGTGCCCGGTCAGCGGCACGAGCGACGGCCGGGGCAGCACGTACCGCTTGAGCACCTGCGTCACGAGCTGCCCGGCCACGATCACGCCCACCGCGGCGAAGGCGAGGTCCGCCCGCCGGCGCAGCAGGCCGACGAGCGCGACCACCACGACGGCGGCGGCCAGCGAGGAGACGGTGATCCGGCTCAGGGTGCCGTCTGCTGCGGCCTGGTCGCGCGCGGCGGCTTCGTCGGCTCCACGCAGCGCGGCGTTCTCCAGCGCCTGACCCGGAACCGTCCAGACGGCGAGAAAGTACACAGCGGCCAGGACGACAGCGCACACGGCCGCGACGACCAGCCAGCGACGGGCGGGAACCAACCGGGACCTCCACCAGGTGACGCACTACTCCGAACAGAGTAGTCACCTGGTGTGTCCGGACGCACACCGAGGGTTCCGGCGGTCACTCCGGCCAGCGGACCTCGTCCGGGTGCGAGAGGAACTGCCGCAGGTACTGGTCTTCGGTCCGGCTCCGCAACGGGAACGCGAACCGCGAGCCGTCCGGCCAGGTCAGCGTGCGCTTGCGGAAGCTGACCGCCGGGGTGTCCGCTCCCCTGGCCTCCCAGAGGATCCGCGGCTCGGGCGCGTCGGCCGGGTCCAGGTACGTCGAACCGGTCTCCACCAGCGCGACCGACGTCGGCGAGCAGACCAGCCACGGGCCCTTCGCGCGCCGGAGCAGGTCGAGCGGCTCGAGGACCTGGGCGTCCGCCGGGCCGGTCACGTGGACCGCGCGCTCGCCCTTGCCGCCGCCGCTGCCCGCCGCGCTCGCCAGGTACGCGACGAACCCCACCGCCGCGCCGATCCCGCGCGCGACGGTCAAGAAGCCCTCCCGGACCAGCCCTTCGCCTTCGACCGTGCCGTCCGGACGGCGGCCGGGGACGGCGAACCGCAGGTCCGCGTCGCCCAGGCGCAGCCCGATCACCGGCTCCCGCCAGTGCTCACGCAGCAGCGCCTCCACGCGCTCCCGGAACCCGGGGCGCACCTGCGCGGCATCGGCGGCGGACTCCATGCGGTCGCCGAACTCGACGGCCTTGCGCGCTAGATGTCCAAGTTCCGCCGGGTCTCCTCCGGGTTCTGGTCCCCGCCGATCGCGCTCTTGTCGAACCACGGTTCGTCCTCCTCCGGGGTGACGGCTTCCTTGCCTTCGCTGAACGCCGTCTTGCCCGCGGCGATGCCGGCCTTCACGCTCGCTCCCGCGACCAGCGGGCTCGCGCCGACCGAGGTGCCGAACATCGTGGTCAGCGCGCGGTTGCCGGGCGTGAACGGCACGCGCGCGGTGTTCTCCAGCGTGTCCAGGCCGAACCGCGACTCCCCGGCGTACCGGCCGAGCCGGAACTTCCGCGTCATCTCCACGACCTTCGTCGAGTACTTCGCGAGGAACTCGATGAACGTGTCGAGCAGCTTGCCGAACTTGCCGAGGTAGCGGGTGACCTTCTGCAGCACGCTCGCGGCCTTGGCGATGGACGCCGTCATCGCGGCGGCGACCGAGCTGCCGAAGCTGATCACCGACGCGGCCAGCGCGGGCAGCCAGATGGTGATCAGCCAGGAGACCAGCTCGGTGATGATCGCCTTGATCACCTCTTCGATGACCTGCATGACCATCGACCACATCTGCAGCACCTCGGCGACCGACCCGGCCGCCGAGCCGACGCCGCGGATGCCCGAGGAGAAGTCGCCGAGCGCCTCCTTGGCCGCCTTGCCCGCCTCGTCGACCCACTCGGCCAGCGCCGTGTCGCCGGTCTTCTCGAAGTCCTCGGCGAGGGCGACGAAGCCGTGCGCGATGGTGCTGAAGTTCTCCGACGCGTGCCCGATGGCCGGCCCGTCGCCGGTGACCGCGTGCAGCGCGTCCTGCAGCGGCTGGACCAGTTCGAGCAGCATGTTGAGCCCGTGGCTGACGAGCCAGCCGATCGGGTCCATCGCGAAGGTGACCATGTCGGTGGCGGCACTGGCGACGAACCCCGCGCCGTCGCCGACCAGCGCCTTGCCCGCCGAAGCCAGCTCCCCCACGCCGTCCGCCGAGGCGGCCTGCTGGGCGTGCTCGGCGATCGACTTGCCGGACTTGTACAGCGTGCCGACCACCGGCGTGGCCTCCGCGGCGCGGTCGAGGTTGGCGCTCGTGCTCTCGTCGTACGGCTGGACGTCCAGCGCGTCGGCGATGCTCCGCTTCGGCTCGGTCACTTGCCCTGCCCCCCGATCGCGTCGATCTCCGCCTCGTACCGGCCGAACGCGATCACGCCCGCCTCTTCGGTCCCGCGGTACATGTCGGCGGCCTTGGTCATCTTGGTGGTGAGGCCGTCGACGCCGTCCTTCAGCTCGCCCAGCAGCGAACGCAGCTCGCCGAGGCGGTCGGTGTAGCCCTGCTTGGCCCAGATCCCGACGACGCCCCAGGCGGTGTCGGTCACGTCGGCGGCGTCGATCTTGGCCCCGAACTTGTCCGCTTCGCCTTCGTAGAAGGGCAGTTGGCGCGCGTATCCGGAGATCGCGTCGATGTTGGTCTGGATTCCGTCTGACATCGCGGAAGTTCCCTCGGTCGGTTTCAGGAGCGGCGGAGGATCGGGCCCTGGTCGAAGTCGTCGTCGTCCCCCGGAGCGGGACGGCGTCGCGGCCGCGGCGCCTGCTGCTCCGACGCGGGTTCCGGCGCCGCGGTTCCGAACGCTTCGGCCTGGGCCTGCCGGACCTGCCCGCTCACGTCCACGCCGAGCTGGTCGCCGAACGCGTCGTCGACGATGCCGGCCTGCTGCTGGGCGGCCCCGGCCACGGCCTGGCGCAGGGTGGCCATGATCCGCTGGGCGAGCTGGCCCGCTTCCAGGTGCATCGCCCCGGCGGTGAGCCGCAGGTCGGTGACGGTCCCGCCGGCCCCCGCGACGACCGTCACCGTGCCGTCCGGCGAGGTCACGGTGCTCTCGAGCCGGGCGATCCGCTCCTGCATGTCGCCGACCTCGGCGAACCGGGCTTCGGCCTGGCGCACCTTCGACTGGAAGGTCTCGAACTGGGCGATCAGCTGGTCCATTTCGGCCGACATCGTCACTTCCTTCGCGGTACGGGGCTTCGCCGGATCATGACAGATCACCGGCGTCCACCGCGGCATTTCGGCGGAATGCGAAGAACGCCCCGCCCGCTCAGCCGATGAAGCCCGCCGCCTTGAGCCAGTCGTGCGCGACGGTGGCCGGCTTCTGGCCGTCCACGCTCACCTTCTTGTTCAGGTCCGTGAGCGTCGCCGTGTCGAGCTTCGCCGCGATCGGGGTGAAGAGCTGCTCCAGCTGCGGGTACTTGCCCGCGACGCCGGCCGCGATCGCGATGGCCGGGTTGTAGGTCGGGAAGAAGTGCTTGTCGTCGTCCAGCACCACCAGCTTCTGCCCGGCCACGCGCCCGTCGGTGGAGGCGACCGAACCGAAGCCGCACGGGTCGCCCTTGCCGATGCTCGGGTAGACGACGGCGTCGTTGAGCAGGTGCACCTGCGCGTCGGGCAACGCGAACCCGTAGGTCTTGGCCAGCCCCGGGAAGCCGTCGTCGCGGCTCTTGAACTCCGGGCCCATGCAGGTGGACGCCGCTCCCGGGTCCTTGTTCACCAGCGCCGCGTAGTCCGACACCGTCTTGACGCCGGTCTTGGCCACCGTCGCCGGGTTGCCCGCGATGGCGTAGGTGTCGTTGGCCGGCGAGCGGGCCCACCACGAGACGCCGTTGGCCGCGTCGGCCTGCTTGACCGCGTCGTACTGGGCCTGCGGGTCGGCGATCGGCTTGGTCTGCTTGAGGTAGCTGATCCACGCGGTGCCGGTGTACTCCCAGTACAGGTCGACCGCGCCGCTCGTGAGCGCCTGGCGGACGTTGCTCGACCCGGTGATGTTGGTCTTGTCCTGCGGGCTCGCCCCGGCCGCCTGCAACGCGACGAGCGCGATCTGGCCGAGCAGCAGCTGCTCGTCGAACTCCTTGGAGCTGACGCGGATCTGCGCGCCGCTCAGCGCGTCGATCTTCTTGATGGATCCCTCGCCCACCTGGGCGCCGGTCTGGTCCTTGCCGATCGTGCAGCCCGCGGCAAGCACCGCGACGAGCGCGAGAACAGCGGCAGTCGTGCGTCGCATGGGACGTCCTCCTTGAGTCGGTTATAGGCCGCGCGGGTGCAGGACCTCCTCCGCGACCAGGCCCAGCCAGTCGGCGAACAGCGCCAGCGCGGCGACGACGATGCCGAACGTCAGGCTCAGGATCGGGCGGTACAGGCCGATCCCGGCGACGAGACCGCCGCCGAGACCGCCGCCGTCGATGAACGTCGCCAGCGTCGCGCTCGCGACGGTGAGGACCAGCGCCGTGCGGATCCCGGCGAGGATCACCGGGACGGCCAGCGGCAGCTCGATCCGCCACAGGATCGCCGTCTTCGTCATGCCCATGCCGCGCGCGGCGTCGACGAGGGTCGGGTCGACGCCGTCGAGCCCGACCATCGTGTTGCGCAGCACCGGCAAGGTCGCGTAGACGACCAGCGCCGTCACCGCCGTCGCGGTTCCCGTGCCGATCCAGAGCGCGAGCAGCACGACGAGCCCGATCGACGGGATCGCCTGGCCGAGGTTGCCCAGGCCCAGGCCGATCGGCCGGAGCCACCGGGCGCCGGGGCGGGTCAGCAGGATGCCGAGCGGGAGGGCGATGGCGAGGGTGCACGCCGTCGAGATCAGCGTGAGCCGCAGGTGCGCGCCCAGCTCGGTGAAGATCTCGCCGGCGTTGAGGTAGCGCTGCTCGATCGAGTCGATCGGCTGCGCCCGCACGAGGAGGAACAGCGCCAGCAGGGCGAGGGCGATGAGCACCGGGCGGACCAGCAGGCCGAGCCGACGGCGGGGCCGCGCCGTCGGCTCGCGCTCCGGTGCCGGAGCGGGCGTCGCGGTGACCGCGAGCGGTGTCTCGTCGGTGGGCCGCAGCGCCGCGAGCAGGCCGGCGACGTCGCACACCCCCAGCGCGGTGCCGTTCTCGGTGACCGCGACCTCGGTGCTGCCGGTGCGCACCATCGTGTCCAGCGCGTCCCGCAGCGTGGCTTCCCGCGGAACCGCGGGCAGTCCGCCGGTCACCGGCCGGAGTTCCAGGTGCGACACCGGGATCAGCGCCAGCCGCTTCAGGTTCCGCCGCGAGCCGACGAACGACGCGACGTAGTCGTCGGCCGGCGCGGCGAGGATCGCCTGGGGCGTGTCGTACTGCGCGATCTCCGAACGCGGGCGCAGCACGGCGATCCGGTCGCCGAGCTTGAGCGCCTCGTCGAAGTCGTGGGTGACGAACACGATCGTCTTGCGCACTTCCCGTTGCAGGCGCAGGAACTCGTCCTGCAGCCGGGCGCGCGTGATCGGGTCGGTGGAGCCGAACGGCTCGTCCATCAGCATCACCGGCGGGTCCGCGGCCATCGCCCGCGCCACGCCGACGCGCTGCTGCTGGCCGCCGGAAAGCTCACGCGGGTACCGGAGACCGTGCTCGGGGGTGAGGCCGACGACGTCGAGCAGCTCCCGCACGCGGCCGGCGACGCGGCGCCGGGTCCAGCCGAGCACTCGCGGCACCACGCCGATGTTGGCGTCCACGCGCAGGTGCGGGAACAGCCCGACCTGCTGGATGACGTACCCGGTGTGGCGCCGGTGCTCGTCGACGTCGAGCGCCGTCACGTCGGTGCCGCCGATCGTGACCGCGCCCGAGGTGGGCTCGACGAGCCGGTTGATCATCCGCATGGTCGTCGTCTTGCCGCACCCCGACGGCCCGGTCAGCACGACGATCTCGCCCGCCGGGATCCGCAGCGTGAGGCGGTCGACGGCGGGCCGCGCCTGCCCGGGGTAGATCTTGCTGACCTCCCGCAGCTCGATCGTCTCGCCCGCGGTGCCGACTGCCTGCGCCGGCGCCGCTTCGGGGACGCGCCGGCGTCGTAGCGTGGTGAGCTTGCCGAGCACCACGAAGGCCAGGTCGAACAGCAGCGCCAGCACGACGATCCCGAGCGTCCCGGTCAGCACCTGGTTCAGCGAGTTGACCGCGCCGAACCGGCCGAGCCCGTCGAAGATCTCGTTGCCCAGCCCGGGACCCTTGACGTACGCGCCGATCGCGGCGATCCCGATGGTGATCTGCGTCGAGACGCGGATGCCGGAGAGGATCACCGGCCACGCCAGCGGCAGCCGCACGCGCCACAGCACCCGCGCGCGGCCGAGGCCCATGCCGCGCGCCGCGTCCACCACGGCCGGGTCGACGCCGCGCAGCCCGACGATCGTGTTGCGTGTGATCGGCAGCAGCGCGTAGAGCACCAGGGCGAACAGGACGTTGGTCAGCCCCAGCCCGAACGGGCCGATCAGGATGCCCAGCAGCGCGATCGAGGGGATGGTCAGGAACGCCGCGGTCGTGGTGGTCGCCAGGGAGCCGAGCCACCGGCGCCGGTAGGTGAGCAGGCCGACGGTCATCCCCACCAGCACGGCCAGCGCCACCGCCGCGAGGGTGAGGTCCACGTGCAGGATCGCGTCGTTGACGACGTCGATCCAGTTTTCGCGGAGGTACTCCCACAGGCTCAGACCGGGCTCCTCGAGGCGTCGCGGGGCGGAAAGTCACCCCCAGCCCAACACGTTCGCGTGGTCCTGTCCACCGCCGGGTTGATCCACCTGGCCGTATGCAACCGGCGGGTAGGTTGGTTAACCTCCGCCCGTGAGGTTCCTGGGTGTCGTGCTCACCGTGCTGTCCGCCGCCGGATTCGTCGTCGCTCCCGCGCCACCGGCGTCGGCCGCCACCGACCCGCCCGCCTTCGCGGGCCCGCTGAGCACCCGCGGGCGCTACATCGTCGACGCGAACGGCGACCGCTTCAAGCTGAAGTCCGCCAACTGGCACGGCGGGAGCGGGACGTGGACCGGGTCGGGCGACGTGAACGACCCCGCGAACCACCACGCCGGCGAGATCGCCTACCAGACCCCGCTCGGGCTGGACCGCGCCTCGATCGACACCGTGATCGACGGGCTCGCGCAGCTGGGCCTCAACAGCGTGCGACTGCAGTTCTCCAACGCGATGATCCACGACACGCGGCCGGTGCCGGACCTGCCCGCCAACCCCGGCCTGCACGGCCTGACCCCGCTGCAGGTGTACGACCGCGTCGTCGACCGGCTCACCGCGCGCGGGTTCGCCGTGATCCTCAACAACCACACCACGACGTCGCGCTGGTGCTGCGGGCTCGACGGCAACGAGCGCTGGAACACCGCGCAGTCCGAACAGCAGTGGCAGGACGACTGGCTGTTCATGGCCCGCCGCTACGCCGCGAACAAGCGGGTGGTCGGCGCCGATCTCTACAACGAGGTCCGCCGCAACGTCTTCGACGACCCGAACTGGGGCTGGGGCAACGACAAGGACTGGCAGCGCGCGAGCCAGCAGGTGGGCGACCGCATCCTCACCGAGGCCAACCGCGACCTGCTGATCATCGTCGAAGGCATCAACTGGACCGGCCTGCCGATCGACGGCTTCGCCCACGGACGGCCCACGCTGGAGCCCGCCCGCACGCTGTCGCACACGCTCGTCGACTCCGGGAAGCTCGTGTATTCGGCGCACTTCTACGGCTACACCGGCCCGAACCACTCCGGCGCGACCGGCGTCGGCGAGACCCACGACCCGCGCTACCGCGACCTCTCACCCCAGGAGCTGCGCGACACCCTGTACCGGCAGGCGTTCTTCGTCGAGCAGGACACGGGCAAGCACTACACCGCGCCGCTGTGGATCAGCGAGTTCGGCGAGGGCCGCGGCACCACCGACGCCGCTTCCCGGGCCTGGTTCGAGAACTTCGTGAGCTACCTCGCCGAGACCGACACCGACTTCGCCTACTGGCCCGCGGTGGGTTTCCAGACGAACGGCTCGGGTGACGGCTGGTCGCTGCTCGCCTGGGACGCGGCCGGCCACCGCATCGACGTCCTCGACGGCACCGACTGGCGCGGCCCGGCCTGGCAGCGGCTGGTGACCGCGCCGACGCGGACCGGGCAGATCGCGCCGGCCGAGCACTGGTCGATGCTCAATCTGGACTACGCCGACTTCCAGGAGTCACGCACGGTCCGGGCGCTGGGCGACTGGGATTCCGGCGCCCGCAAGGGCGTCTGTCCCGACGGCCAGCGCCTCACCGGCCTCGCGCACACCGGCGGCCGCGGCCTCTGCACCGGCACGCTGCCCACGCCCACGGCCTACACGACCGTCCGCGACGAGTCCTATGTGGACATCGACTGGGCGTCGGGGTACACGAAGGCGCAGTGCCCGCCCGACCACGCCGTGGTCGGTTACAGCGTCCGGGGCGCGGCGGTCTCCGCGGTGCTGTGCGGCCGCTCCCCCGCCCCGCTCGGCCGCGCCGGCCGCACGGTCTGGTTCGACCGCGGCGACAACCGCCCGGCGGGCGACCCCGGCGGCGACTTCGCTTCGGGCAACTACAAGGGACAGTGCGCGCCGGGCGAATACGTCGCCGGGGTGGCGTACACGGGCCGGGTGGGCTCGAGCCGGACGCCCGACGCGCTGCTCTGCCGCTCCTGAGTCAGGCCGGGGACCTGAGGCGCTCCACGAGCATCTGCCGGACCTCGTCGGCCGTCTCGGTGCCGGCCGCCCGGGTGACCGCGTCGGTGACAGCCGGCACGAGCTCGGCGACCAGCTTCCCTTCGAGCGCCGCGGCGAGCTGCTGCGGGTCGACCGGGTGGGCCGAGCTGTCGGTGATGAGCTTGGTGACGGCGTCGAGCGAGGAGCCCAGCGCCGTGATCTTGGCGTCCAGGTCCTTGACGAACTGGGCGTAGTTGCGGTTTCCGGCGCTGTCGAAGACGTTGCCCCACATGAACTGGACGAAGTCGTCGCTGGTGAACGGCATGGCACCCTCCGGGTCGAGGTGGTTGTCGGTGTAGGACTCGTCGAAGTCGACGGCGCCGGCCGAGCCGGGCAGGCTGCCGCCGCTGGTGTACTGGTGGACGTCGTAGCGGCCCGGGTACCGGCCGGCGCCGGGGGCTTCCGGGCGCGCGCCGTACCGGGCGATCACGATGACCAGGCCCGGCACCTCCCACTGGTCCGGGCGCAGCGCGGCGGCGAACGACGCGCTCATGTAGACGGCCGGCCGGACCCCCGCCGCCGCGACGCGCCCGCAGAACGCGGTCCCGAAGTCCCGCGCCCCCGCGTCGGGGCGGAACGGGGCTTCGAGGTCCAGCATCGGCGCGACGCCGATCGCGCCGAGCCGCCGGACCTCGGCGAGCAGCAGGTCGGCCTGCTCCTCCGGACCGGCGGTGAGCTGGGCGTAGTGGTAGCCGCCGACAGGGATCCCGCGCGACTTCGCGCCGGCCACGTGGGTGTCCGGCCGGTAGACCACGTTCCCTTCCTTGCGGCTGTAGGGCGCTCCCCCGTCGGAGACCTTGACCCACGCGAACGCGAGGTCGGTCACCTGGTCCCAGCGAAGGCCGCGCTGGTAGAACGGATGGACGTCGGTTCCCCTGGCCATGGTCGGTTCTCCCTTCGGTCACGTGCCGGTCATTGCCCCGGCTGGAGCGTGGCGACCGGGCAGGTCGGCGCGACGGGCCACCGGTTGCCGGTCGAGACGATCGACGGCGGGAACCCGCCGGGCGCCCGTTGCGAGCACTGCAGCGACCGGGCGGCGCCGCGGGCCGAGTTCAGCGCGACGGTGACGCCGCGGAACGGTTCCGGCCGGGAGTCGAGACGGATCGCGGCGAAGTAGGGACTCGCGCCCGCCACCGTGTTGCCCGTGATCATCGCGTCTTCGATCGGCCCGCTGATGCCCTGGAGCGTGACTCCCGAACCGTCGGGCGCGGCCCCGGTGAACGTGATGTCGTTGTCGCGCACCCCGATCTCGTGCACCGAGTCGCCGTAGATCCCGTCCGCGTCGCCGTCCAGCGCGATCGTGTTGCCGGTGACCGTCACCTGGGCCGGGATCCCGCCGCTGTGCGGGGTGATCCGGATGCCGGGGCCGGACGCGCCGTGGCGCCGGATGATGTTGCCGGCGATCTTGTCGCCGGTGGCCACGTTCTGGGAGTCGACGACCCCGGCACCGCTCACCGCGGTCACGTCGAACGTGTTGTCCGCGACGACGACGTCCTCGGTCCGGTAGAGGGAAAGTCCCTTGCCGGCGAAGGTGTTCCCGGTGATCGTCGCGTGCCGGTAGGAGGTCAGCGACGCGCTGAAGTTCACCGTCGAATCGGCGAAGGAGTTCCCCTCGAGCCGCAGGCCGTCGTCCCAGTCGCCGCCGGTGGCTTCCCCGTCGAAGGCGGTGTCGCCGATCTGCTCGCCGAAGTGGTTTCCCAGTACCGCCAGCGAGAGCACGTTGCGCTGCACCCCGATCCCCGAGCGGGCGCAGCTGACGAACGACCCGCCCGAGATCGTCACGCGTTCGACCGCGGTGGCCGCGGTGTTGCCGAGCACCCGGATGCAGTCGCCCTTGCGCGACCCGGGCGTCGCCGGGTGGGCGAAGACGACGTCGCGGACCGTGACGTCGGAGACCGGCATCGAGCAGGTCCCGTTCGCCGTGGTGCACACGCCGGAGCCGATCGCGATCGCGTGCGTCTGCTCGTCGGTGTTGCTCGCCGCCGACGTGTCGATCAGGAGCCGCTGCACGGTGACGTCGCTCGCTCCCGGGTCGAGCGAGACCACCGCGACGGCGGCCGCCTGCTGGTCACCGACCAATTCGAGCACCGAGCCCGGCCCGGTGCCGGTGAGCGTCACGTGCGCGCCGTGGGTGGACAACGCGGCGAACCGGTCGTAGGACCCGGCCGGCGCGCGGGACACGCGCCACCGCCCGCTGCCCAGGCAGACCGTGCCGCCGCCCGCGGCGCTCGCCGCGTCGAGGGCGGCCTGGACGGGCGCGCGGTCGTCCACGCCGTCGTCCGGCACCGCCCCGAAGGCGACGGGGTCGAAGCACCCGCCCGCCCCCGAGCCGGCCCGGGGCACCGCGGCCGCCGACACGACCACCGCGGTCCCGATCGACAAGCCGGCGATCGCCGCGGTCACCAGCAGTGCCCGCCGTCGGATTCGCATCATGCGCATTCCCCTTTGCTTCCCCGGAAAAGATTCAGTAGCCGTTCCTGCTCAGCGCCGGGCGGCGAGAGTCACGTTGAGCCGGTGCACCGCGGGCCCGTAGGTGATGCCGATGAGGACGGACACCTGCCGGGTCCGCCGGGCGGTGGCCACTTGGGCCTCTTCGGCGGCGGTGCGGGCGGTCTCCGGCAGCGCGAGGATGGCCAGCAGCGGGACGGTGACCGAGAAGTCGTCGATCACCTCGCCGAGCTGCAGCGGGCCGAGGATGCCCTCCACCCGGACCCGCACCGACGTGAGGCCGGCCTTCGTGATGCTCGCGTCGCCGGCCAGCCCGGCCCGCAGCCGGAACTCGATGTCGTCGAGCACCCGGCAGATGTCGACGTAGTTGCGGGCGGGGTCGGACGAGAACGTGCCGCCGTCGCCCAGGAACAGCCCGGTGCCGGGCACCAGCGCCGGGTCGACCAGCGGGATCACGCCCTGGCCGGCCAGCCCGGTGACCTCCGACGGCGCGTACTGCTGCGTGATCGGCATCGTGAGGCCGCGGACCCGTTCGAGCACGACGCCGGCGGCCGGGGCCAGGCCGGCGATCGCCCCCATCACGGCGGCGGCCGCGTCGGCGACCGGGTTCGGGTCGACCGTCTCGTCGGTGGTCGCGCCCCGCGCGGCGACGAGGACCATCCGGCCGGTCGCGCTCCTCAAGGCACCGTAGGAGTTCGCCGCCAGCACGGTGTCCACATAGGTCGCGGACGGCGCGGTGGCGGGGTCGATCATCGCGACCGCCAGCCGCCGGTTTCCCGCCGCCGACTGGGTTTCCACGTGCTCGGCCAGCGCGCGCAGCCCGGTCGCGGGCGTGGCACCGTCGGTGGCCGAGCCGACGTTCGTCTCCCCGGCCAGGCAGACGAACGTGACGTCGTCGGCGGCCTCCAGCCCGGTGAGCGCGGCCGCGTAGTTGCCCGCCGCCGGCGTGCGGACGCCGTAGATCTTGCTCGGCCGCGGGTCCTGCGCGAGGACCAGGTCGAGGCTGCGGCTCAGCGGCGTCGCGGCGCCGGCCTTGCCGAACAGGGCGATCGCGTCGGCGTGGCCGGTGATCACCAGCGGCGTCGACACGGGCGCGGTGGCACCGTCGGCGTCGCCGACGACCGCGACGACGCCGGGCGAGCGCCGGGCCACCGGCACGAGTGCGCTGGTGTCGATGACGACGTCGACCGGTTGGACGAAGGTGGTCATACCGACCTCCGTCCGTGGTTCCGACGTGGTCGACGCGCGTGGCTCGGCCGGGACTCCCGGTCCAACCACCGCGGATCGTCCACCGGCACCAGGACCGGTTCGCCGTCCGCCGAGCAGCGCTCCGCGACGACGGCGGCATCCGTTCTCCCCACGGCAATCCCCCAAGTCGGCTGCCGCGTGGCAACCGGCCACGCGGACCGTCCCGGGAGCGGGCCCCACCCCGAATTCCCCGGACGATGCGGCGACGCTCGCACACCTCGTCGACAGTTCGTCGACAACGGGACGACGCGGCATCGGCTCGCCCGAGCGTGACGCGGCAGGTACCGAGGGTGAAGCCGATCTCCGCTCCGAAGCGGGGACGGCCGGCGGGTCCGCCGCTCGCGGACCCGCCGGCCGGGGGCCGTCAGACGAGCGAAGCGGTCAGCCCGCCGTCGAGGACGTAGTGGCTGCCGGTGATCCACGTCGCCCGGTCGGACGCGAGGAACGCCGCCACCTCGGCGATGTCCTGCGGCGTGCCGAGCCGGCCCTGCTTGGCCGCGACGAGGTCCTTGAACGGGACCTGGGTGGCCGCCTCGAAGTCGGGGACGAGCCGCTCGACCATGGCGGTGTCGGCGAAGCCCGGGCAGACCGCGTTGACGCGGATGCCGGCCGGGCGCATCTCCACCGCGGCGACCCGGGTCAGCTGGATGACCGCCGCCTTCGTCGCGCAGTAGGAGCCGAGCAGCGGGCTGCCGCCGATGCCGGCGATCGAAGCGATGTTGACGATGTTGCCCTTGGACTCCATCAGGTGCGGGGTCGCCGCCTTCATCGTCACGAACGTGCCGCGCACGTTCACCGCGAAGATCTTGTCGAAGCTCTCGGTGGACTGCTGCAGCAGCGGCGACGAGACCTCGATCCCGGCGTTGTTGACCAGGACGTCGAGACCGCCGAGGAGGTCGACCGCCTGCTGGATGGCGGACTGGACCTGGCCCTCGTCGGTGACGTCGCAGTTGGCGACGCCGGCGGCGCCGATCTCCTCGGCCGCCTGCTTGGCCGCGTCGGCGTTCATGTCACTGACCACGACCCGGGCGCCGCGTTCGGTGAACAGCGCCGCGATCGCCTTGCCGATGCCGGCGCCGGACCCGGTGACGAAGACGCGCTTTCCCTCGAGTTCGGACATGCTGGTTCCTCTCACATCGCTTCGATCTTGGGCAGGATCTCTTCTTTGAGACGCTTTAGGTCGTCGAGCGTCTTCGCGACCGGGACGTCCGCGAACGGCGGCCACAGGAACGGCATGGTCAGCCCGGCTTCCTTGTACCGCTTGAGCTGGTCGGTGATCTGCGCTTCCGACCCGACGAGCAGGTTCGTGCCCTTGCCCCGGGGAGTCTGGTCCATGTCCTGGTCGGTGATGACGAACCAGATCATGCTGGAGATCTCGAGGTCGTCGACCGACCGCTTGGTGTCGAGCTCGTCGAGCTCGCGCTGGATCTCGGTGCGCCACCGCCGGATGTCCTCGGGCGAGTCCTGGATCCCGATCCAGCCCGACAGCCCGTACTTCGCGATGCGCGCGGCGGAGCGCTTCGGGTCCTTGAGACCGCTGAAGAAGATCGGCGGGTGCGGCTTCTGCACCGGCTTGGCCCCGAACCCGGCCGGCTCGAAGTCGGCGAACTCGCCGTGGTACTCGAAGACCTCGTTGGTCCAGATGCCCTGCATGATCTCCAGGGTTTCGCGGACGTGCTTGTGCCGCTTGGGAAAGATGTGCGCGGCACTGGCGGCGGCGAACTCTTCGGGCATCCAGCCGGAACCGACGGCGACGTTGAGCCTGCCGCCCGAGAGGTGGTCGATGGTGGCCAGCTCCGCGGCGAGCACGCCGGGGGAACGGTACGGCGTGTCGATGATGCTCATGCCGATCCGGACCTTCGAGGTTTTCGCGGCGAGCCAAGGGAGCAGCGGCATGCCCTGGAGGAACTCGCCCCGCGAGCTCACCGGGAGCTGCTTCCCCATTTCGTCCAGCATTCCGAAGGGGTACTGCATTTCCCCTCGGTCCGACGCCTCCGGCACGATGATCCGGTCGAGCGTCCAGACGGAGTCGAAGTCGAGGTCTTCGGCGAGCGCGGTGAGGTCTTCGAGCTCCCGGACGGTCACCTTGTCCCGGAAGTTCGGCAGGTAGAGCGCGAGTTTCATGGTCGGACAGCCTCCTTGCTGCGTTCGGTGAAGGTGGAGCGGATGTCGGCTTTCAGTACCTTGCCGACGGTGGAGCGCGGCAGCTCCGGCCAGATCTCGATCTGCTTCGGCGCCTTGACGCTGCCGATGCGGTCCTTGACGAACGCGATCAGCTCGCCGGTGTCCAGCTCCCGGCCGGGCTGCAGCTGGACGACGGCGGTGACGCGTTCACCCCACTTGTCGTCGGGCAGGCCGATCACGGCGCAGTCGCGGACGGCGTCGTGGGCCATCACGGCCTGTTCGACCTCGGCGGAGTAGACGTTGAAGCCGCCGGTGATGACCATGTCCTTGGCGCGGTCGACGATGTGGAGGAACCCCTCGTCGTCGAGGAACCCGATGTCGCCGGTGTGGTGCCAGCCGTGCGCGGACGCCTCCGCCGTGGCCTCGGGGTTGCGGTAGTAGCCGGCCATCACGAGCGAGCCGCGCACGCAGATCTCGCCGCGGTCCCCCTGCGGGACAGGACGTCCGTCCTCGTCGAGGATCGCCACCGTGACCAGCGGCGAGGGGCGGCCGGCGGAGGCCAGCCGTCCCGTGTGGACGGTGCCGTCGGGTCGGCGGTGGTCCGCGGGCGACATCGTCGAGATCATCATCGGGGCCTCGGACTGACCGAACAGCTGCGCCATCGGGCCGATGCGGTCGAGGGCCTCGGTCAGCCGGGCCGTCGACATCGGGGCCGCGCCGTACCAGAAGCACTGGAGGGACGACAGGTCCGTGCGGTCGAGCGCTTCGTGGCCGAGCACCATGTAGATCAGCGTCGGCGGCAGGAACGTGTGGGTGACGCGGTGGCGTTCGATCAGCTCCAGGAACCGGCCGACGTCGGGCTTGGCCATGATCACGACCTCGCCGCCGCGGGCGAGGATGGGGAAGCACAGGACACCGGCCGCGTGGGTCAGCGGGGCCAGGGCCAGGTACACCGGGCGCCCGTCGAAGGGGTAGCTCATCAGCGTGATCGCCGACATCGCCTCGAGGTTGCGGCCGGTGAGCATGACGCCCTTGGGCCGTCCGGTGGTGCCGCCGGTCCCGACGAGGGCGGCGATGTCACCGGGTTGGTCCGCCTCGGCGCTCGGATCGTCTCGGGCGGCGTCGAGCCAGTCCGGGAAGCCCGGCGCGAAGTCGTCGCCTTCGCCGAGGCGGACGAGGGTGGTCAGCTTCGGCAGCTTCGGGGCGATCCGGCGGACCAGGTCCTCGAAGCCGGGCTGGAAGATCAAGGTCGAGCAGTCGAACAGGTCCAGGAGCTCGGCGTTCTCGCCGGCGGCGTTGCGCGGGTTGATCGGGCACCAGACGGCACCCGCACGGGCGATGCCGAAGACGCAGCTGAACGCGGTCGGGTCGTTGGCCGAGAGGATGCCGACCTTGTCCCCCGGCCGCACGCCGGAGCGCCGCAGAGCGCGGGCGACGGCCTGGGCGAACTCGACCACTTGGCCGTAGGACAGGGAGTTCCCGTCGAGGGTCAGGCAGGGCGCGCCCGGGTCCAGGGAGGCGCCTTTTTCCAGGTAGAAGTACAGAGACATCGTCGTCCCTCTCGAGCTGCGTCGGTCGCTGGACACGACCCTGGCCGCCGTTTGGACGAATGTCAAGATTTTCTTGGACGATTGGTCAGAGAACCGCTCGGTGGTATCTTCGGCCGGTGACCAGCGCAGCCGCCGTCCGGCGCCGCACCCGAGTCGACAAGTTCGAGGACCGCCGTCGCGAACTCGCCGACGCGGCCCTGCTGGCGTTGGCCGACCTCGGCTACGCCCGCACGAGCCTGCGCACGATCGCGGAGCACACCGACTTTTCGCACGGGCTGCTGCACTACTACTTCGCCGACAAGGTCGAGCTGATCACGTATTGCGTGCGGCGGTACAAGGCCGCGTGCGTGAAGCGCTACGAAGGCGGCGTCGGCGGGGCGGCCACCACCGACGAGCTGGCCGCGGCGTGCGCGGACGGGCTGGCGGCGGCGCTCGAAGAGGCGCCGCTCATGCACCGGCTCTGGTACGACCTGCGCTCGCAGTCCCTGTTCGAGGAAGCGTTCCGCGACGACGTCGCCGAGATCGACGCGAGCCTGCAGGAGATGATCTGGCGCAACGTCCGGGCGTACGCGGACTTGACGGGGGTCGAGCCGACGTGCACACCGCCCGAGGCGTACGCCCTGTTCGACGGCCTGTTCCAGCAGGCCCTGCAGCGCCACATCATCGGCGCCGAGGACGCGCTCGACGACCTGCGGAGCGGTGTTCGCCGGCTGTTCCCCCGCCTGTTCAGCTGAGCGGGACCACCATCCGCGCCAACGGCACGTGGTGCTGCCCCGCGTGCATGTCCCGGTCCCGCAACGACCCCTGGCTCACCGGCCGCGGGAACGAAATCTTCACGACGTTCAACGACGGGATCCGGAAGATCTGGATCGTCTCTTCCTCCACCCGGTACAGCGAAGCCACCACGCGCTCGTTCAAGAACGTCTCGTCCGCCGCCACGCGGTAGCCGTCCGCGTCCCTCATGAACAGCTCCAGCGTCACCCAGAACGGGCCCGCGTTCTTGGAGCGCACCTCGTGGGCCAGCTCCGCCAAAGTCGTTTCAGGCATGGGACTTCCCCTCGAACTCGATCCGGAACAGGTCCAGCGGCGCGCAGTCGACGACGTGGTTCAGCACGAACTCGTACGCCGCGCCGCGCTCGACCTCCGCCGGGGACGACGGGAACGCGAAGCTCGGCAAGTAGTCCATCGACGGTGTCGGCAGGTGGAGCATCAGCGGGTTGGCGATCTTCGCCACCGCCGTCGCCGTCGCCTGGTCCGGCGCGTTCACCAGCAGCATCACGCCCACCTCGCGCGGCGGGCCACTCTCCGGTTCCAGCTCACCGAGCACCGCGTTGTGGCCGTACAGCCGCAGGTCGAACGCGTACTCGTCGTCCGCCAGGCCCAGCGTCTGACCCACCCGCTGCGTGATCAACGCACGCATCAGCGACGCCCACTCGTCGATGTCGGCGAGCACCAGCGGGTCGCGGATCGCCGAGAACGACATCGTCTCGTACCCGGTGATCCGCGCGCCCTCCAGCTTGATCGTGTGCTGGTCCGCGACGTGGAAGCGAGACCCGGTGACCCGCACGATCCGGTCGTCGACCGCCGTGTACACCGCCTCGCGGACGTCGAGCGTGCCGTCGGGTTCGCGCATCTCGAACGGGTTCGCCGTCTCGTACAACATGTGCGCCGCCACCAGGATCGGCGTGCACGCCGCGCCCGGGTCGAGCGGCTCGATCGTGAAGCCGTCCGCGTCGATGGTCGCCAGGACGCCGCCCGCGCGCGGGTTGTCGGTGCACTGGCCGCCGCACTCGACGATCTTGGCGGCGTGCCACGTCGGCCCGGCCGGCATTCCCTTCATGAGCGGGAACGCGGCCGCCACCGCCGTGTCGGTCGCGCGGCCGGCCAGCACGACCTGGGCGCCCGCGCGCAACGCCTCGACGATCGGCTCGTGCCCCATCGCGCCGACGATGTGCGTGCAGCTCTCCAAGGTCTCCGCGGCCAGCTCCCCCAGTGGGGGCAACGGGTGGACCCGGCCGGAGCCGAGGTGGTCCTTCAGCTCGGCCGCGTCCTGCTCGCTGTAGATCTTCGCGACCCTCAGGTCCAGGCCCTCCTCCGCGAGCACCTCGGCGGCGATCCCGGCGACCCAGTCGACGCCGGCGTCGGTCCCGCTCGTCCCGCACGAGCCCACGATCACCGGGATCCCGGCGCCCGCGGCGGCCGTGAACAGGCTGCGCAGGTCGCGCGCGACGGCCTTCGCGGTCGTCTTGGCCTTCGCCGCGCCGAGGTAGTACGGGCCCGAGTCGGTCGACCCGCCGTCGATGCTGATGACGTCGGCGCCCAGGGCGATCCCCCGCTCGACCGTCGCGTGGTCCCAGCCCGCGCCGAGCATCCCGCTCGGCGCCAGCACGCGCACTTTCTCCATGTCCCTCATCCCTCTCCGTTCACCACGTGCCGGGCCCGGCCGTCGAGGGCCGCGACCAGTTCTTCCGCACCGCGCAGGCCCGCGGCCCGGCGCGCTTCGGCCGTCTGCCCGGCCAGGTGCGAACAGACGACGATCCCGTCCACCCCGCGCAGCGGGCTGGTGTCCGGCAACGGTTCTTCGCACACGACGTCGAGCGCCGCGCCGGCGATCTCGCCGGAGCGCACGGCCGCGACGAGCGCGTCCTCGTCGACGATCGCGCCGCGCGCGGTGTTGACGAGCAACGCCGTCGGCTTCATCAGCTTGAACGCCTCCGCGTCGAGCATGCCCCGCGTCCGGTCGGTCAACGAGGTGTGCACCGAGACGTAGTCCGAAGTGGACAGCAGCTCGGGCAGGTCGACGAACCGGACGTCCGGCCCCCGCAGGCCGGACGTGCAGACCACCGTCATGCCGAACGCGCGAGCCAGCGGGACGACCGCCCGAGCCGAAGCGCCGTACCCGATGAGCCCCAGAGTCGACCCGCGCAGCTCGTGGCCGTCCTCGCGCGGCCACTTCCCCGCCGCCACCCCGGAAGCCGACTGCACGAGCCGCCGCGCTCCGGCGAGCAGCAGCCCGAACGTGTACTCGGCCACGGCGTTGGCGTTGACGCCGGGCAGGTTGCTGACGCTGATCCCCTGCCGGGCAGCGGCTTCGACGTCGATGGAGTCGTACCCCACGCCGGTCCGCACGATGACGCGCAGCTTCGGAGCGCGAGCCAGCACCCCGGCGGTCAACGGCTCGTTGGCCACCAAAGCCGCGTCGATCCCGTCGAGCGCCGCGACGAGCTGCGAGGGATCGCGCTTGCCGATCATCGGCGAGTACACGGTTTCCAGCCCGGCCCCGCGCAGGTACTCGTCCACCTCGTCGCCGGGACGCAGGTAGTCGGCGGTGACCAGCACGCGCCTCACAGTGCGCGTCCGTCGGTGCGACGTCGTTGCAGCGAAGCGATCCGGGCCACCAGTAGCACCGCGACCGCCGTGACGACCGCGATGTCGAGCAGCAGGAACGGCCACCCGGTCACGTCGACCATGCCGCCGACCAGCGCCGGCCCGAGGAACCCGCCGCCCGCCCAGCCGACGGTGTAGAGGCCGGTGTAGGTGCCGAGCACCCGGGCCGAGGGCGCGAGGTTCCACAGGACGACCGCCATGTTGACCATGAACGCCGACGCTCCCGCGGCCGCCACGCACATCGCGACGACCGTGCCGGTGGGCGTCCGCACGATCGTGCCGAGCACCATCGCCGCGGCGAACACGGTCATCCCGATCAGGATCACGCGCAGCCGGCCGAAGCGTTCGGCGCACAGCGCCACCGGGTAGGCGGCGACGATGAACGCCAGCCCGCTGGGCAGGGTCAGCCCGCCGGCGTCGCCGCGGGACATGCCCAGCGTCTCCATGCCGTAGTTGGTGATGAGCGACCGCGACGCGAACCACGCGCTGCCGAAGGCGAGCACGGACAGGATCACCAGCAGCCGGCTGCGGTCGGTGTCCCGGACGAGGTCGAGCAGGACGTCCCGCATCCGCACGCGCGGCGCGTTCTCGGTGTGCCCGGCGCGGTCCTCTTCGAGCGCGGCCCGGTAGGCCGGGGACTTGCTGTCGCGCACCCGCCAGGCGAGCACGCCCACCGACACGAGCATCAGCACCGCCGGGATGGCGAAGGACAGCTTCGGGAAGTCGTCGATCAGGAAGATGCTGATCAGCGCGGCGACGATCACCGTGATGCTGGAGGCGATCTTGACCGCCGCGTTCGCCCGGCTGCGCCGCTCGGGGCCGATGTAGTCCGGGAGCAGCGACTCGGCGATCGGCTTGAACGAGTTCGCGACCAGGGCGTAGCCGAACATCACCAGGATCAGCAGCGGCAGCGAGGCCGCGGCGTGCGGGATGAGCACGAACAGCACGGCCGCCACCGGCATCCCGACGACGAGGTACGGGATGCGCCGGCCCCACGAGGTCCGGGTGCCGTCCGAGCGGTTGCCCATCCACGGCTGGATGAAGATGCCGAGCAGGTTGTCCATGCCCATCAGCGCGCCGATGAGCGCGGCGCTACTGACGTGCTCGCGCAGCAGCGGCGGGACCTGCGAGTCGTAGAGGTTCCAGGTCGACTCCTGCGCGAAGACCGCCAGAGCCACGAAGAACGTGATGCGTCCCGTCCGGACGCGCGGGGTGGTCAACGTCATCGTCGGCACCTTCCCTTGGGCATGCCCGCCACCGTACTTTTGCTATAGCAAGATGGTCAATAGTTGCAAACGTGTTTTGCGATGGCCAGTAGGCTGGGCTCATGAGGGGCGAAGCACTGCAGACCGACACGCTGGCCGACCGCGTGTACCGCGCGATCCGCGACGCGATCACCACCGGCGAGCTGCGCCCGGGCCAGAAGGTCACCGAACGGGGGTTCGCCGAGCAGCTGTCGGTCAGCCCGACGCCGGTCCGCGAGGCCATCCGGCGCCTCGAACAGGACGGCCTCCTCGAACGGTCCGGCCCGCGCACGGTCAAGGTGGCGATGTTCGGCGGCGTCGCCATCCAGGACCTCGCCGAGGTCGAGGTGGGCCTGCGCGGCATGGTGGCGCGCTTCGCCGCCCGGCACGCGACGCCCGAGCAGCTGGACGGGCTCGACGCGATCCTCGACGAAGCCGACGACCTGCTCATCCTCATCAAGCAGCGCCACGAGTCCGGGCAGGACGTGGACAAGCACGTCGGCCGGCTCTTCGACGCCATGCAGCTCTTCAACGGTCTCGTCGAGTCGTGCGCCGGCAACCCGGTGCTGGTCCGCCTGCTCGACCAGACCCGGGTGTTCTCCTACCCCGAACGGCGCTCGCGCGTGATCGAACGCGTCAGCGTGGACGACACGTTCGGCCTGGACCGCTACACGACCCACCGCGCGCTCGTGCGCGCGTTGCGGGCCGGCGACTCGGCGCGGGCCGAGGCGCTGGTGCTCGAAGACGCCCGGGGCGGGCTCGGCGACCTGCTCGCCGGCCGGTGACTCAGCCGAGGTCGACGAAGAGCGTCAGGTCGTCGCCGACGCGGATCCGGCAGTCCGGCCCGAAGGAGCAGGAGGACTCCCGCTCTTCGAAGACGGCCGGTCCGGCGATTTCCGCGCCCGGCCGCAGCCGGTAGCGGTCCCAGACCGTCGCGCGCAGCCGGCCGTGGCCGGGGAAGTGCACGTCACGCTCCCCGCGCCGTGGGTCGCCGTCGGCGGGCTCGCACCCGAGCTCGATGTCGCGGCCGGGCAACCGGGCCGACAAGCGCCAGGTGACGACCTCCACGGGTCCGTCCAGCGTCCGCCCGAACGCCGCGCGGTAAGCGTCTTCGAAAGCGTCCCGGAGACGACCGTCGCCGGGCAGGTCGACCTCGATCCCGGAGCCCTGGCCCAGGTACCGCAGGTCGGCCGACCGCCGCGAGCGCGCCCCGGTGCCGAGGACCGCGCCGGCCTGCTCGGCCATCTCCTCGTACAGGGCCTCCACGCGACTCCAGTCCACTTCGGACAGTGGGGAGGGCAGGCTGCGCGACTGGTCGACCGTCGGCGCGGCGACGAGGAACCCGTACGCCGACATCACGCCGGCCCGCATCGGGACGATCACGCGGCCGATCTTCAGCTGCTTCGCCAGGCCGTAGGCGTGCACGGGTCCCGCGCCGCCGAAGGCCACCAGCGCGAACCCGGCGGGGTCGCGGCCGTGCTCGGCCAGGTGCATCCGGGCGGCCGCGGCCATGCTCGCCGTGGCGACCTCGACGATGCCCGCGGCCGCGCCGGTCTCGTCCAGGCCCAGCGGGTCACCCACTTCCCGGGCCACCGCCTTGTGGACTTCGGCGGTGCGCAGCCGCATCTCGCCGCCGAGGAAGGCGTCCGGGTCGAGGTAGCCGAGCACGAGGTCGGCGTCGGTGACGGTCGGCCGCTCGCCGCCGCGGCCGTAGGCGACCGGTCCCGGCACGGACCCGG
The DNA here is from genome assembly GCF_902497555.1 of Amycolatopsis camponoti. Taxonomy (NCBI): domain Bacteria; kingdom Bacillati; phylum Actinomycetota; class Actinomycetes; order Pseudonocardiales; family Pseudonocardiaceae; genus Amycolatopsis; species Amycolatopsis camponoti. The sequence goes on along the minus strand of NZ_CABVGP010000002.1, from coordinate 3,289,514 downwards.
CGCTGCGCGGCCCGACCTTGAGCAGGCCCAGCGCGTCCGGGGCGGCGATCGAGCCGCCCCCCGAGCCGATCTCGATCAGGTCCACGACGGTCAGCTTCACCGGCAGGCCCGAGCCCGGCTTGAACTTGTCGACGCGGCCCGCTTCGAAGTCGTGCTTGCGCCGCGGTGCGCCGCCGCTCACGATCGCGATCTTGGCGGTGGTGCCGCCCATGTCGAACGACAGGACGTCCGGTTCGCCGGCCCGGCGGGCCACCGCGGCGGCGGCGATCGCGCCCGCCGCGGGACCGGATTCGAGCAGGCGGACGGGGAACTCCTTGGCGTCGGCCAGGGTCGTGACGCCACCGCCGGAGAGCATGACGTGCAGTGGCGCGTCGATGCCCAGCGCGGTCAGGTCGTCCCGCAGCGCGTCGAGGTAGTGCGCCACCAGCGGCTGGACGTAGGCGTTGAGGCACGCGGTGCTCGCGCGCTCGTATTCGCCGAGTACCGGGGTCACCGCGCTGGAGAGCGTGACCGGCAGGTCCGGGTGGGCGCGGGCGAGCAGCTCGCGGGCCCGCCGTTCGTGCCGGTCGTCGCGGTAGGAGTGCAGCAGCGCGACGGCCACCGCCTCGACGCCGTGGGTCAGCAAGTCCCGCACCTCGGCCAAGACGGCGTCGTCGTCCAGGGGTGCCAGCTCGGTGCCGTCGGCGGCGAGGCGGCCCGGCACGCCGCGGCACCGGTGCCGGGGAACCAGCGGGGACGCCGGGCGCGCGTGCAGGTCGGTCGTGTCGAACCGGGTCTCGCGGGCCAGCTCCAGGGTGTCGCTGAAACCCTCGGTGGTGAGCAGGCCGACGACCGCGCCGGTGCGTTCGAGCAGGGTGTTCGTCACCAGGGTCGTGCCGTGGACGACCCCGGCGACGGCGTCCGGCGGCGTGCCGGTCTCCGCGAGGAGCCGGGTGATGCCGGCGGTGATCGCGTCGTGCGGCGCGTGCGGGGTGGTGGGCAGCTTGCCCGGCCAGGTCAGGCCGCGGGCGGGGTCGTGCAGCAGCAGGTCGGTGAACGTGCCGCCGACGTCCACGCCGATCCGGACGGTGCGGCTCATCGGTCCGCCTCCGGGGTGCCGAACCCGCCGCCGCCGGCGAACGAGATGACGACCGAGGCACCCGGTGCGAGCTGCGAAATCGACTTCAGCGGCACGCGCTCGCCGGTGTCCAGCACGGCCTGGGCCGGTGCCCCGGCCTCCCCGCCCGCGACGCCGAGGGCCGGGTGCCGTTCGCGGTCGCCGAGCAGCACCAGCTGCACCGGGCGGCTCGTCGGGTTGTGCACCTCGACGTCCTGCCCGAGCCCGCCGCGCCGCCGTCCCCGCCCGCCGGACCCGGCCCGCAGCTCCTTGCGGACGAACCTCAGCGGCGACGCGACTTCCATCGCCTCGACGCTCCCGCTGCCGGAGTTGGTCGGGAACGCCGTCGCCGAGAGGCCGTCCTCGTCCTGCGACGCACCCATGCCGGCGTTGGCGAAGAGCATCTGCGCGAACGGGCGGCCGGCGTCGTCGACCCCGGCGAACCGGACGCGCAGCGCGGGCGCTCCCCCGCTGTCGGCGATGACGCGGTCCGGCAGCACCGGCGCGAGCGCGCGGTAGATCGCGCAGGAGAGCAGGTGCCCGGTCAGGTGCCGGGCGACGACCGGCGCGGGGAACACGGGGTTGACGATCGTGCCCTCGGGCGCGGTCACGGTGATCGCCCGGTAGGAGCCCCAGTTGGTGCGCGTGGCCGGGTCGAGCAGGATCTTCAGCGGGTACACCGAGTACGCGCGGGTGTAGTTCAGCGTGGAGTTGGTCGAGAACGGGACCTGCGGGGAAGTCCCCGTGTAGTCGATCCCGACGGCGTCCCCGCTGATCGTCACCGCGCACTCGATGTGCGTCGGGTGACCTTCGACGCCGTCCGCGTCGACGCCCGCCCGGTAGACGCCGTCGGGCAGCTCGCGGATCGCCGCGCGCATCGCGGCCTCGGCCATGGCGTGCACCTGGTCGGCGAACCCCGCGAAGTCGGGCTCGCCGAAGTCCTCGAGGAACTCCTGAGCGCGTCGCCGGCCGACCGCGTGCGCGGCGGCCTGCGCTTCGAGGTCGCCCCACAGCTCGGCGGGCAGGCGGACGTTGGCCAGCAGGAAGTCCTTGACGCCCTGCTCGACCCGGCCGGCGCGGAACAGCCGCAGCGGCGGGATGAGCAAGCCTTCGGACATCAGGTCCGTGGCGCCGAGCGACGGCGTGCCGCCGATGTCCGGCGAATGCGCGGCGGTGCCGGTGAAGCCGGCGAGCGCGCCGCGGTGGAAGATCGGCGCGAGCATGGCGATGTCGGGCAGGTGCCCGGTCGCGATCCACGGGTCGTTGGTGATGACGGCGTCGCCGTCCTGCCACTCGCCGGCCGGGAAGCGTTCCAGGACAAGGGAAGTCAGCGTGCTCATCAAAGCCGCGAAGCCCGGGATGCCGGCCCGCGACTCGGCCATCGTGCGGCCGCGGCGGTCCATCAGGACCACCGTGTAGTCGTTGGACTCGCGGATGATCGTCGAGAACGCCGTGCGCAGCATGGTCGACGCGGCTTCGTCGGTCGCGGCGGCGAGCCGGTCCCAGCGGACCTCCAGGCCGATCGGGTCGAAGCCGGTCATGCCGTGACCCGCTGCCCGACGGCGATGCGCTCGGCGATCGCCGTGCCGAGCCCTTCGGTCGTCCCCGGGCCGCCGAGGTCGGGGGTGAGCACGTCCGGCTGCTCGTCGAGCACGCTTTCGATCGCGGCGACGACCCGCGCGGCGGCTTCCGGTTCGCCGAGGTGGTCGAGCATCATGGCGCCGCTCCAGATCTGGCCGATCGGGTTGGCGATGCCCTGCCCGGCGATGTCGGGAGCCGAGCCGTGGACCGGCTCGAACAGGCTCGGCCAGGTGCGGTCCGGGTTGATGTTGGCGCTCGGGGCGATCCCGATCGTGCCGGTGCACGCGGGCCCGAGGTCGGACAGGATGTCGCCGAAGAGGTTGCTGGCCACGACGACGTCGTAGTTCCGCGGGCTGAGCACGAACTTGGCCGCGAGGATGTCGATGTGGTCCTTGTCCGCGGTGACGTCCGGGTAGTGGGCGGCCATCGCGGCCGCGCGCTCGTCCCAGTAGGGCATCGAGATGGAGATCCCGTTGCTCTTGGTCGCCCACGTCAGGTGCTTGCGCGGCCGGGTGGCGGCGAGGTCGAAGGCGTAGCGCAGCACGCGGTCCACGCCGACGCGGGTCATCACCGTCTCCTGCAGCACGGTCTCGCGGTCGGTGCCCTCGAAGATGCGGCCACCGATGCTGGAGTACTCGCCTTCGGTGTTCTCCCGGACGACGAGGAAGTCGATGTCGCCCGGCCCGTGGCCGCGCAGCGGGCCGCGCACGCCGCGCAGCAACCGGACCGGCCGCAGGTTGACGTACTGGTCGAACCCGCGGCGGAACTTCAGCAGGCTGCCCCAGAGCGACACGTGGTCGGGGACCACCTCAGGCCACCCGACCGCGCCGAAGAAGAGCGCGTCGAAGCCGGCGAGCACGTCCTGCCAGTCCGGCGGCAGCATCTCGCCGTGCTCCAGCCAGTACTCGGCGGAAGCGAAGCCGAATTCGGTGGTCTCCAGCTCGAAGCCGTGGACGTCGGCGGCGGCGCGCAGGCAGCGCAGGCCTTCCGGGACGACCTCGCGCCCGATGCCGTCGCCGGGGATGACCGCGATGCGGTGGTTCACAAGACGCTCCTCGCCGTGGGGTCCCTCCACTGTGGGCGGCCGCGCGGCGCCCCGGCAAGAACGCCGGCGGCAACCTATCCTTTCCTCCATGGAAAGACTCGACGACCTCGGCTTCTTCCACGTGGTCGCCGTCAGCGAGACGCTCACGGCCGCCGCGCGCGAGCTGGACGTGTCGCTGCCGGTGGTGAGCAAACGCCTGAAAGCGCTGGAACGCCGGCTCGACGTGCGGCTCGTGCACCGCGGCGCGCGCCGGCTCACGCTGACCTCCGAGGGGCAGCTGTACGCCTCGCGCGTCGAGGCGATCCTCGACCAGGTGCGCGAGCTCGACGACCTGGTCAGCCACCCCGCCGGCGACCTGCGGGGCTCGATCGTCGTCCAGGCGACCCTCGGACTCGGCCGCACGCACGTCGCGCCGCTCATCGGCGAGTTCACCGCGCTGCACCCCCGCGTGCGGATCCGGCTCCACACCTCGGCGCTGCCCCTGCGGCCGCACCGGCGCGAGTTCGACCTGGCCGTGCACGTCGGCGCGCCACCGGACTCCACGCTGCGGATGCGCCGGCTGGCCCGCAACCGCCGAGTGCCGTGCGCGGCACCGTCCTACCTGGACCGCCGCGGCGTCCCCGAGCGGATCGAGGACCTGGCCGCCCACGACTGCATCGTGCTGCGCGAGAACGAGGGCGACTTCGCGGTGTGGCGCTTCGGCGGCGCCGCCCAGCCGCGTCAGGTGCGGGTGCGCGGCAGCCTGTCGAGCAACGACGGCGACATCGTGACGGACTGGGCGCTGCGGGGCCGCGGGATCGTCATGCGCTCGGAGTGGCAGGTCCGGTCCCACCTGGACAGCGGCGCGCTGGTGCGGGTGCTGCCCGGCGTGCCGACGCCGCCCGCCGACATCTACGCCCTGCTGGCCGACGACGTCCACGTGCCGCGGCGCACGAGCGACCTGATCGGTCACCTGGCCGCCCGCCTGCCGGAGCGGCTGGCTTTCCCGGCGTGAAAGGCTGCCTTTCCGCCGGTGGCGTTGCCCGGGTGCCGAGCCGCTCTTAGGTTGCGAGCGTGACGCCTCCCGCTGTCCGGCTCGCCGAGCTGCCCCCGGACCACGCCGGCCGCCGGCTCCTGACCGGGTACACGCCGGCCTTCGCCGCGCAGGCCGACCCGCGGTTCTCCTACACACTGTTCGTCCCGGAGGACATCCGCGACGACGAGCGGCCGAAGCTGTGGGTGTTCGTCCACGGCACGCGCCGGCGCACGAGGTTCTACCTCGACGGGCTGGCCGCGCTCGCCCGGGCCGAGCGCGCGGTGGTCATGACGCCGCTGTTCCCGGCGGGCATCAGCGCACCCGACGACATCGACGGCTACAAGGTCCTCGAGCACGCGGGGATCCGCTTCGACCAGGTGCTGCTGGACATGGTCGACGAGGTCGCGCACCGCTGGAACGCGGCCGCGTCGGCGTTCTTCCTGCACGGCTTCTCCGGCGGTGGGCAGTTCGCCCACCGGTTCCTGTACCGCCACCCCGAGCGCCTGTCGGCGGTGTCGATCGGCGCGCCGGGCCGGGTCGCCCTGCCCGGCGGCGAAGCGTCGTTCACGCGGGTCCCGGTCCAGATCGTGATCGGCTCACTCGACGCGGACCCCGCGGCGATCGCGTGGATGGCGAGCGAAGGGGGAGCCGATCGGCTGTCGCGGGCCCGGACGTTGGCCGCGGCGCTCAGGGACTACGGGTCGGCCGTGCGCTTCGACGTCGTCGAGGGGGTGGGGCACGTCGGTGAGGCGGTCCTACCCGCGGTGACCGAGTTCCTGCTGGCGAACCAGTAGCTCATCGACCTCCGCACGGGAGGGGCTCGTAGCCGGGCCATACCGCCGGACCGCGATCGCGGCAGCGGCGTTCGCGCGTTCGGCCGCGACGAGGAGTGGCTCCCCGCGCAGCAGCTCCGCCGCCAGCACGCCGGCATGGGCGTCCCCGGCACCGTTGGTGTCCACCGGGTCGACCGGGAACCCGGGGACGCGCACGGTCACCCCGTTCTCGACGACGTCGCACCCCTCGGCGCCGACGCGCGTGACCCGCACCGGCACGTCTCCCACTCCGTCCACAGTGGACATCATCGCGGCTTCGGCGGCATTGCACGAGAGGATGTCCACGCGCGGCAGCACCGCCCGCCAGACGTCCGGGGCCACGTCGGCGGCGAGGGGCCCGGGGTCCAGCAGCACCCGGTGGTCCCCCACCGAGGGCAGCCACTCCAGCAGCGCGTCGCGGTTGGACTCGCGCAAGAGGCTGTACCCGGTGACGTACACCAGGTCTCCGGCCCGCGGCCGCACGCGGCGCAGGTGCTCGGCCGTGACGGTGCCCTCGGCGCCGGTCTCGGTGATGAACGTCCGCTCCCCCGCCGCGTCGACCAGGACGACGCACACCCCGGTGTCCGGCGCGGCCGGGAGCTGGACCAGCTCGACCCCCTCGGCCGTCAGGGCCTCCCGGACCAGGTCGCCGAAGCGTCCGGTGCCGTGCTCCCCCGCGTAGACGACCGCCGCGCCGGCACGGGCCGCCGCGGCCATCACGTTGAACCCGCCGCCCGCGGTGAAGCGGACGTCGGAGGCGAGCACGTCGCCACCCGGCGGAGGCAGCGCCTCGACCCGCATCACGAGGTCGACGATGGCCTGTCCGGTGTGGACGAGGCGGCCGGTCATCGGCGGATCCTCGCACCGCCGAGCGCGGCGTACAACCCGGCACCCACGGCGAACGTGACGACCCAGCCCAGTCCGTTGGCGCCGAGCCACGTGCCGGCCAGGGGCCCGGTGAACCACGCGTCGTCGCCGGTGCCGGCCGTGGTGAACAGGTAGCCCGCGACGATGGCCGCGGCCCAGGACAGCAGCGCACGCGGCTCGCACCCCGCGCGGTACCAGTACGCGCTCGTGCGGTGCACGTCCATCAGGGCCACCGGGTCGTAGTCGCGCCGGCGCACCATGTCGACGACGAACACCCCGACCCACGCCGTGATCGGCACCGCCAGCAGGCTGATGAACGCGATGAACGGGCCGTAGAAGCCGTCGGCGACGAGCATGAAGTACAGCGAGCCGAGGAACGTCACGACGATGTCGACGACCACGGCGTACACCCGCTTGAGCCGGATGCCCAGGGTCAGCGTGGTGAGGCCGGCGGAGTACACGGACAGGTGGTTCGAGAGCAGCAGCCCGCCGAACGCGGCGATCAGGTACGGCACCGCCATCCAGCCGGGCAGCAGCTCGCGGATGGCCGCGACCGGGTCGCCCGCGGACGCCAGCGACGGGTCGTCGGCCGAAACCAGGCTGCCCAGCGAGATGAGCAGCACCAACGGGATTCCCGCGCCCGCCGCGGCCGAGGCGACGAGCGACCCGGCCCGGACGGACGGCGACTGGTAGCGCGACATGTCGGCGGACGCGTTCGCCCAGCCGATCCCGGTCCCGGCGGCGATGGTGCCGACGCCGGCGATCATCGCGCCGACCGGCGCGGGCGAGGCGGCGAAGACCTGCCCCCAGTGGATCCGCGTGACCAGGCTGACCGCGACGACCACGTTGAGCGCACCGAAGATCCACGTCGACCAGCGCTGCACCGCGACCAGCACCGCGTGCCCGAGCCCGGAGACGGTCACGGTCAGCAGGACGAACACCGCCACGCCCACGACCGTCAGCACCGGTGAGGCCTTCGCGTCCGCGTTCGCGCCGAACAGGATCGCGCACAGGGAAAGGAACGCGAACGCGGCGGTCGTCGTGTTCACCGTCTCCCAGCCGAGCCGGGACACCAGCGACACGATGGTCGGCCCGATGTTGCCCCGGACGCCGAAGACCGCGCGCGACAACGTGAGCCCGGGCGCGCCGCCGCGGCGGCCGGCGATCGAGACGACGCCGACGACCGCGAACGACCCGGCGGCGCCGAGCACCGCGACGAGGGCCGCCTGCCAGAACGCCAGGTGCTGCACCGCGACCAGCGTCGCGCCGAGCGGCAGCCCGAGGATGCTGATGTTCGCGGCGAACCACACCCAGAACAGCTGCATCGGGTGCCCGTGGCGCTCGCCGGCGGGCACGGGCTCGATGCCGCGGGTCTCCAGCGCTCCCGCTTTCCCGGAGCTAGCCGGCGTGTCCGCGGCACTCGTGCCGGGGACCTGAGCTGATTCGACCATCGTTACCTCGCACCTGCAGGAGGCCGTCCACGACGACGGCCAAGTCGAGCCGGTTGACCGCGCGCACCTTATCGACCAGGTGGGCGGGCAGTCCGGAAATCCCGTGGTGTGCGCCGAGGATCGCTCCGCACCCGGCCGCCACGGTGTCGGTGTCGCCGCCGATCTCGGCGGCGAGGGTCAGGGCCGCGGCCGGGTCGTCACCGAGGTTTTCGGCGAGTGCGAAGGCCGCGACCACGGATTCCTGCGCGGCGACCGACGTCCCGATGACGTCGGTGAGCGCGTCGGCCAACCCCGCGCGGCCCAGGCCGCGGACCCAGCCACGAGCCCAGGCGATGCGGGCGGCGATGTCCCCGCCGGCGATCCAGTGCCCGCGCAGCGCGCCCTCGGCGGCGGCCTGTTCGGCCTCGTCGAGGGAGGTCTTGAGGTCGGCCCCGGCGACGCCGGACGAGACGGCGGCGGCCACCGCGGCGGCCGCGGCGATCCCCAGCCCGGTGTTGTGGGTGACGCGGCTCGCCGCGACGACGGCGTCGAGGAACCCCTCGCCCAGCGGCGTCGCGATGCCGACCGGGGTGATCCGCATGGCGGCGCCGTTGGTGGCCCCGTCCCGGCCGGCCTCCTCGGCGGCGGCGCCCGCGTCGAGCCGGTCGAGGGCGCGCCGGGTCGAGGGGCCGAGCAGGTCGAGCGAGCCGCGGCGGATCATGTCCGCCTCCCACTCACGCAGGGCGGCGGCGAAGTCGTGGGCATCGATCCGGCCACCGCCGTGGATGGCGAGCCGGGCCACGAGCACGGCCTGTTCCGTGTCGTCGGTGATCGACCCGGCCGGCATCCCGGGGGCGATCGGCTGCTCGGCGACGGCGTCGACGAAGCCGCGGATCGGCCCGTACGCCCGCTCGATGGCGGCGCGCGACATCGACTGCGTCGGCATGCCGAGCGCGTCGCCGATCGCGAGCCCGTAGAAGGCACCGAGCGCTCGCTCCCGCATCGGAGCCGGTCGGGTGAACATGTACAAACATGTACAGCTGCGGTGGAGGGCGTGTCAAGCCCCGTGGCCAGCGGTCAGGCCCGCGGCTCCGCGCTCCGCTCCCCGGCGAAGAACAGCCAGGACATCCCGACCGCGACGGCGAGCATCGTGAGCACACCCCGCGGCCAGAAGATGTGACTGTCCAGAAAGGACACACTCGCCGGCAGGAGGACCACCCCGCCCGGCACCGCCCACCACCCCGCGCGCAAGGTCGCCGCCACGACGATCAACGCGCTCGCCACGAGGAAGCAGGCCGCGCCGATGTGGCCGACCAGGTCGCCGGCCGTGAAGACCGCGCCGACGACCGGGGTGGCGCCGTGCTGGGCGTGGACCACCGTGCCGCCGGCGATCCCCGCCACCGCGTCGAGTCCGCCGTAGAAGGCCGCGTACCCGAACGCCGCCACCCAGCCCGGCCACCGCAACCACGGCGGTGCCTCCCTCAGCAGGAACCACTGCGCCACGGCCAGCAATGGGAAGACCGGCAGCAGGATGATGTGCAGCGTCGTCCACCAGGGCGCGGTGGCCGCGTCGAGCTGGGCGGGGTGCACCGTGCCGAACCCGGCCAGCAGCAGTCCCGGAACGGCGACGAGGAAGCCACGCAGTGATCTGGACACCCGCGCGACCCTAGCCCCGGCCGGCCGGCGAACCGGCGCATCCGGCATTAGGAAACCCTTACGGGCCGGGACGGCGGCCGCCCCGGCCCCGCGGGTTCACCGCACCAGGGCGTCGTGGCCCAGGAGGTCGCCGAACACCGAGACCGCGCGGTCCACGGCGTCGTCGTCGACGCCCGCGTGGGTCACCGCGCGGATGCGGTCGGTGCCCAGCTCCTCCACCCGGATCCCGCGGCGGCGGGCGGCCTCGATCAGCGTCCGGGTCGTGTAGCGGTCGTCGCGGACCTTGAAGAACACCATGTTGGTCAGCGGCGGGCCCGGATCCAGCCGGACGCCCGGGATGCGCGACAGGCCGCGGGCCAGGCGCGCCGCGCGGGCGTGGTCGTCGGCCAGGCGCTCGGTCATGTCCGTCAGCGCCACGATGCCGCACGCCGCGATCATCCCGGCCTGGCGCATGCCGCCGCCGAGCATCTTGCGCATCCGGCGCGCCGCCGCGATCGTCACGCGGTCGCCGACCAGCACCGAGCCGATCGGCGCGCAGAGGCCTTTCGACAGGCAGATCTGCACCGTGTCCGCGTGCTTGGCCACCTCGGCCGCGCTGACGCCGAGCGCGACGGCCGCGTTGAACAGGCGGGCGCCGTCGAGGTGCAGGGCGACACCGTGCGAGCGGATCAGCCGGGACACCTCGCTGAGGTAGTCCAGCTGCAGGGGCAGCCCGCCACAGCGGTTCTGCGGCGTCTCCAGGCTCAGCACGGCCGGCGGCGCGATCTGCGGGTCGCTGCGGTCGACCGCGCACGCCTCGGCGATGGCCGCCGGGTCGATCGTGCCGTCGGGCAGGTTCGGCAGCGGGTCGTAGACGATGCCGCCGCACAGCGACGCGCCGCCCGCTTCGTAGACGTACACGTCGGACTCGTGCCCGACGATCGCCTTGCCGCCGCGCGGGCAGTGCGCCAGCAGCGCGGTCAGGTTCGCCATGGTGCCGCTCGGCATCAGGCAGCCGGCCTGCTTGCCGAGCAGCTCGGCGGCGAGCTGCTCCAGCCGGTCCACGGTCGGGTCCTCGCCGTAGACGTCGTCGCCGAGCGGAGCGCGCGCGGCGGCCTCCAGCATCGTGGGCGTGGGCAGGGTGAACGTGTCGCTGCGGAGTTCGACGTGCGTGCCCTGTGCGGGCGCGGTCTCCGGGCGCAGGGTCGCGAGGTCGTCGGCGAAAGTGGTCACAACAGGCTCCTTGGCGGTCAGCGGATGAGGGTTCGGACGGCGTCGTCGAGGCCGATTTCGGCCTGGCTCCAGCGCCAGCGGCGTTCTTCGGCGGCGGCGCGGATCCGCGCGAACGCGGCTTCGGCCTCGGTGACGGCGGCGAGCACGGACTCCCGCGCCGGGCCACCGCCGTGGGCCGCGTGCTGGGCCACCTCGGCCGGGTCGAGCGCGGCGAGGACGTGCGCGGGCTGCCCGGCCAGCCGGACACGGGCGACCTCGTGCAGCGGCAGGCCGTGGTCGAGGGCTTCCTTCGCGACGGCCCCGACTTCGTGGTGGGCCCGGCGGAACGGCATCCCGGCGTCGACGAGCCGTTCGGCGAGGTGGGTGGCCGCGGTCTGGCCGTCGACGGCGCGGGCGTACATCCGCTCCGGCACCGGCTCGGCGCCCTCGACGACGAGCCGCAGCAGCACGACGGCGTCGGTCGCGGCCTCCAGCGCCGACCACGCGGGAGCCACCGCCTCGGTGCCGACGGCGATGGCGTTGGTGAACCGCGCCGTCGCCATCGCGCTCGCCGACGCGGTGAACGCGCCGAGCGGGGCCAGCGCGCGGCCCTGGACGTGTTCGAGCAGGAACGGGTTGCGCTTCTGCGGCATCATCGAACTGGACCCGACGACGTCGTCGGCCAGCCGCAGAAGCCCGGCCTCCGCGCTCGTCCACGCCTGGAAGTCGTGGGAGACGCGGCAGAGCAGGACACCGAGGACGGTGGCCGCGGACAGCTGGCGCAGCACCAGGTCCCGCGACGCGACGGCGTGCAGCGAGTTCGGGATCGAGGTGGCGAAGCCGAGCAGCGCGGTGGTGCGGTGCTGGTCGACCGGCAGCGACGTGCCGCCGACCGCGCCCGCGCCGAGCGGGTTCTGGTCGATCTCGGCGCCGGCCTGCCAGAGGCTTTCGACGTCCCGGACGAGCGCGCTCGCGACGCCGGCGAGGTAGTGCCCGTAGGTGATCGGGACGGCGGGCTGGTGGTGGGTGTAGGCGGGCATGGTGACCTCGGCCCAGCGCCGGGCCCGCTCGAGCAGGGCGCGGCCGAGGGCGTCGGACTCGGCGAGCAGGCGTTCGTGCGGTTCGCGCAACCGCAGCCGGACGACCGTGGCGTTGAGGTCGTTGCGCGAGCGTCCACTGTGGAGGATCCCGCCGGTCTCGGCGCCGAGGGTGTCGATGAGGTGGGACTCGTAGGCGAGGTAGCGGCCGCGGGGCGCGGGGACGTCGTGCAGGGCCGAGAACCCTTGTTTCCGCAGGCTTTCGATGCCGCTGAGCAGGTCCGCGGCGCGGGCCCGGTCGACGATGCCGCGTTCGGCGAGCATCACGACGTGGGCGCGGTCGACCTGGCTGATCAGCCCGAGCTCGGCGGCGACCGGGTCGGGGGCGGGTGCGGTGTCGCGGTCGAAGAGGATCTCCCTGGCCGCGGCGGAGATGGCGCTGGTGAGCCGTCCGGTTCCGCCTGGGGCGATGGTCATCGAGGTGCTCCTTCCGGGGTGTCCGGGTGGGGTTCGGGACGCTCTTCGTCCCGTTCTTCGCGCGCGCGATCGGTCTGCGCGACGGTGGCGATGAGGAACCGCAGGGTCACCGGGTCGCTCCTTCCGGGACGAGGGCGGCGCGCAACCGGTCGAGCCCGGCCACGGCCGCCGCGCGAGCGCCGCGGGGCCGGTCCGCGACGGCGAGGACGTGCCCGGCCCGGTCCCGGTAGTCCCGCGCCGAGCGGACCACCGTGCCGTCCGCGCGGTAGAGCCGGGCCTCGGCCACGCCCGGTACCGTCGACGCCTTCGTCACGGCGTCCCCGGCCGAAAGCACCGAAGTCGCCGTCGCCGTCAGGAACCGCAGCGACGCACAGGCCCGCCGCGTGGACCGCAGGTCGGGCGGCAGGCCCAGCACCGCCGCCACCTGCGCCGCGACGAGGTCCACGCCCGTCGCCGCGCGGACCAGCTCCGGGATCATGCCGCCCGCCGGACGCGGGTTGACCTCCATCAGCCGCGGCCCGGACGGGGTCAGCCGGATCTCGACGTGCGCCGCGCCGAAGCCGAGGCCCAGCGCGGTCACCGCCGCCCGGGCCGTGTCGATCAACGCCGTCTCGTCCGCGGGAGGCAGCGAAGCCGGGACGTCGTGGCCGACCTCGACGAAGAACGGCGACGGCCCGAGGTGCTTGCGCACCACCGCCACCACGACGTCGCCGAACAGCTCGACCGAGTACTCCGGCCCGTTCGCGTACGGCTCCACCAGTACCCGCGGCGGCACCGGCAGCCCGCGTTCGTTGTGCGTCACCGAAAGCAGCGCCGCGGCCTGCGCGGCCACCGACGCCGGCGTCTCGCACCGCAGCACGCCGACGCTCCCGGACCCCTCGGCCGGCTTGAGCACCACCGGGAACTCCACCGCCGCCGCGACGGCCGCCTCCACCGAGGTCGCCACCGTGCAGGGCGCCCCGAGAACGGCCCGCTGGTGGGCCTTGTTGCGGCACTCCGTCACGGCGTCCGGGTCCGGGCCGGGCAGATCCAGCTTCGCCGCGATCCGCGCCGCGACCGGGATGAAGTACTCCGAGCTGCTCGTCACCCCGGCCGGTTCGCCGATGTCGGAAGCCAGGACCGCGCACGCGTCCGCCGTGTCGCAGACGACGACGCGGACGCCGTCCTCGGCCGCGTACGGGTAGCGCGAAGGGTCGGCCGCGGCCAGCACCGGCTCGAAGCCGAGCTCCCGGGCCTGCCGCGCGAACAGCCGCCCGGTGCCGGTCGTGTTGCTCTCGACGAGCAGCAGCGTGCGCTTCACGACGCGTCGGCCAGCGGGCGCCGGCCCCAGTTCAGCCACGTCCACGAGCCGCCCGGCTCGGCGGGCGCGACGACCTCGTACGGCTCCCCCGCGCCCGCGTGCGCCAGCCCCTGCGCGCGCAGCCATTCGTCGGAGTACACCGTGTCCTGGTAGCGGTAGCCCTCGTCCGGCAGCAACGCGACGACCGTGGCGTCGGGGTTCCGGCGCGAGAACCAGTCGGCGACCTTGAACGACGCGCCGCTGGTCGGGCCCATGAACAGGCAGTGCCGCGCGTACAGCTCACGCGTCGCGGCGAACGCCTCGGCCGCGCCGATCCAGTGCACCTGGTCGTAGCTTTCGTGCGCCACGTTGGGCGGTACCAGGCTGTTGCCGAGCCCGCGCAGCACGCGCGGCCCGTCTTCCTGGCCGAAGATCGCGCTGCGCTGGGTGTCGACGCCGATGAGCGTCATGTCCGGGACGAGCATCCGCAGGAACGAGCTGGTGCCCGACGTCGAGCCGCCGGAGCCGACCGCGCCGACCAGACAGTCGGGCACACCGATCGTCTCGGCGAGCTGCTCGGCCACCAGCGCGTAGGACCGCGGGTTGTCGGGGTTGCTGTACTGGCCGGGGACCCAGTGGTTCGGGTACTCCGCGCGCAGCTCCTCGAGCCGGTCGAGCCGCGCGCGCTGGAACCCGCCGACCGGGCTGGGCTCCGGGCAGATCTCGACGCGGGCGCCGAGGTGTTCGAGGCGGCGCTTCAGCGGAGCGTCGATGGCCGGGTCGCCGACGATCGTGAGCGGGTAGCCGCGCAGCCGGCAGACCATCGCGAGGCCGAGGCCGAAGGTGCCCGACGACGTCTCGAGCACGGTCGTGCCGGGACCGACTTCACCGCGTTCTTCGGCGCGGTCGAGCATGAACCGGGCGGGCAGCAGCTTCATCAGGCCGAAGGCGGCGACGTGGAAGTTGGGCCGGATCCGGATGATCCGGGGCAGCTCGGTCGCCTCCACGACGGACCGGCTGACGGGGGCGGCAAGGGTCATCGGACTCACCTCTCGGTTTCGAACTGCCAGGTTTCGGTCACGTCGAGCCGGGTCGCGGCGAACTCCAGCCGGGCCGGGGTCTCGGCGTCGGTCGCGTCGAAGAGCAGGCCGGCGACGTCGCCGCTGTGGGCCACCTGCACGCCGACGGCCCCGGCGGCGCGGGCGGCGGCGAGGATGTCGTCCAGCCCGGGGATGGGCAGGTGCCGCTGGTTGAGCAGGGTGCTGGCGGTGGCGACGCGGCCGAGCAGGCCCGCGTCGCCGTCGCGGACGGCCCGCCGCAGCAGGCCGCGCAACGGCCGGAACGCCTCGATCTCCCACGACGTGTAGCGCGCGGGCGGGAGTTCGAGCGTGTCGACGCCGCGGCCGCCGGGGCTGGTGCCGAAGCCCAGCACGGACAGGGGCATCAGCTCCCCCAGGTCCTCGATCGGCTCGCCTTCGCGATGGGCGAAGACGACCGCCCGGCCGCCGTACATCAGCGAGTCGGACGCGGTCTCGGCTTCGACGGCCAGCGCGCCGACCTCGGCGGGTGAGAGCCGTCGGCCGGTCGCGGCGAGGACCGCGCCGATCGCCGACGTCACGTCCGCGGTCGAGGAGCCGAAGCCGCGGCACAGCGGGATGTCGCTGGTGATGTCGAGCAGGCCGCCGGGGACCGGGGTGCCGAGCCGGGCCAGGGTGAGGTCGGCGGCGCGGCGGGCCTTGGTGCGCCACGCGGGACGCACCGTCGTGCCGGTGTCCTCGGTGGGCAGGAAGGTGGCGCGGGTGCTGTAGAGCGGGCACGGCAGGGTGACAAGCCCGCGGCGCAGGCGGCCGTCGGCGACGAAGACCCCTTGCAGGATTTCGCCGTGATGGGCGTCGACGCGGTAGCTGCCCGCGCGCGGATCGGTGACGGTGGCGGGGGCCGGTGCGGCGACCGCGAGGTCTTCGGTCATGGCGTTCTCCTTCACTCGTCGGCGGTCACGGCGAGCCCGGCCAGCACGGCCCGGGCCAGCTCCGCCACGTGCGGCGGTTCGACCATGTCCCAGTGGTGACCCGGAACCGGCGTCACCGTGAGCTCGCCGCGCGTGCGGGCGCGCCAGCTCTCCGGCCGCACCTCCGGGCGGCCCTTCACCGGGTGGGTGCCGGTGGAGGTGATGAGGTGGATGCCGGTGTCGACGACGGCCCGGCAGCGGTAGGCCTCGACGGCGTCCTTGCCGGCGAGGTAGACGCGCGCCATCTGCTCGACCACGGCGTTACCCGCGACCTCCGAAACCATGCCGCGGTCCCGCGCCTCGGCGAGCATCTCGTCGAGGGTGTCGACGGCACCCGGGGCCAGCTTCAGGACGGCCTCGCCGAACCACGCGAGGGGGTCGCTCGTGTCGACCTCGGGCAGCGGGTTGCCGTAGTCGTCGACGCCGAGGACGGTCGCGTCGATGACGCAGAGGTGCTCGACCGCACGGCCGGCTTTTTCCAGCTGGGCGGCCATTTCGAACGCGACCGACCCGCCCTGCGACCAGCCGGCGAGCCGGATCGGACGATCCCCGACGACCGGCAGGAGGTCGGCGACGAACGCGGCGGCCAGCTCCTCGATGGTGTGCACCGGGTCCTCGCCGGGCGCGAACCCGGGCGCCTGCAGCCCGAACACCGGCAGCGCCGGATCCAGCTCGGCCACCAGCTGCAGGTACGGGAAGGGGCTCCCGGCGGTCGGCGGCAGCAGGAACAGCGGGGCGACACCCGCGCGGCCCGGCGAGAGCGGCACGACCAGCCCCCCGGCGCTCCCCCCGGCGCGGATGAGGTCGGCCAGGGCCCGGATCGTCGGGGCGCGGAACACCTCGGCCAGCCCGACGGTCGCGCCCAGCTCGGCCTGGATCCGGTCGACCAGCACCACCGCCAGCAGCGAGTGCCCGCCGACGCCGAAGAAGCCGTCGGTGACGCCGACGCGCCTCCCCAGCAGGTCCTCCCACAGCTTGGCGAGGGCCATCTCCAGCTCGTCGCGCGGGAGCACCCCGGACGTCGACACCGGGGCAGCGTCCGGGACGGGCATCGCGCCGCGGTCGATCTTGCCGTTCGACGTCAGCGGCACGGTGTCCAAAGTGGTCAGGGTGGACGGGACCATGTACTCGGGCAACCGCTCGGACAGGTGCGCTCGCAGGGCATCGACGTCCACAGTGGACGGTGAGACGTACCCGGCGAGCGCACCGTCGCGGACCACCGCGACCGCCTCGACGACGCCGGGGCCGCCGACCAGCGCGGCCTCGATCTCACCCAGCTCGATGCGGTAGCCGCGCACCTTGACCTGGTGGTCGGTGCGGCCGACGAACTCCAGCCGCCCGTCCGGCAGGTAGCGGGCGAGGTCGCCGCTGCGGTAGATCCGGCCGGGGCCGAAGGGGTTCGCCACGTACTTCGCGGCGGTCAGCCCCGGGTTGCCCGCGAAGCCGCGGGCGACGCCGGCGCCGCCCGCGTACAGCTCGCCGGTGACGCCGGCCGGGACCGGGCGCAGGTGCTCGTCGAGCAGGTAGACCTCGGTGTTCCAGATCGGGCGGCCCACCGAGATCGGCGTCGTGACGCATTCGGCGGCGGGCAGCAGGTTGATCACGTTCGCCACGGACGTCTCGGTGTGGCCGTACTCGTTGGCCACGACGACTTCGGGGGCGTTCTCGCGCCAGAATTCCAGGGCCTCGGCGGTGAGCTGCTCGCCACCGACGACCAGGTGCGCGGCGGCGTCGGCGGCTTCCGGCGTCAGGCAGCGGCGCAGCGGTTCGAGGTGCGCCGGGGTGAGCTTGACGAAGCTGAACTTGCGTCCGCTCGTCAGCACGTCGGCGAGGCCGGCCACCGGGTGCTCGTCCTCCGGCACGAGCGTCACGGTCGTCCCGCACAGCAGCGGCAGGAACAGTCCGGTGACGGTGAGGTCGAAGGCGAGCGAGGAGTGCACCGGGGCGCCGTCGCCCTCGTCGGCGCGGTAGGCCTGGCGGCACCAGTCCAGGTAGTGCAGCACGCCGCGGTGGCTGATCATCACGCCCTTGGGGCGGCCGGTGGAACCGGAGGTGTAGATGATGTAGGCGAGGTTCTCCGGGTCGACCACCGGGTCCTGCCACGGCACCGGGTCGTCGGCGACCGGCTCGTCGGCGAAGATCACGACGTCGCCGAGGTTCTCACCGGCGTAGCGGCGGGTGGTGACGAGCACGCGGGCGCCGGCCTGGCGGAGCATGTACTCCTTGCGGTCCTGGGGGTAGGCCGGATCCAGCGGGATGTAGTGGCCGCCGGTCTTGAGGACGGCCAGCAGCACCGGCAGCAGCAGGGGCCCGCGTTCGCAGAGCACGCCGACGGGGGTTTCGACGCCGACGCCGTGGGCCCGCAGCCGCTGGGCCAGCCGGGTCGCGCGGGCTTCCAGGTCGGCGTAGGTCAGCTCGGCGCCACCGCAGCGGACCGCGATCGCGTCCGGGTTCGACGCGGCCTGCTCGGCGATCCGGCCGTGCAGCGTGCCGCGCAGGTAGGGCTCGGCGGTGGCGTTCCAGGTTTCGAGGAGCAGCTTCCGCTCGTCGGCGCCGAGGATGTCCACTTCGGACAGCCGGACGCCGGGCTTCGCGGCCAGCTCGGTGAACAGCCGGACGAAGTGCTCGCCCATCCGGTCCATCCGGGCCTGGTCGAAGAGCGCGGTCGCGTACTCGAGGACGCCTTCCACGGACCCGTCCGCCTGGCGCACGAAGGAGATCATCAGGTCGAACTTCGCCGTCGACGAGGGCAGGTCCACCGGCGAAACGGCGAGGTCCCCCAGGGAGGCTTCCCCCGGCGAAGAGTCGTAGACGGCGAACATGACCTGGACGACCGGGGTGTGCGCGAGGTCGCGCTCCGGGGCCAGCTCCTGCACCAGCCGCTCGAAGGGCAGGTCTTCGTGCGCCTGGTCGGCCAGCCGGGCCGCGCGGACGCGGTCGGCGAGGGCGGCGAAGTCCGGGTCGCCGGACAGGTCACCGCGGGCGACGACGGTGTTCACGAAGAACCCGACCATGTGCTCCAGCTCGGCCCGGCCGCGCCCGGCGACCGGGGTGCCGACGGCGATGTCCTCGCGCCCGGTGTGCCGTCCGAGCACGACGTACGCGGCGGCGAGCAGCGTCACGAACGGCGTCGCCCCCGTGCTCTTTCCCTGGTTCAGCACTGCCTCGGCGGCGTCGGCCGGGATCGTGAAGCGGGCCGACGCGCCGTGGTGGTCGCGCTGGGCGGGAAGCGGGCGGTCCGCGGGCAGCTCCAGGGTCTCGAGTCCGGCGAGCCGGTCCTTCCAGTAGGCGAGATCGGCGTCGTGGACGTCCACCCGGGACTGTTCCCAGACGGCGAAGTCCGCATAGGACAGTTCGATCGGGGGCAGCTCGGCGCCGGTGTAGAGCTTGCGCAGGTCCTCCAGGAGGATCGGCAGGGACCAGCCGTCGCAGGCGATGTGGTGGACGTTGAGCGCGAGGACGTGCCGCTCGGGTGCCTCGCGGACCAGCATCGCCCGGAACACCGGACCCGCCGCGAGGTCGAACGGACGGCTCACGTACTCGGCGAGCACCGCGTCCAGGTCGCCGTCGACCACGGGCAGCTCGACCGGCTCGGGAGCCCCGATCACCTGCCGCGGCTTGTTGTCCTCGGCCAGGTAGGTGGTGCGCAGGATCTCGTGCCGCGCCACGAGGGCGTCGAGGGCGCGGCGCAGCGCGTCGACGTCGAGGGCGCCGTCGAGCCTGAGCAGGAGCGGCACCGCGTACTCGGCGCTGTCCGGGTCGAGGCGGTCGAGGAACCACAGGCGTTGCTGGCCCGCCGACAGCGGGAGCGGCGCGGCGCGGTCGGCCCGGCCGAACGCGCGGACCGGCGCGGCGGCCCGGCCGCGCAGGCGCTTCGCGAGCACCGCGGCCCGCAGCCGCGCGGCGCGCTCGGCGTCGGCGCCGGCTTCGGGGCGGATGTCGAACGTGGTCATGCGCTGGCCTCCTCGGAGAGGGAGTCGAGGAGCTCCTGCTCGGACATGCCGGCGAGCTCGGCCTCGATCTCGGTGTGGACCACGGCGGCGAGCGCGGCGACCGTGGTGGTCTGGAACAGCACGGGCAGGGGCAGGTCCACCCCGAAGGCGGCCTGCAGCCGCATGCGGACCTTGGCGGCGAGCACGGAATGCCCGCCCAGTGCGAAGAAGTCGTCGCCGAGCCCGACGCGGGGCACGCCGAGCACCTCGGCCCAGATGCCGGCGATCAGCTGTTCCTCGGGACTGCTCGGGGCGACGTAGTCCGCGGTCTCCTCGGCCGGCTCGGGCAGGGCGGCGCGGTCGAGCTTGCCGCTGGCGTTGACCGGCAGCGCGTCGAGCACGACGAACGCGCTCGGCACCAGGTGCTCCGGCAGCCGCTGCCCGAGGAAGGTCCGCAGGTCCGCGGGGGTGACGTCGCCGACGGTGTAGGCGACCAGGCGTTTCTGCCCGGCCGGGTCCGGCTTGGCCAGGACGACGGCCGCGGTGAGCGCCGGGTGCGCCCGCAGCGCGGACTCGACTTCGCCGAGCTCGATGCGGAAGCCGCGGATCTTGACCTGGTCGTCGGTCCGGCCGAGGAACTCCAGCTCGCCGGCGCGGGTGCGGCGGACCAGGTCGCCGGTGCGGTACATCCGCCCGCCCGCCGGGTTCGCCACGAACCGGCTCGCGGTGAGCCCCGGCCGCCCGAGGTAGCCGCGGGCCAGGCCCGGGCTCGCGACGTACAGCTCGCCCGCCACGCCCGGCGGCACCGGCTGCAGGCGGTCGTCCAGGACGTACGCCCGGGTGTGCTCGAGTGCCCGGCCGATGGTCACCTGCTCGCCCGGCACCAGGGGTTCCGACACCGTGGAGACGACCGTGGCTTCGGTCGGGCCGTACATGTTGAGCATCCGGCGGCCCGGCGCCCACTTCGCGACCAGCTCCGGCGGGCAGACGTCGCCGCCGACGACGACCGTGCGGAAGTCCGGCAGGTCCGCGTCCTCGACCGTGGCCAGCGCCGCGGGCGGGATCAGCGCGTGCGTCACGCGCCCTTCGGCGAGGACGTCGCGGAGCTGGTCGCCGAGCAGCGGGCCCGGCGGGGTCACGACGAGTGTGGCGCCGGTCATCAGGGACGCGCACAGCTCCAGGATCGACGCGTCGAAGCTCGGCGACACGTACTGCAGCACCCGGTCGCCCGGGCCGACCCGGTAGGCGTCGACGGTGTTCGCGACCAGCGTGGCGAGGCCGGCGTGGCTGACGACGACGCCCTTCGGCCGTCCGGTGGAGCCCGACGTGTAGATCACGTACGCCGCGTTCTCCGGCCCGACCTCGACGTCCAGCGGGCCGTCGTCCATTGTGGACACCGGCAGCTCCCGCAGCGTGAGCACCGGGTTCGCGTCGTCGAGCATGTACCGGATGCGCTCCTCCGGGTAGCCCGGGTCGACCGGGAGGAACGCGGCCCCGGTCTTGACGACCGCGAGCTGCGCCACGACCAGGTCGGCCGAGCGCGGCAGCAGCAGCGCGACGACCTTCTCCGGACCGGCACCGCGAGCCCGCAGCACCCTGGCCACGCGGTTGGCCGCCGCGTCCAGCTCGCCGTAGGTGAGCGAGTCCGACCCGGCCACGACGGCCGGGGCATCGGGATTCCGCCGCACCTGCGACTCGATGAGCCCGGCGAACGTCCCGCCCGGCGCGTTCCCGTCGAGCGGGGTGACCTCGGCCGCGTCGAGCATCGGGACGCGGTCCACCGGCCGCCGCGGGTCGGCGGCGAATCCGGTGAGGAGCCGGAGGTACCGCTCGGCGAACGCGGCGACCGTCTCCTCGTCGAACAGCGCGACGGGGTATTCGAGGACGCCGTCGACCGCGCCGGTGGGCTGCTCGCGCAGCACCATCGCGAGGTCGAACTTGGCCGCGCCGGTCTCGACGCCCAGGGGCTCGCAGTCCAGGTCGCCCAGTTCCCAGCCGCCCTCGGACACCGTCTGCAGCGCGAACATCAGCTGCACCAGGGGGTTCCGGCTCGGGTCGCGGTCGGGCCGGAGCTCGGCGACGACCCGGTCGAACGGGACCTCCTGGTGGCTGAAGGAGTTCAGCGCCGTCTCCCGGACGCGTTCCAGCAGCTCGGTGAAGCCCGGCGAGCCCGTCAGGTCCGCACGCAGGGCGAGGGTGTTGACGAACTGGCCGATCAGCCGCTCGGTGTCCGGGTGGTCGCGGCCGGCGACCGGGCTGCCGATCGCGAACTCGCGAAGGCCGGTGTGCCGGGAGACGAGGACCTGGAACCCGGCCAGCAGCGTCATGAACAGGCTGGCCCGGGCTTCCGCCCCCAGCTCGCCGAGCCGGGTGGCCAGGTCCGCCGGGACGCTGAACTCGTACCGCGCGCCCCGCGGGTCGCGCACCGCGGGCCGGGGGCGGTCCGCGGGCAGCCGCACGACCTGCGGGACGCCGGCCAGCTGCGTCCGCCAGAACTCGACGTCCGCTTCGGTCGGCCGGGACCAGGTCGCGACGTCGGCGTACTGCACCGGCAGCGGCGGCAGGTCGATGCCCGCGTAGAGGTCGCGCAGCTCCTCGGCGAGGAGGCCTTCGGACCAGCCGTCGAGGACGATGTGGTGGGCCGAGAGGACCAGGACGTGGTCGTCGTCGCCGAGCTGGCCGAGGGCCGCGGCGAACACCGGGCCGGCGGCGAGATCGATGGGCCGGGCGCCGAGGAACGGCTCGATCGCGTCGATCTCGGTCATCGGCAGCGGGACCGGACCGGCCGGGTCGACGATCTGCTTCGGCTCGCCGTCGATCTCCACGAACCGGGTCCGGAGGATCTCGTGCCGCTCGACCAGTTTCGTCAGCGCGGCCGCCAGAGCGTCGACGTCCAGGGCGCCACGCAGGCGGACCGCGTTGGGCACCAGGTACTCCGCGCTGGACGGCGCCATCCGGTCGGCCAGCCACATGCCGACCTGCACGCCCGCGAGGGGCGCGGGGCCGTCCGGCCGCTTCGGGATCGCTTCGAACTCGCGGCGGGTGGCGCGGGTGACGGCGTCCGCCAGCTCCGCGACCGTGGGCGAGTCGAAGATGAGCCGGATCGGGATGTCCGCCGAGAGCCGCTTGCGCAGCTCGGCGACCACCCGGACGCCCAGCAGGGAGTGCCCGCCCAGGTCGAAGAAGTTGTCATCGGCGCCCACGCGCTCGACGCCGAGGACGTTCCCGAGCACCGACGCGACCAGCTCGGCGACCGGGCCTTCCGGCGCCCGGTACTCGGCGCCGGCCGCTGCCGGCGCCGGCAGCGCCTTGCGGTCGATCTTGCCACTGGTCGTGGTCGGGAACTCGGGCAGCACGCTCAGCGCCGTCGGCACGAGGTAGACGGGCAGCCGCTCGCGCAGCTGTTCACGGATCCCGGCTTCGGTGAGCGTGACGCCGGCCTGCGCGGTGACGTACCCGGCGAGACGCTTGTCCCCCGGCGTCGGCTGCCACACCGTGACGGCCGCCTCGCGCACCCCCGGCAGCTCCAGGAGCACCTGCTCGACCTCGCCCGGCTCGACGCGGATGCCGCGGATCTTGACCTGCGAGTCCTGGCGGCCGAGGAACGTCAGCGCGCCGTCGAGGGTGCGCAGGCCGCGGTCGCCGGTGCGGTAGAGCCGCTCGCCGGGGACGAACGGGCTGGCCAGGAACGCCGCCGCCGTCTTGCCCGGGTTGCCGAGGTAGCCGCGCGCCAGGCCGACACCGCCGATGAACAGGTCACCGGGGACGCCGACCGGGACCGGCCGGAAGTGCTCGTCGAGGACGTGGATCTGGTTGTTGGCGATCGGCGAGCCGACGCTGACCGAGCCCGCGCCCTCGAGGTCGGCCGGCACGCACACGCGCATCGTCGAGTCGATCGACACCTCGGTCGCGCCCCACTGGTTGTGCAGGGTCGCGGTCGTGCCGAGCCGGTCGAAGAACAGCTTCAGCAGTTCCGGCTGGAGCGCTTCGCCGCTGGTGATGACGTTGCGCACCGTCCCGAGCGCGGCACAGTCGGCTCGCGTCAGCTGCTCCAGGAACAGCGTCAGCATGCTCGGCACGAACTGCAGGTTGACGACCCGGTGCTTGAGGGCACCGGCCAGGATGGCGGCCGGGTCGCGGTGCAGGCCCGGCGGGATCAGCGCGACGCGCCCGCCGGCGACGAGCGGCCACAGGCATTCCACGGCCGCGTCGTCGAAGACCAGGGTCGTCTTCTGCAGGACGGCTTCGCCCGGCCGGAGCCGGTAGGTGTCCTGGTGCCAGCGCAGCCGGTTGACCCAGCCGCGGTGGCTGCTCGCGACACCCTTCGGCTTCCCGGTCGAGCCGGAGGTGTAGTAGATCGACACCAGGTTGTCCGGGTGGGTGGTGTCCGGCAGCTCCGGCGCGTCTCCGTCCACATCGGACACTTCGAGGAAGACGACTTCACCGCCTGACGGCGTTTCCGCGCCCGCGTCGACCAGGCAGACCGGCGAGTTCGCGTCGCCGAGGATGCCGAGGACCCGGGGCTCGGGTGCGTCGGTCTCGATCGGGACGAACGCGCCGCCGGCCTTGAGGATGGCGACCAGGCCGACGATCAGGTCGATCGAGCGGTCCATCCGCAGGCCGACCGGGACGTCCGGGCCCACGCCGTGGCCGATCAGCCGCGCGGCGAGGACGCCGGCCCGCCGTTCCAGCTCGGCGTAGTCGATGCTCTCGTCGAGGTACTCGACGGCGACCGCGTCCGGCGTCTTCCGCGCCTGCTCGGTGATCAGGTGGTGGAGGCAGACGCTCTCGTCGTAGGCGGCTTCGGTGGCGTTGACGCCGTGCACCAAGTGCGTGCGCTCGGCGTCGCTCAGCAGGTCCAGCTCGCCGACCGGGGTTTCGGGCGCGTCGGCGATCCTTCGGAGCAGCGTCGTGAAGTGACCGGCCAGCCGCTCGATCGTGGTGGCGTCGAACAACGCGGTCGGGTACTCGAAGATGCCGGTCAAGGCACCGTCGGCGTCCTGGGCGAGGGCGAGTTCGAGGTCGAACTTGCTGACCCGCGTGTCGACGGCGAGCTGCTCGACGGCCAAGCCGGGCAGCGCCCAGCCCGCCCGCTCGTTGTTCTGCAGCGCGAACACGATCTGCACCAGCGGGGTGCGGGTGAGGTCGCGCTGCGGGCGCAGCAGCTCGACGATCCGGTCGAACGGGACGTCGTCGTGGTCGAACGCCGCCAGCGTGCTCGCGCGGACCCGGCGCAGGAGCTCCGTGAACGCCGGGTCGCCGGTCAGGTCGGCGCGCAGCGGGACGGTGTTGACGAAGTGCCCGACCAGCGGCTCGGTCTGCGGGTGGGCGCGGCCGGACACCGGGGTGCCGATCGCGAAGTCCCGCATCGCGGTGTAGCGGCCGATCAGGACCTCGAACGCGGCGAGCACGGTCATGAACAGGCTCGCGCCCTGCCCGGCACCCAGCGCCGCCAGGCGGGCGACGACGTCCGCCGGGACGTGCACCGGGGTCTTGGCGCCGTGGATGTCCCGGACCAGCGGCCGGGGCCGGTCGGCGGGCAGCTCCGCGACGTGCGGCATGCCGTCGAGAGCGTCGCGCCAGAAGGCGAGCCCGGCTTCGTCGGAAGCGGCGGCCTGCCACGCGGCGACGTCGCCGAACTGCACCGGCAGCGCGGCCGGCCGGATCCCGGCGTAGTGGTCGCGCAGCTCGGCGGCGAGCAGGCCCATGGACCAGCCGTCGGCGACGATGTGGTGCAGGAGCACGACGAGGACGTGGTCGCCGGCCGAGACCCGGCCGAGTGCGGCGCGCACCACGGGGCCGTGTTCGAGGTCGAGCGGGGTGTCCACTTGCGACCGGACGAACGCCTCGACGTCGCTCACGCCGGTGACCGGGAGCGGGAGCGGCCGCACCGGGTCGACGACCTGCGCCGGCTCGCCGTCCACCTCGACGAACCGGCTGCGCAGCACCTCGTGCCGGGCCACCACGGCCGACAGCGCACCGGCCAGTGCCTCGACGTCGAGGTCGCCCTCGATCCGCAGCGCGAGCGGGACCAGGTACTCCGCCGAACCCGGCGCGAGCCGTTCGGCGAACCAGAGTCCGCGCTGCACCGGCGAAAGCGGGGTCCTCGCCGCGTGGTCGCGGAGCGGAATCGGCGCGAAGTCCACTGTGGACGCGTCCGGTACCAGCCGGGCCAGCGCCGCGATCGTGGGCGCCTCGAACAGCGCCCGGACGCCCAGCCGGACGCCGAACTCGGTGCGCATCCGGCCGGTCACCTTCGCCGCCAGCAGCGAGTGGCCGCCGAGGGCGAAGAAGTTGTCCTCCACGCCCGGCTCGGGGATGCCGAGGACGTCGGCCCAGATCGCGGCGAGCGTGACTTCGGCGGGTGTGCGCGGGGCGACGTGCCCGGCGACGACCCGCTGCGGTGCGGGCAGGGCAGCGCGATCGAGCTTGCCGTTCGCCGTCCGCGGCAGGTCCGCCAGCGGGACGATCGCCGACGGCACCAGGTGGTCGGGCAGCTGCGTGGCGGCGTACTCCGCGACCGCGGCCGGGTCGGCGGTGCCGACGACGTAGGCGACCAGGAGCCCGTCGCGAGCCACCACGGCAGCCTGCGTGACGCCGTCGTACCGGGCCAGGACGGCCTGGACTTCGCCGGGCTCGACGCGGAAGCCGCGGATCTTGACCTGGTCGTCCGCGCGGCCGGCGTACTCGAGGACGCCGTCGCGGTTCCAGCGGGCGAGGTCACCGGTGCGGTACATCCGCTCCCCCGCCGTGAACGGCGAAGCGACGAACCGCTCGGCCGTCGCCCCGGGCTGACCGAGGTAGCCGTGAGCGGTGCCGGCACCCGACAGGTACAGCTCGCCGACGACCCCGGCGGGCACCGGCCGCAGCCGCGCGTCGAGGACGTGGGCGTGCTTGCCGGTGACCGGCCGGCCGATCGGGACCGGGCCGTCGACCGCCGTGACCGCGTGGAAGGTGCTGAAGCCCATGGTCTCGGCCGGGCCGTAACCGTTGATCACCGCGACGTGCGGGTAGGACCGCAGCACCTTCGCCAGGTGCGCGGGCGACGCCGCCTCGCCACCGGTCATCGCGCGGCGGACCGTCGTGAAGACCGCCGGGTGCTCGTCCACCAGGAAGTTGAACAGGCTCGCCGAGACGTCCAGGACCGTGACGTCGTGCGCCACGACCAGGTCCTCGATCAGGGCGGGCTCGGGACGCTGGCCCGGCTGCAGGACGACTTTGCCGCCCGAGAGCAGCGGGCCGAGCAGCTGCGTGCCGAACGCGTCCCACGACACCGGCGCGCACTGCAGCCAGACGTCGTCCGGGCCGAACCCGGCGTAGTCCTGGCCGGTCAGCGTGCCGACGACCGCGCGGTGCGGGGCCGCGACCGCCTTGGGGACGCCGGTCGAGCCGGAGGTGAACATGACCACGGCGAGGTCCTCCGGGCTGCCCGCCACCCCGAGGGCACCGCCGTCGCGGACGGCGATCGCGGCCGCGTCTTCGACGACGTCGATCCGCCGCCAGGGCAACGAGCGGCCATCGGTGAGGACGACCGCGGCCGACGTCCGCCGCAGCGCGCCGACCAGGCGTTCGGCCGGGAAGTCCGTGTCCAGCACGGTGTAGGCCGCTCCCGCCTTGAGCACGGCCAGCAGCGCGACGGCCAGCCGCGGCGAGCGTCCGATGTGGACACCGACCAGGTCGCCCCGGCGGACGCCTTCGGCGACCAGGTGCCGGGCGAGCCGGTTGGCCTCGACGTCGAGCTGCCCGTAGGTGAGCGACGAGCCCTCGAAGACCAGCGCGGTCGCGCCCGGGGCCCAGGCCGCCCGGCGCTCGACCAGCTCGTGGAGCCGCATCGCCGGCGCGGTGGCCGTCGTCGTGCCCTGGGCCAGCAGCGCGGACCGCTCGCCGTCGGCGAGCAGGTCGAGGTCGGTCACCGGGACGTCCGGGGTGGCGACGGCCGCGGTGAGGAACCGTGCGAACCGCTCGGCGATCGAGGAAGCCGTGGCGGGGTCGAACAGGTCGGCGGCGTACTCCAGCTGCCCCGTCAGCCCGGCCGGGGTGCCGTCCGCGGCGTGGTTCTCCTCGATGCCCGCGGTCAGGTCGAACTTCGCGACGTCGCGGCGGACCGTCACCCCCTCGGTGGCCAGGCCCGGTAGGCCGAGCTGCGCGGTGGCGTTGTTCTGCAGCACCAGCATCACCTGGAACAGCGGGTGCCGCGCGGCCGAACGTGCCGGGTTCAGCTCCTCGACGACCCGCTCGAACGGGACGTCGGCGTGGGCCAGCGCGGCCAGCCCGGCGTCGCGGACCCGGGCCAGGAGCTGCCGGAACGTCGGCTGCCCGGCGACGTCGGTGCGCAGCACCAGGGTGTTGACGAAGAACCCGGCGAGGTCGTCGAGGGCGGTGTCGCCGCGGCCCGCGACGGCGGTGCCGAGCGGCACGTCGTCGCCGGCCCCGAGCCGGGACAGCAGGGCCGCGAACCCGGCCTGCAGGGCCATGAACAGCGTCGCGCCACCGGAGCGGGCCAGCTCGGCCAGTCCCTGGTGGACGTCCGCCCCCAGCGCGAACTCGACCGAGCCGCCGCGGTGGCTCGCCACGGCCGGGCGGAGCCGGTCGGCGGGCAGCGTCAGCTCCTCGGGGGCGCCGGCGAGGGCGTCACGCCAGAAGGCGAGCTGGCCGGCGATCTCCGGCTCGTCGAGGACTTCGCGCTGCCACAGCGTGTAGTCCGCGTACTGGACGGGCAACGGCGTCCACTTCGGAGCGTCGCCGTCGAGGCGGGCCGCGTACGCGGTGGCCAGGTCGCGCCACAGCGGCGCGGCCGACCAGCCGTCGGACGCGATGTGGTGCAGCACCAGCAGCAGCACGTGGTCGTCGGCGGCGACCTCGACCAGGTGAGCCCGGATCGGCAGCTCGGTCCGCAGGTCGAAGACGTGGGCCGCGGCCTCCGCGAGTACGTCCGGCAGCGCGTCCTCGGTGGACTCCACGATCGTCCACGGGATCGACGGCGCGGTCAGGATCTCCTGCCACGGCTCGCCTTCGTGGGCCGGGAACACCGTGCGCAGGGACTCGTGCCGCTCCACGACGTCGGCCAGCGCGGCTCGCATCGCGGGCACGTCGAGCGGGCCACGCAGCCGCAGCGCACGGGGGACGTCGTAGCCGGCGTTGGCCTCCTCGGCCTGGTCGACGAACCACAGCCGCTGCTGCGCGAACGACAGCGGCAGCCGCTCGGGCCGCTCGCGCCGGGTCACCGGCGGGCGCGCCGGGGCGGCGTCGCCGAGGATCTCGGCCAGCCCGGCGACGGCCGGGGTGCGGAACAGGTCGCGGATGCCCAGCTCGACGCCGAGCACGGCGCGGACCCGGCCGATGAGCCGGGCGGCCAGCAGCGAGTGCCCGCCCAGCTCGAAGAAGCCGTCGTCGAGGCCGACCTCGGGCAGCCCGAGCACCTCGGCGAAGAGTCCACAAAGGACGTTCTCGGTGACGGTCCGCGGCCGGCGGCGCGAACCCGCCGCGAAGTCCGGCGCGGGCAGCGCGCGGCGGTCCAGCTTGCCGTTCGCGGTGCGGGGCAGCCCGGGCAGCGGCACGATCGCCGACGGCACCAGGTAGTCCGGCAGCCGGTCGGCCAGGTACGCCCGCAGGACAGCGGGTTCGGCCGAGCCGACGACGTATCCGATCAGGCGCCCGTCGCGGACGACGACCGCGGCCTGCTCGACCCCGTCGTGGCGGGCCAGCACCGCCCGGACCTCGCCGGGTTCGACGCGGAACCCGCGGACCTTGACCTGGTCGTCGGCGCGACCGACGTACTCGAGGACACCGTCGGCGCGCCAGCGCACGAGGTCGCCGGTGCGGTACATCCGCTCACCCGGGACGAACGGCGAGGCGACGAACCGCTCGGCGGTGGCGCCGGGCAGGCCGCGGTAGCCGTCGGCGAGGCCGTGGCCCGCGAGGTACAGCTCACCCGTGACACCGGGCGCGGCGAGGGCGAGGTGCGCGTCGAGGACGTAGGCGCGCTTGCTCGCCACCGGCCGGCCGATCGGGATGGCGACGCCGTCGACGTCGGCGGGGGTGATCGGGTGGAACGTCGTGTAGCCCATGCTCTCGGCCGGGCCGTACCCGTTGATCAGCGCGACGTCCGGGTACTCGCGCAGCGCCTTCGTCACGTGCTCGACGGACGCCGGCTCGCCGCCGGTCATGGCGCGGCGCAGCACCGTGAAGACCTGCGGTTCCTGGTCGAGCAGGTAATTGAACAGGCTCGCCGAGGCGTGCAGCACGGTGACGCCGTGCTCGACGACCAGGGCCGCGATGCGGTCCGGCTCGGGGTTCTGGCCGGGCTGCAGGACCGTCCGGCCACCGTGGAGCAGCGCGCCGAACAGCTGGAGCGCGAACCCGTCCCACGAGACCGGCGCGCACTGCAGCCACACCTGGTCCGCGTCGAAGGTCGCGTAGCCCTGGCCCATCGTCGCGACGACACCGCGGTGCGAGGTGGCGACGCCCTTGGGCACGCCGGTGGAGCCCGAGGTGAACATGACGCAGGCCAGGTCGGCCGGGGTCAGCTCGACGCCGGGGTTCGTGCGGTCCGGGTGGCCGGGCAGCGTCTTCAGGACTCGCTTGACACCGGCCTGCTCGGTGACCGCGGCCAGGCGTTCGGCCGGGTAGCTCGGGTCCAGCAGGGTGTAGGCGGCGCCGGACTTGAGCACCCCGAGCACCGCGGCGGCGAAGTCGAGGCCGCGGTCCAGCAGGACGCCGACGACCTCGCCGCGGCGGACGCCATCGTCCAGGAGGTGGTGGGCGACCTGGTTGGCGCGGGCGTTCAGCTCGCCGTAGGTCAGCGACTCGCCCTCGAACAGGATCGCGACGGCGTCGGGGTCCTGGCGTTCGACGACGGTGTGCAGGCAGTCCTCGGGCTCGGTGCTCACCTGCGCGGCGTTGCCCGCGGTCAGCACGAGGTCGCGTTCGTCGGTGGTGAGCACGTCGTACGCCGTCACCGGCTTCGCGGGTGCGTCGGCGATCTGCTCCAGCAACCGGACGAACGCGGCGGCCAGGCGCTCGGCGGTGGCGGCGTCGAACAGCGCGGTCGCGTACTCGAAGGCACCGGTGATCCCCCCGGCGTGTTCCTCGAGGGCGACGGTGAGGTCGAACTTGGCGACCGCGCGGGCCACCTCGTACGGCTCGGTGTCCACTCCGGCCAGGGTGACGGGCGGGTTGTCCTGCTGCAGCACCAGCATCACCTGGAACAGCGGGTGCCGGGACGCCGAGCGGGCCGGGTTCAGCTCCTCGACCAGGCGCTCGAACGGGACGTCGTCGTGCTCGAACGCGCTCAGGTCGGCTTCGCGGACGCGGTCGACCAGCTCGGCGAACGTCGGCGCACCGCTGAGGTCCGTGCGGAGCACGACGGTGTTGACGAAGAACCCGACGAGGTCGTCGAGGGCCGGGTCCGCCCGGCCGGCGACCGGGGTGCCGATCGGGATGTCGTCCCCGGCGCCGAACCGCGCCAGCAGGGTGGCGAGTGCGGCTTGCAGAACCATGAACAGGGTCGCGCGCTGCCCCGCGGCGAGGTCGAGCAGCCGCGAGTGCAGCTCCGCCGGGATCGCGACGGCCGCGGACCCGCCGGTGTGGTCGGCGGTGGCCGGCCGGACACGGTCGTACGGCAGGGCCAGTTCCTCCGGCAGACCGGCGAGAGCGTTCGTCCAGTAGGCGATGTCGGTGTCGAGTTCCCGTTGCCACAGCGTGTAGTCCGCGTACTGCACCGGCAACGGGGTCCACTCGGGAGTGTGGCCGTCGAGGCGGGCGGCGTACGCGGTGGCGAGGTCGCCCAGCAGGACCGGGATCGACCAGCCGTCGCCGGCGATGTGGTGGGTCAGCACCAGCAGGACGTGCTCGTCGCCCTCGCTGAACAGCCACGACCGCACCGGCGGGGCGGCGGCCAGGTCGAACGGGGTCCGGGCGGCTTCGGCGACCGAGCCGGTCGTCACCTCGAACGGGACCTCGAAGTCGTCCAGGACCACCTGGTGCGGACCGGACTCGTCCTCGGCGTAGTACGTCCGCAGGGCATCGTGGCGGCCGGCCACATCGGACAGTGCCGCCTGGAGCGCCGAAGCGTCGACGTCGCCGCGCAGCCGCAAGGCGATCGGCATGTGGTACGACGTGTCCTCGCTGTCCATGCGAGACAGGAACCACAGCCGCTCCTGACCCGGCGCCAGCGGGAGGCGCTCCGGGCGCGAGCGGCGCGTGACGGCCGGGCGAGCCGCGACGGTGTCGCCGAGGCTCTCGCTCAGTCCGGCGACGGTCGGGTTCGCGAACAGTGCCCGCACGGTGACGTCGAGGCCGAGCACCGCGCGGATCCGCCCGGCCAGCCGGGTGGCCAGCAGGGAGTGGCCGCCCAGGTCGAAGAAGCCGTCGTCGACGCCGACCTCGGGCACGCCGAGGACCTCGGCGAACAGCTCGCACAGCGCGTGCTCGCGGGCGGTGCGCGGCAGCCGGCCGGCGCCGCTTTCGAGGGCCGGCGCGGGCAGGGCCTTGCGGTCGAGCTTGCCGTTCGGCGTCCGGGGCAGCTCGTCGAGCAGCACGAACGCCGAGGGCACCATGTACCCGGGCAGCGCGGCGGCGAGGTGCCGGCGCAGGTCGTCGACCTCGACGCTCCCGTGCGCCACCACGTAGGCGACGAGGCGCTTGTCGCCGGGCCGGTCCTCGCGGACGACGACCGCGCGCAGGGCGACGGCCGGGTGGGTGGCCAGCACGGCCTCGACCTCGCCCAGCTCGATGCGGAAGCCGCGGATCTTGACCTGGTGGTCGACGCGGCCGAGGAACCGGATCTCGCCGTCGCGGCGGCGGGCGACCAGGTCGCCGGTGCGGTACATCCGCTCCCCCGCCGCGAACGGCGAGGCGACGAACCGGTCCGCCGTGAGGTCCGGGCGGCCGAGGTAGCCGCGCACGACGCCGTCCCCGGCGAGGTACAGCTCGCCCGGCACGCCCGCCGGCACCGGCCGCAGCGCGCGGTCCAGCACGTGGACCTGGGTGTTCGCGATCGGCGTGCCGATCGTCGGCGCGCCTTCGCCGACGCGGGCGGTGGTCGACCAGATCGTCGTCTCGGTCGGGCCGTACATGTTGGTCACCGACGCGGCCCGCGCCCGCAGCGCGACGGCCAGGTCGTCGGGCAGGGCTTCGCCGCCGACCAGGACGTGCACTTCGGAAAGGTCGACGGGCTCGGCCAGCAGCGCGTGGAAGAGGCTCGGCGTGGCCTGCAGGAGCGTGACGCCGTCCGCGGCGAGGGCGGCCAGCGCGCGGGTGTCGCGCACGTCGTCGCGGCTCGCGAGGACGACGGTCGCCCCGGCCAGCAGCGGCGCGAAGATCTCCAGGCCGGCGATGTCGAAGCCGACGGTCGTGACGGCCAGGAGCCGGTCGCCCGCGGTGATGCCGAACCGGTCGACCATGTCGAGGAGGAAGTTGAGCAGCGGCCGGCGCGGGACGACGACGCCCTTGGGGCGCCCAGTCGAGCCGGAAGTGAAGATCACGTACGCCGGGCTGTCCGGCGACGCGGTGTGCGGCAGGTTCTCCGTCTGATCTGTGAAGACGAGGTCGTCGCGGGTCAGGACCAGTGCCGGGGCGGCATCCTCCAGCATCATCGCCAGCCGGTCCTCCGGGTACTCCAGGTCGAGCGCGAGGTAGCCCGCGCCGGTTTTGAGCACGGCCAGCATCGCGATGATCAGCTGTTCGTCGCGGGGCAGGGCGAGGGCGACGTACCGCTCGGGCCCCGCGCCACGCGCCGCGAGGTGGTGGGCGAGCCGGTTGGCCCGGGTGTTCAGTTCGGCGTAGGTCAGGGTCGTGGCGCCGAACTCCAGCGCGGGCGCCTCCGGGGTGGCCGCGGCCTGCGTCTCGAACAGCTCGATCACCGAAGTGTCCGGCAGTGGCCGAGCCGTCTCGCTGTTCGCCGTCTCGATGGCCAAGCGCTCGCGGTCCGCCAGTAAGTCCACAGTGGACAGCGCGGCGTCCGGGGCGGTGACCGCGGCGGTGAGCAGGCGGACGAACCGGTCGGCCAGGTCGGCCGCGGTACCCGGGTCCAGGAGGTCGGTCGCGTACTCGAGGTAGCCCCCGATCCCGGCGGTGGTCTCCTCCAGGTTGAGGGTGAGGTCGAACTTCGCCGTCTCGGTGGTCACCGGCACGTCCGACGTGGCCAGGCCGGGCAGGGCCAGGTTCGCCGCGACGTTGTTCTGCAGCGCCAGCATCACCTGGAACAGCGGGTGCCGGGCGGTCGAGCGAGCCGGGTTCAGCCGCTCGACGACCCGCTCGAACGGGACGTCGGCGTGGTCGAACGCCTTGAGCGAGCTTTCCCGGACCCGGCGCACCAGCTCGGTGAAGCTCGGGTCGCCACCCAGATCCGTGCGCAGCACCAGGGTCGTGACGAAGAAGCCGACGAGGTCGTCGAGCGCGGCGTCCGGCCGGCCCGCCGACGGGGTGCCGACGGCGACGTCGTCCCCGGCGCCCAGCCGGGACAGCAGGGCGGCGAACCCGGCCTGCAGCACCATGAACAGCGTCGCGTGCTCGCCGCGGGCGAGGTGCAGGAGCCGGGCGTGCAGGTCCGCGTCGAGGGCCACCGGCACGACCGCGCCGCGGTGACTAGCGACCGGCGGGCGCGGGCGGTCGAAGGGCAGGGCGATCTCGTCGGGCAGCCCGGCGAGGGCGTCGGCCCAGTAGTCCAGGGAGTCCTCGGGCAGGTCCCGCTGCCACAGCGCGTAGTCCGCGTACTGGACCGGCAGTGGAGTCCACTTCGGACTTTCTTGGGTCACCCGGGCCGCGTAGGCGGTCGACAGGTCGCGCAGCAGCGGGCCGAAGGACCAGCCGTCGCCGGCGATGTGGTGGGTGACGAGCACCAGGACGTGGTCGTCACCGTCGGGGACCAGCGCGGCGCGGATCGGGAGGTCGGCGGCCAGGTCGAACTCGCGGGCGGCGAACTCGGCGATGTCGACCGCCGCTTCGGTCCACGGCAGCTCGGTGAGCGGGCGGACCTCCTGGCGGGGCACGCCGTCGGTGTCGGGGAACACCGTCCGCAGCGCCTCGTGGCGCTCGACGACGTCGGCGAACGCCTGGCGCAGCGCGGCGACGTCGAGGGTACCGGTCAGCCGCAGGGCGCGCGGGACGTTGTAGGTGGCGCCGGCCTGGTCGAGCTGCTCGACGAACCACAGGCTGCGCTGCGCGGACGACAGCGGCAGGACGGCCGGACGCGGCCGGGCCACCACGGCCGGGCGGGCGGCCCGGGCGGTGTCGAGCACCGCGGCCAGCCCGGCGACGGTCGGGGCGCGGAAGACGTCCGCGACCCCGATCCGGACCCCGAGCACCGCGCCGACGCGGGCGACGAGCCGGGCGGCGAGCAGCGAGTGCCCGCCGAGGGCGAAGAACCCGTCGTCGACGCCGACCGTCTCGACGCCGAGGACGTCGGCGAAGAGTCCACAGAGGACTTCTTCGCGCGGGGTACGCGGCGCGCGGCTCGTGGTCGTGCGGTCGGGGGCGGGCAGGGCGCGGCGGTCGAGCTTGCCGTTGGGCGTCAGCGGCAGCGCGTCGAGCAGGACGAACGCGCTCGGCACCAGGTGTTCCGGCAGGCGCTCGGTGAGGTACGCGCGGAAGTCCGCCTGCGAACCCACGACGTAGGCGACCAGGAGCTTCTGACCGGGCCGGTCCTCGCGGACGACGACGGCGGACTCGGTGACCGCCGGGTGCGTGCCCAGCGCCGTCCGGATCTCGCCCGGCTCGACGCGGAACCCGCGGATCTTCACCTGGTCGTCCGCGCGGCCGGCGTACTCGAGCACGCCGTCGGCGCGGCGGCGCACCAGGTCGCCGGTGCGGTACATCCGCTCCCCCGCCTCGAACGGCGACGCCACGAACCGGACGGCGGTGAGGTCGGGACGGCCGACGTAGCCGTCCGCGATGCCGCCGCCCGCGGCGTACAGCTCGCCGACGACGCCGGGCGCGACCGGCCGCAGCCGCTCGTCCAGGACGTACGCGCGCTTGCCGTTGAGCGGCACGCCGATCGGGATGGGCGCGCCGGTCAAGTCGGCCGACGTGACGCGGTGGCCGCTGACGAAGATCATGTTCTCGACCGGCCCGTAGGCGTTGGTCAGGCGCAGGTCCGGGAACTCCGTGAGGGCCTTGGTGACGTGGGCGACCGACGCGACTTCGCCGCCGGTGTAGACGTCGCTGACCTGCGTGAACACCGCCGGGTACTCGTCGAGCAGGAAGTTCAGCAGGCTGGCCGAGGCGAACATCGTCGTCACGCCGTGGCGTTCGACCAGGTCCGCGATGAGCGCGGGCTCGGGCTTCGGGCCGGGCTGCAGGACGCAGGTCGCGCCGGTGAGCAGGGCACCGAACAGTTCGAACGCGAAGGCGTCCCACGACACCGGGGCGGTCTGCAGCCAGACGGCACCGGTGTAGCCCTGGCCGAGGATCGTCGTGGCGACGGCTTCGTGCGAGGCGACGACACCCTTCGGCGTGCCGGTGGAGCCCGAGGTGAACATGACGCAGGCGGGTCCGGCGGGTGACACCACCCGGTTCGGCGGGGTCGCCGTGGAGTCCACCTGGGACAGGTCGTCGAGCACGATCGGCGTGCCGACCTGCTCGGCCAGCAGCTGCCGCCGCTCGGCGGGGAACGACGGGTCCAGCAGCGTGTAGCCGCACCCGGCCTTGAGCACCCCGAGGATCGCGGCGACCAGGTCGGGCCCGCGGTCGAGGCAGATCGCGACGATCCGCCCGGCCGGGACGCCGGTCAAGAGCGCGGCGACACCGTTCGCGCGGGCGTCCAGCTCGGCGTAGGTGACGGCCCGGTCCTCGAACAGCAGCGCGGCGCGGTCCGGGGTGCGGCGGGCGTGGCTCTCCAGCAGCTCGTGCAAGGTGATCGCCGTCGCGGCGGGCGCGGGCATGCCACCCGTCTCGGCCTGGACCCGCTCGGCCGTGTCGAGGAGGTCGAGGTCGCCGATCCGGGCGTCCGGGTTCGCGGCGACAGCGGTGAGGACGCGCAGCAGGCGGCCGGCCAGCGTGGCGGCGGTGTCGCGGTCGAACAAGTCGCTCGCGTACTCCAGCAGGCCGGTCAGCTCGCCGTCGCGCTCCTCGAAGATCGCGGCCAGGTCGAACTTCGCGTAGCCGATGTCGACGCGCTCGCCGGACGCGTGGACGCCCGGCAGGGTCAGCTCGGCGGCCAGGTTGTTCTGGAGCACCAGCAGCACCTGGAACAGCGGGTGGCGGCCGAGCGAGCGGGCCGGGTTCAGCTCTTCGACGACGCGCTCGAACGGCACCTCGGAGTGCTCGAACGCGGCCAGGCACGTCTCGCGGGCGCGGTCGAGCAGCTCGCGGAACGTCGGGTCGCCGCCGGTGGCCGTGCGCAGGACGACGGTGTTGACGAAGAACCCGACGAGGTCGTCGAGGGCGGCGTCGGTGCGGCCGGCGACCGGCGAGCCGACCGGGACGTCGTCGCCGGCGCCGAGGCGGGTGAGCAGGGCGGCGAACGCCGCCTGCAGGACCATGAACAGCGTCGCGCCTTCGGCCGCGGCCAGCTCGGTCAGGCGGCGGTGGACGTCGGCGGGCACGTCCACCGGGACGACGCCGCCGCGGTGGCTCGCGACCGCCGGACGCGGGCGGTCGGCGGGCAGCGGGAGTTCTTCGGGCAGCCCGGCCAGGGCGTCACGCCAGTACGCGAGGTCGCGCTCGACGGGGAGTTCCTGTTGCCACAGCGTGTAGTCCGCATACTGCACCGGCAGCGGGGTCCACTTAGGACTTCCGCCGGTGGTACGGGCGGCATAGGCGGTCGAGAGGTCGCGCAGGAGCGGGGCGAAGGACCAGCCGTCGCTCGCGATGTGGTGGACGACGAGCAGCAGCACGGCCGCGTCGCCGGGCAGGGTGAAGAGCGTGGCGCGGATCGGCAGGTCGCGGGTGAGATCGAAGTCCGCTTCGGTGGCCGTGGTCAGGTCGGCGGCGAGAGTGTCCTCGGTGGACTCTCCGGTGGCCCACGGGACTTCCGCGGACGGCAGGACCTGCTGCACCGGCTCGTCGCCGTCGCTCGTGAAGACCGTGCGGAGGGTTTCGTGGCGGGCGATGACGTCGCCGACGGCCCCGCGCAGCGCGTCCGCGTCGATCGGGCCGTCGAGGCGGACGGCCTGCGGGATGTGGTAGCTCGCGTTCCGGGTGTCGGCCTGGTCGAGGAACCACAGCCGGCGCTGGGCGAACGACAGCGGCATCGGCTCGGGCCGGGAGCGCGGGGTCAGGGCCGGGCGTGCTTCCGGTGCGTCTTCGAGGAGTTCGGCGAGGCCGGCCGGGGTCGGCGCGCGGAAGATGTCCCCGATGGCGGCCTCGACGCCGAGCGTCGCGCGAATGCGGGAGACGAGCTTGGCGGCGAGGAGGGAGTGGCCGCCGAGGGCGAGGAAGCCGTCGTCGATGCCGACGCCGTCGACCCCGAGGATCTCCGAGAACAGCGTGCAGAGCGCGGCTTCGCGGGGGGTGCGCGGGGCGCGGCCGGTGCGGGCGGCGGACCAGTCCGGCGCGGGGAGCGCCTTGCGATCGAGCTTGCCGCTCGGGGTCAGCGGCAGCTCGTCCAGGACGACGAAGGCAGCCGGCACCATGTACTCCGGCAGATTCCCGGCCAGGGCCGCGCGCAGGGCGTCGACGTCGGGCGCGGCACCGTCCGGGACGACGTAGCCGACCAGGCGCTGGTCGCCTTCGCGGTCTTCGCGGGCCAGCACGCACGAGCCGCCGACGCCGGGCTGCCGGTCGAGGACGGCCTCGATCTCGCCCAGCTCGACGCGCAGGCCGCGGATCTTCACCTGGTGGTCGGTGCGGCCGAGGTACTCCAGCGCGCCGTCTTCCGACCAGCGGGCGAGGTCGCCGGTGCGGTACATCCGCTCCCCCGGCTCAAAGGGGCTGGCCACGAACCGCTCGGACGTCAGGCCCGGCCGGCCGTGGTAGCCGCGGGCCAGCTGGATCCCGGTGAGGTAAAGCTCACCGGCCACACCGGGCGCGACCGGGTTCAGCTCGGCGTCGAGGACGTACGTTCGGGTGTTCCACACCGGACGTCCGATGGGGACAGTCCTTTGTGCCGGGTCGCACGCCCAGTACGTGACGTCGACCGAGGCCTCGGTGGGGCCGTAGAGGTTGTGCAGCTCGACGCCCGGGAGAGTCTCGAAGAAGCGCGCCCGCAGCTCGGCGGGCAGTGCTTCGCCGCTGCACAGCACGCGGCGCAGGCCGGTGCAGGTCGCGGCGGCCGGGTCGAGCAGGAACGCCTGCAGCATCGACGGGACGAAGTGGACGGTCGTGATCCGCTCGGCGCGGATCAGCCCGGCGAGGTAGGCCGGGTCGCGGTGGCCGCCGGGGCGCGCGACGACGAGCGTGGCGCCGGTCAGCAGCGGCCAGAAGAACTCCCAGACGGAGACGTCGAAGCTGGACGGCGTCTTCTGCAGCACGCGGTCTTCGGCGGTGAGGCCGTACTCGGCCTGCGTCCAGGCGAGCCGGTTGACGATGCCTTCGTGCGGCACGAGCACGCCCTTGGGGCGGCCGGTCGAGCCGGAGGTGTAGATGGCGTAGGCGAGGTCCTTCGTGGACGTCGTCGTTTCGGGCTCGGCGGCCGTGCCGAGGTCGAGCGTGTCGAGGCAGATCGTCTCGGCGTCGAACAGGTTTCTGTGGTGGGTTTGCGTGAGGACGACGGGAGCGGCGCTGTCGGCGACCATGTAGGCCAGCCGGTCGGCCGGGTAGTCCGGGTCGAGCGGGACGTAGGCGCCGCCGGCCTTGAGCACCCCCAGCAGGGCGATCACCAGCTCAAGGGATCGGTCGGCGCAGACGCCGGTGAGGACGCCGGGGCCCACGCCCCGCTCGACCAGGAGGTGCGCGAGCGCGCCGGCCTTCCCGTGGAGTTCGCGGTAGGTCAGGGACTCGCCTTCGAACACCAGCGCCGTCGCGTCCGGGGTGCGGGCCGCCTGCTCGGCGAGCAGCCGGGCGAGCGTGCGGCCCGCCTCCGGGACGTCGGTGGTGGTGTCGTTCCAGGCCGCCAGCAGCTGCCGGGTGTCGTCGTTCACGTAGATCAGCTCCAGTTCGGTTCTGCCGGCGGGTGGGGGGGTCAGCGCATCGAGGCGACGAGGCTCGCCGGACGCAGGTCGGTCCAGTGCGTCTCGACGTACTCCAGGCACGCGGCGCGCGTGTCCACGCCGTGCACGGTCCGCCAGCCCTCGGGGACGTCCACAGTGGACGGCCAGAGCGAGTGCTGGTTCTCGGCGTTGACCAGGACCAGGAAGGTGCCGTTCTCGTCTTCGAAGG
The DNA here is from genome assembly GCF_902497555.1 of Amycolatopsis camponoti. Lineage (NCBI taxonomy): Bacteria > Bacillati > Actinomycetota > Actinomycetes > Pseudonocardiales > Pseudonocardiaceae > Amycolatopsis > Amycolatopsis camponoti. The sequence continues at coordinate 3,249,832 of NZ_CABVGP010000002.1, read as the reverse complement.
GGTTGGTCATGACTTCTTCTCCTCTGTGAGGGCGGCCCGGCCGAGTGCCGGGGTGGCGACGAGCAGGGCGAGCGCGACGAGCGCGACCGCGGCGTGGGCGAACATGGTGAGCGGGACGCCGATCGCCTCGGTGAGCACGCCGATCAGCAGGTTGCCGACCGGGGTGGCGGCGAGGGTGAACAGCGCGAGGATCGACATGACGCGCCCGCGCATCTCCGGTGTCGACCACCGCTGGGCGAGGCTCACGAGCACGAGCGCGGTGAGGCCGGCGACCAGGCCGAGTGCGAAGAAGGCGGCGATGCCGACGGCGAGGTTCGTCGTGGCCAGCAGGGCGAGGCAGACGACCTGCGCGGCGAGGCCGCCGGTGGCCAGCCGCCCGGCTTTCTCGCGCGGCGGCCACTTGACCGAGACGACGAAGGCGAGGGACGCGCCGAGCGTCATGGCGGTGAGCAGCCAGCCGGCGCCCCGGGTGCCGCCGAGCAGGACCAGGCCGAGGTTGATCGGACCGGCGCCGCTGAGCTCGAGGAGACCGGTGACGATCATGGCGGTCCGCAGGGCGGGCCTCTTCGCGACGTACCGGCAACCTTCGCCGACGTCCCTCAGGAGCTGCTTGACCTTGACGCGCTCTCGCCGTGTTTCGGCTTTCCCGAGGGTCTTGGTGTTCCCGGCGGCGACGGCGGAGACGAGGAAGCTGACCCCGTTGACCGCGGCGACGACGACGAGCCCGCCGAGCCCGGCCAGCCACGACCCGAGCGCCCCACCGGCGGCTTGCCCACCCCGCACGGCGGCGAGGTAGACGGCGTTGCCGCGGACGAGGTGTTCGGGCGGCAGCAGGTTCGGGCGCAGCGCATCGGAGGCCGGGATGAAGAAGGCACTGGCGACGGCCATGACGACGATGAGCCCGGCGAGCAGCGGAACCCGCGGCCCGACCGCGAGCACGGCGGCGGCCCCGGCGAGCATGGCCCCGGCCCGGACCAGGTCGGTGGTGACGAGCACGCGCCGCGGCCCGGTCCGGTCGGCGACGGCGCCGCCGACGAGCAGGGTGAGGACTTTGGGGAGCGAGCCGAGGGCGAGGATCAGGCCGGCGACGGCGGGCCCGGCGGTGCCGACGAGGGTGACCGAGAGGGCGATCAGCCAGACCGCGTCCCCGAAGGAGGAGAGGCCCATCGCGAGGACCAGGCCGAGGAAGGGAGCGGGGAGGGCTTTGCCGGCGCCGGTGGTGGGCCGGGCAGCGATGCCTGGCTCGGTCGTGTCGAAGCCCGGACCCGGCACGTTCGCACCGCCGCTCCCGGCGATGCCGGGCTCGGCCGCGGCAATGCCGGCCCCGCCCACACCACCCCGCGCCGCAGCACCTGCCCGAGCCGCAGCAACGGCTGCGCCCTTCGCAGCAGCCATACCCGCGGCACCCGGCTCGGCAGCCACTGCACCGCTCGCGGCCGCAGCACCCGGCACAATCCCGCCACCATCCGCCGCGCCACTCGGCCCGGCTCCGGTGCGAGGCTCGTCGACCGCGGTCATGACGCACCGCCGGCCGTGCTCACCTGGGGTCGTGAGTGGGAAACCGGGTTAGAACACTGTTTCTCACTCACGACCGGCCGCGGTAGACCAGCCGACTGGGGGCTCATGACAACACCTGCTCACGGACCCGGTCCGGCGCGTCGCCCGGGAACCACACGTCGTCGCGGGTCAGTGCGTCGGCTCGGTACTGGCCCAATGCGCTCAGCAGCAGCCGCAGCTCCAAGGCCAGCGCCTCCGCGAAGCGGACCAGCCCGTCGACCGGGTCCGTGTCCACCGCCAGCAGCGCCGCCCGGCCGAGGCCCGCCGCGCGGGCACCCAGTGCCAGGACCTTCGCCACTCGCGTCCCCTCCCACATGCGGCCCGACGCCAGCAGGCACCCCGCCGGCGTGCCGATGCGCGCCAGGCATTCCGCCAGTGGGAGCCCCACGGAGGCGAAAGATGTCGGGGCCCAGCCCGACCCGCCCTCGGCGCCGTCGACCGTCACCGCGGAGGCCCCTGCCGCCCAAGCCACCGAGGCCGCCGAAGCCACATCGCGGCCGGGTGGGAGCTTCACCCACACCCCGGCTCGCGGGAAGTTGTTGCGCATCAAGCGGATCTGCTGGCGGAGGATCTCGTCGGTGAACGTCCCCGGCGAGCTGCTCCGCAGTACCCGTGCGCCCAGCGAAGCGTCCACTGTGTACAAATCGGATAGTGAAGCGGCGACCGAAGGCGAGACCAGCGTCATCCCGCCGAGACCCGGCTTCGCGCCCTGGCCCACCTTCAGCTCGAACGCCAGCCGCCCGGACTCCAGCAACGGTGCCGCCGACGGGTCCGAGTACACGAGGTTCCACACCTCCGCGTCCGCGTCCTCGGTGCTCTGCTGGACGACCACGCCGCCGAGCCCGTCGGGCACCGCGTCCGCGTACGCCCGCATCCGCTCCAGCAGCGTCCCGTCCGACGCGCCGCCCGCACGGCCGTGACCGTGCATCGGGACGACGTTCTCGCCGATCACCATCGGGATCCCGAGCCGCGCGGCCTGCGCCGACGCCGCGGCACCCAGGCCGGCGCCCGCCACCTGCGTCGATCCGAACGCCGACAGGTACAGCGGCAGCGAAGACTCGAACCCGCCGATCGACGTCGACAGCGAGACGTCGCCGTACAGCGGCTCGCGGCCCAGCTCGATCAGCTTCTCCAGCCGCCGCGGCACGAACACCGGCGGCACCAGCCGGGCCTCGTCCAAGACATCACCAGATGACGAAGAAGCAGCAGCGCCGAATAGCGAAGTCCCATAGGAAGAAGCGGGAGGGAACACCGCCGCGGCACCCTGAAGCGCCCGTGCCCGAACCGAATCCTCCGGGAAGCCCCCGGCACTCAACGCGGTCACGGCGAGACCACCCCCGGCAGCTTCGGGAACGCCGTCGCCTGCCACACCGCGTCCAGCCCGGCCACGTACCGCGTGAACCGCTGCACGCCCAGGCCGAACCCGGCGCTCGCCGGGATGCCGGTGCGGACCAGGTCGAGGTACCACGCGTACTTCGCCGGGTTCTCGCCCGTCTCGCGCATCCGCGTGACGATCCGGCCGTAGTCGTGCTCGCGCTCGCTGCCGCTGCACAGCTCGCCGTACCCCTCCGGCGCGATCAGGTCGAAGTTCCGCAGGACACCCGGCGTGGAAACGCTTTCCCGGTCGTAGAACCCCCGCGAGCCCTTCGGGTAGTCGACGAGGAAGAACGGCCGCGCGTGCTTCTCCGACAGGATCGCCTCCCCCGCCCAGTCGATCTCGGCGTCCTCGCTCTGCGGGTGCCCCAGCTCGCGCAAGGTCTCGACGGCGGTGGCGTGCGACAGCCGGCCGAACGCGCCGCCGAGCAGGTCGGCGAACGCGCCCGAGTCACGCCCGAGCGCCTCCAGCACGTCGCCCGCGTCCTCCACGACCCGGCGCACCACGTGCGCCACCAGGTCCTGCAGCAGGTCGAGCACGTCGTCGCGGGACGCGCCGGCGACCTCGACGTCGAGCTGGTGGAACTCGGCCAGGTGCCGGCTCGTGTTCGCCGTCTCCAGGGGCTCCAGCCGCACGTTCGGCGCGACGTAGAAGATCTTCGAGAAGCCGAGCAGCGACGCCTGCTTGTACAGGATCGCGCTGGTCATCAGCTTGTAGCGGTGCCCGTAGAAGTCGACGTCGACCTGCTTCGCGCCGCGGCCGCCGGGGTCGGTGACCGGGCCGATCACCGGCGGCAGCAGCTCGGTGAAGCCGCGGGCGCCGAGGAACGCGCGTGCCTCGGTGAGCATCTTGTGCTGCAGGCCCAGCACGTGCCGCGTGGTCTCCGAGGTCAGGTGCGTGCGCGGGTCCGGCGGATCGGTGTACTCCATGGCGTTTCACTCCCAGCTGGTCGGGACGGATCAGGACAGGACCGGGTCGAGCCTTCGGCGGTGGTAGGACAAGTCGGCGAGCAGCCGGGTCGCGCTGACCCGGTCGCGGCCGCGACGGCCGCCCAGCGCGGACGGCAGCGGCATCCGGCCGGTGTGCCACCACTGCAGGCGGCCTTCGTCGTCGAGCACGCACCGGGTTTCGTTGCCGTTGTCGGGGTGCAGGCAGTACGGGACGTCGAGCAGGCCGCGCTCGAACGCCGCCGGCAGCGCCTCGGCCAGCGTCGGGGCGAGCGAGCGCACCTCGTCGACCAGCAGCCGCGCCTGCGCGTACACCTCGGTGTCCCCCGCCGGCGGCGCGGCCGGAGCGGGCTGCTCCAGCGCCGTGGCGTGCGCCAGCCGCAGGGCCTCGACGTTCTCCTCGACGGTCGGGATCCGGTGCGCTTCCGCGGTGGTCTTGACGATCAGCCGCTCGGTGCCGGTGCGCACGGCCAGCCGGACGCTCTCGGCGACCAGCTCCCGCGCCCCGGCCGCGGACTCCGGGAACAGGCCCATGTAGGTGTAGAGCACGACGTGGTGGTCCACAGTGGACAGTTCTTCGGCGCACAGCCGGCGCATCGCCCACAGCGCTTCGGCGTCCTGCTCCGGGCTGGTCTGCTGCGCGTAGCTGGCCGAGACGCTGCGCACGCCGTGTTCGGCGAAGAACAGGCACTCCAGCACCGACAGCGCGACGAGCAGGCCCGGCGGGCACAGCTGCCCGAGCATGCAGCCGCCGAAACTCTCCAGGTGGCACTCCACGGCCTGCCCGGCCAGCAGCGACGCCGAGCGCGACCACGACTTCGCCGCCGTCCGCAGCGGCACGCTGCTGTAGGGCAGGCAGTAGGACACCGGCCCGCCCTCGGAGGCGTCGAGCCCGGCTTCGAGCATCGTGGCGAAGATGTCCTCCGGCTGCGCCGACCCGTGCCGCACCTGGACCGGGAAGCGCGGGCCGTACAGGCCGTCCACCAGCTCGGCGGTGACGGCCGCGCCGAGCGCCACCAGCGGGTAGCCGTTGAGCGGGACGCCGGAGGCGAGGGACATGGCGGCGAGGTCGTGCTGCCCGGTGCGGGTGTAGCTGTCCAGCGTCACGGTGCCGACGGCCGGCACCCCGGCTTCGGCGACCGCGCGCAGCCCGCGGCGCATGGTGACGGGATCCGAGAACCCCATGCGCGGCTGGACGAGCAGGGTCCGGCGGCGCCGGTGCTCGGCCACGAAGCTGCTGAACACCGACCGGGCAGCGGTCACCGCAAGGTCCGGACGTTCGCCGCGACGAACTCGCGGAACGACTCGATCGCCTGGCCGGAGTCGCCGGCGCCGACGTGGAACACCGCGTCGTAGCCCAGCGCCAGCAGCTCGGTCTCCAGCTCGGCGTTGGCGTCGCCCTGGACGCCGAGCTTGCCGCCGATGACGGCGGGCAGCCCGGCCAGCGCGGCGTCGGCGCGCAGCGCGGAGATCACCCGGGCGCCGTCGACGTGGCCGTGGCCGTTGATGGTGCTGATCACCAGGCAGTCCGGCCGCTCGGCGCGGCACGCGGCCAGCAGCCGGTCGACCGGGACGCAGGCGCCGAGGTTGACCACCTCGTGCCCCATCTCCTCCATGATCAGCTGGAGGGCGACGAGGTTCCACATGTGCGAGTCGGACTGGACGCTGGACAGGACGAACTTGAGCGGGGATCCGGCGGCCACACCGGGCCCGTCGGGGGTCTGCTCGATCTGGAACGTGGTCATCGTGCGTCGCTCCCTGTGCGTTCGGGGAACGTCCGCGGGGCGAGCCGCGAACTTCTCACGACGAATCGTCATCGCCGCGGGGCCGGCGCACATGGGTGCGGCGGCCCCGCATTCCGCCGCCGCTCCCGGCCCTCGGTCCGCCTCGCGCGCGAGCGACGCGGTCGCGCGCGCGACCGCGGAGTCCGGTGGGCCGGGGGTGCCCCGCATGGGGGATCGGCGCGCGGAAGACCGCGTCAACCCCGGCCGAACCCGCCGGTCGAACGGAGCAACCGCCCCGTCCATCCGGGCTAAGTACGTGCTACGCGACCAGGCGTTTCTCCGCCTATGCCCCCATGAACCCCTACGACGCCCCCATACCGGGCGGGAATGCGGGCGCAGCACCCCCATGTAACCCGCGTCACCCGCTGGCATGCTCGATCTCGTGATTCCCCCGCAGCCGAACCCGGCGACCACGACGCTCCCGCCCACCTGGTGGGCCGCGGCGCTGACCGCGCGGGAACGCCGTACCGACAGCTCCCTGCCCGCGTGGGCCGCCTTCGCCGAGACGGCGCTCGCCCACGACAGCGACGCCGAGCTTTCTCGTGAAAGCTCCGCGCACTGGCGTACGGCGTTCGCCTCGGTGTTCCGCCCCTTCACGGACGCGGCCCGCGCCGCGATCGCCGGTGCCGCAGCGGCTTCGCCCGCCGTCGACGCCGCCGCGGTCGCCGGCCGCTGCGCCGCGCAGCTGGGGCACCAGCTCGCCGGGCTCGCCGCCCGCACGCTGGTGCTGGAACTGGGCCGGGCACGACGCGCCGAGGTCCTCGCGGGGGAAACGCCGGAAGACCGCTTCGCCGGCTTCGTCCGGCAGACCGGCACCCCGGCCGGGATCACCGACCTGCTGCACCGCTACCCGGTGCTCGCCCGGCTCGCCGCGCAGGCCTCACTGCACGCGATCGAGTCGGTCACCGAGCTGCTGGGCCGCTTCGCCGACGACCGGGCCGCGCTCACCGCGTTCACCGGCGCCGACCCCGGCCTCCTGGTCGAGATCAGCGGCGGCACCGGGGACGCCCACCAGCGCGGCCGCTCGGTCCGCGAGCTGCGGTTCGCCGGCGGCGCGCGCGTCATCTACAAGCCCCGCCCGCTCGACCTGCACGCGGCGTTCACCGGCCTGGTGGACTGGCTCAACCCGCGGGTGCCGGGCCTCGAGCTGCGCACGGTCGACGTCCTGGTGCGCCCCGGTTACGGCTGGCTCCGCTTCGTCGAGCACCGGCCGTGCACCGACCTCACCGAGGTGGACCGCTTCTACCGCCGCCAGGGCGTGCTGCTCGCCCTGCTGCACGCCCTCGACGGCACCGACGTGCACTTCGAGAACATCATCGCCGCCGGCGACCAGCCCGTGCTGATCGACATCGAGACGCTCTTCCAGCCGGTGCTGCCGGCCGAAGAAACCGAGGTCGACCCCGCGTCCGAGCTGCTCGCGCGGTCGGTGCACCGGACCTTGCTGCTGCCGCAGATGATCGTCGGCGAGCACGGCGCGGTCGACATCTCCGGTCTCGGCGGCGGCCGCGCGGCGGCCCCGGCGCTGACCCGCGTCGACTGGCTCGACGCCGGCACCGACCGGATGCGGCTGACCCGGGTGCCCGGCGGCGTCGGCACCGGCGTCAACCGGCCCACCCTCGGCGGCGTCGACGTCGAGCCGGCCGAGCACGGGGCCGCGCTGCTGGCCGGGTTCCGCGCCGGGTACGACGCCATCTCCGCCGGCGCGGCGGAGTTCGGGCGGCTGCTCGACCGCTGCGCCGGCGCGGGGATCCGCGTCCTGGTCCGCCCGACCAGCTTCTACACGCGGCTGCTCGACGAGACCACGCACCCTTCGCTGCTGACCGGAGCCGACGCGCGCGACGACGCGTTCGGGCTGCTGCACGACGACAGCACCGACGAGGTCCGCCGGGGGCTCGTCGCCGCCGAGCTCACCGACCTGTGGGCGGGTGACGTCCCGATGTTCACCGGCCGCCCCGGGTCCGCGGACCTCTGGGACGCCGAAGGGAACCGCCTTCCCGGGCTGCTGGGCGAAGCGCCGCTGGAGACGGTGCGCGCGAAGGTCGCCGGGATGACCACGATCGACCGGCGCGACCAGGAGTGGCTGATCTCCGCGGCTTTGGCCACCCGGCCGGCGGCCGAGACCCACGCCGGCACCGGCGTCACCGGCAGCGTCCTGCCGAGCAAGAGCCCCGAACCCGCGCACCTGCTGTCGGCCGCGTGCGGCGTCGCCGACGCGATCATCGCCCGCGCGTCGTCGGCAGGCGGCCGCGTCAACTGGGTGGGGCTGGAGCTCGTCGACGAGAAGTACTGGACCGTGCTGCCGATGGGCGCCGGGCTCGGCGAGGGCTACACGGGCGTGGCGCTGTTCCTCGCCCAGCTGGCCGAGCTGACCGGCATCGACCGCTACCGCGACCTGGCCGGGAAGGCGCTTTCCGGCCTGCCGTGGCTGGTGTCGGCGCTGGAGGCCGACCCGGAGCTCGCCGCCGCGGCCGGCCCCGGCGGGCTGCTGGGGCTCGGCGGCGTCGCCTACGCGACGGCCCGGCTCGCCCGGCTGCTCGACCGGCCGGACCTGCTCGACCTGACCGCCCGCACGGTCGCCGTCATGCCGGCCCCGACACCCGAGACGTCCCCGCGGTACACCACCGGCCTGGCCGGCGGCCTGGTCGCGCTGCGCTCGGTCGCCACCCAGACCGGGTCCGGCGAAGCCGCGCTGCTGGCCGACGCCTACGCGGCCGAGCTCGCCATCCGCTCCCTCGACCCCGACCTCGCCGACCCGGGGTTCGCGCACGGCGCGGCCGGCGTCGACTGGGCACTGGCCGGGTACCCGCGCGAAACCGCGACCCTGCCCCCCGCCCAGGCCGCCACCGGGCACGGCTGGTGCTCCGGCCTGGCCGGGCAGGTGCTCGCCTACGCCGGGCAGCCCGCCGTGCTCGGCCTCGACGAGCAGGTCGCGGCCCTCGCCGCCCAGGACCCGCTGCGCGACCTCAGCCTCTGCCACGGCGAAGCCGGCATCACCGACGTGCTCGGCTTCCTCGCCGAGACCGGCCACCAGGGTGCCGCCGCCGCCGTCGCCACCCGCACCGGGCAGCTGCTCACCGCCGTCGAACAGGACGGCGCGCGCTGCGGCACCCCCGACGGCGTCCCGTCCCCCGGCCTCCTCACCGGCCTGGCCGGCATCGGCTACGGCCTGCTGCGCCTCGGCTTCGGCCCCCGCGTCCCGTCCGCCCTGCTCCTGCAACCACCGACCCGCTGACCGCACCCGTCCCCACCCCGTTCCATCCCGAGGAGAGAACGAACGATGCCCGAAATCACCACCGAGACCGTCGAAGCCACCGTCGGTGCCCTGGTACTCCCCCGCGCGAACCGCTGCGGCATCCGCAACCAGGCACTGGCCGGCACCCGGCCCCGGCTCTCCGGGATGACCCTCGAGACGCTCGGTGGCCCCACCGTCGTCACCAACGGCACCTTCGCCCTCTGACGTCCGCCCCCGCCCCGACCTGCGACCGAAAGCGGAGAACACGCCATGAGCGAGCACGACTTCATCGGCACCGACAACCCCATCGGCGACCCCACCCTCCCGGCGCCGACCCGGACCGGCGCCCGCAACCGCGCCCTCTCCGGCCGGACCGCGCGGCTGAGCCACAACGGCGCCGACACCCTGGACATCACCCCCGTCTTCACCGTCAGCATCGCTTTCCCCCAGTAGTCCTCCCCGCCCCAGCACTACCGAGAGTGGAGCCACCCGCATGACCGAGCACGACTTCGCCGGCACCGACAACCCGATCGGCGCCTTGACCCTCCCCCGGACGTCCCGCACCGGTGCCCGCAACCACGCGCTGTCCGGCAAGGCGGCGCGAGTCAGCCAGAACTCCCTGACCACGATGGACATCACGGTCGTCACGGGCGGTTTCACCGAATAGTGAGACGTTTCCGGCGTCGGTAATTCGACCTACGTCCGGATGTGGCCACTCCGGATATAGTGACCGCGATGGGCATCCGGTCGACGCGTCTCATCGGACGCGACAGGGAGCTCGGCGCACTGTCCCAGGCTCTGGAGAAGGCCCGCACCGACCACGGTGGGGCCTTCTTCCTTGTCGGCGAGGGCGGGATCGGGAAATCCCGGCTCGCCGCCGACATCGCCTCGCGGGCACTGGCGACCGGGCTCCCCGTGCTACGCGGACGAGCCAGCTCCATCGGCCCGATGGTGCCGTTCCGGCCGCTGGCCGAGGCCCTGCTTTCGCACTTCCGAGGTGGCCTCCCGCCCGCCGCTCCCGAACTCGACCCGCTGGTCCCGGTGCTCGCCCGGCTCGTGCCCGACTGGTACCGCGGCGACCGGCCGCACGACAACGGGAACCTGCTCGTGCTGGCCGAAGCCGTATTCCGGCTGCTGTCGGTGGCGGGCCGCGAGGGCGGCTGCCTGATCGTGCTGGAGGACCTGCACAACGCCGACGCCGAGACGCTCTTCATCGTCGAATACCTCGTCGACAACCTGGCGTCGAGCCGGGTCATGCTGATCGGCACGCTGCGCGGCGAACCGGGTGAGGCGCGGCGGCTGGCGACCGCGGCGGCGCAGCGCTCGTCCAGCCACACCTTCGAACTGGCCCGGCTCGATGCCGAGCGCACCCGCGAGTTCGCCGCCGCCTGCCTGGAGACCGAGCCGGCCGCGGTTCCGGCCGCCGTCGCGAACCTGTTGTGGCAGAACAGCGAGGGCGTGCCGTTCGTCGTCGAGGAACTGCTGCACGGCATGCTCGGCGACGGCCTGCTCGTCGGCGGGGCGAGCGGCTGGCAGGTCGTCGGCGAGCTGCAGGCGCGCGTGCCGGAGGCGCTGATCAGCAGCATCGCCGCCCGCGTCGACGCGCTCGGTGCGGACGGCGAGACGCTGCTTTCGGTCGCCGCCGTGCTGGGCAGGCGGTTCCCGCTGTCGGTGGTGCAGGCGGTCACCGACATGGACGACCGCATGCTGCACAACCACATCAGCGCGAGTGTCGCCGCCCACCTGGTCACCACCGACGAGACGACACCCGGCTGGTACGCCTTCCGCCACCCGCTCACCGCCGAGGCCCTGTTGGCCCGGCTCGTGCCGTCGACGAAGGCCACCCTGGCGCGCCGGGCCGCGGACGCCGTCGAGCTCCTGCACCCCGGGCTGCCCGGCGAGCTGTGCGCGCTGGCCGCGGCGCTGCGGCTGACGGCGATGGACCACCCGGGCGCCGGGCGGCTGTTCGCCGAGGCCGGCCGCCGGGCGCTCGACGGCGGCGCGGCCGACACGGCGGTGACCATGCTGACCCGCGCCGTCGACCTCCTGGCCACGGCGAGCCCCGACGACCGGGCCGACGCGCTGGAGACGCTGCTGCACGCGCTCGGGCAGACCGGGCAGTTCGACCGGGCCGTCGAGTTCTCCGCCCGCTTCGCCGAGATCGGCCGCCTGGAGCGGGCGGTCGACCTGCACATCCAGCTGGCGTGGGCGGCCTACATCGGCGGGCGGCACGACGAGTGCCTCAACCAGATCGAGCAGGCCCGCGCCCCGCTCGGCGGCGAGATCACCGAAGAGCAGAAGGCCGGCCTGGACGCCGTCGAAGCGACGCTGTGGCTGGACATCCCGGGCCCGGCGCACACCGAGCGGGCCCGGAAGCTGGCCGAGCAGGCGTGGGAGGTCGCCGAGCGCGCCGGCGTGCCCTTCGTGTCGTGCCAGGCGCTGCAGGTGCTCGGCATGGTGGCGCTGGAGACGGACCTGGCCGAGGCCGAGCGCTACCTGCAGCTGGCGCGGCGGCTGGCCGAACAGCACCAGCTGACGCACCTGCGCACCCAGGTGCTGGTCCGCCTCGGCGGGCACCGGATGCTCGCCGAGGGCGACGTGCGGACGTTCGACCTGGCCCGCGCGGAAGCCCAGCGCACCGGCGCGATCACGCTCACCTGCGCGGTCGACGCGAGCCGCGCGGTGCACGCGGCGATGCGCGGCGAGTTCGCGCAGGCCGACACGATCCTCGACGAGAACCTCGCGGTGCTCGGCCGGCTCGGCCTGGTCGCGCTGCTGCAGTACACGCACATGACGCGCGCGATGGTGGCCGCTCACCAGGCGGACCGGCCGCGGATGGAACGCGCGCTCGAGGACTTCCGCGCGGAGGGCGGCGCGACGGCGCAGGAGCTGGTGCTGAGCGTCGGGCTGGCGCAGGTGTTCTGTTCCCTGCTCGAAGAGGACGCCGAACGCGCCCGCCGCGAGCTGGCCCAGGTGCTGTCCCTGGAGGAGCGCCAGCCGAGCCGCTTCCACCTGGCCGGCCAGCACGGCCTGCGGCTGCTGATCGAGGCGCTCGACGGGACGGAGCCGGAGGTGGCCCGGCCGCCGACGGCGGTGAGCGGGATGCGCTGGAACCGCCAGTTCGTGCTGCTGGGCGACGCGGTCCGCCACGGCCGCGCGGGTGCCCTCGACCGAGCCGACTCCGCCGTGGCCGCGGCGATCGAGGCGGCGGCCCCGTTCCCGGTGAGCAGGCACCTGGGCTTGAGGATGGTGGCGGAGTCCGCCTCGGCCGACGGCTGGGGTGACCCGGTGACGTGGCTCAAGGAGGCCGAGGAGTACTTCCACCAGGCCGAGGTGACGGCGGTGGCGAGCGCGTGCCGCGGCCTGCTGCGCAAGATCGGCGCCCCGGTGGGCCAGCGCCGCACGGGCTCCGACCGCCTCCCGGCGACCCTGCGATCGGCGGGGGTGACGGTGCGCGAGTACGAGGTGCTGCAGCTGCTGGCGGACAACATGGGGAACAAGGACATCGCCCGCCGGCTGCACATTTCGCCGCGCACGGTGGAAAAGCACGTGGCGAGCCTGATGGCGAAGTCGAACCTGCAGAACCGCGGCGAGCTGACGGAGTACGCGCGCAACACTCCCCACTAGGCGGTGAACCGCTCCACCGCGATGAGGTCCCAGGGGCCGCCGAGGTAGCGCCAGACGGTCACACCGGTCGCCGTCGCCGCGGCCGGGCCGGGGTCCGCGCGCACCGCGGCCAGCGTCTCCGCCGCCACCTCGGGACCCACCTTGTTCTGCACCGTCACGTGTGGCTTGAACGGTTGCGCGTCCTGTCGCGTCAGCCACGCCGACCATCGAGCCCGCAGCGCCGCGTGCATCCGGCCCAGCTCCGGGGAGCCGACGTCGAGAGCGACTCCGCGCCCGAGCGATCGCGCTCCGGCCACCGTCACCGCGAACGGGGTGGTGGCCCGCGCGATCTCGGCGCAGTCCGCCACCACTGTCGCCGACCGCTCGCCGGGGAGGGCGTGGAACAGGGTCAGGTGGGCGTCGACGACCAGCCGCTCGGGCGGGAACCACCTGCGCCGCAGGGCGTTCCACGCGGCCTGGGCACGCTCGTCGACGGCCAAGGTCACCACCAGAGGGTCCACGGCCGCGACCGTACCCCGCGTTCACCATCGAACGGTCCTTGACGGGCGTGACCTGGGTCACGTAAGTTACTTCCTTATTGAATCGTTTCAATACACGCAGAGGGAGCGCCATGCCCGAGCACGACGAGGTGCGGATCGTGGCCGGCGGCCTGTCCCGGCGGCAGCTGCTCGCGTTCGCCGCGGCGACGACCGTCGCGACCGGACTGGCGATCCGGGTCCCCGCCGCCGACGCGACCGAAGCCGGAACCGGCGAAGCGAAAGCCGCCGGTTTCCCCGCCGCCCGGTTCGCCGACCCGCGGCCCGACTCGCGGCCCACCGTGCTGTGGTTCTGGAACGGCACCGTCACCCCGGACCTCGTCGCCGCCGGGCTCGCCGACCTGCGCGGCCAGGGCGTGCACGAAGTCCTCCTCTTCCCCTTCGAAACCTCGGCCCTGAAGCCCGCCTTCTTCAGCGAAGACTGGTTCGCCATCATCGAATTCGCCCTCCGCGAAGCCCAGCGCCACGGCATGCACCTCTGGCTGTTCAACGACGACTACTTCCCGAGCGGGCGCGCCGGCGGGTTCGTCGTCGACGGCGGGACCGTCGGTGGCCGCGTCTACCCGCCGCGGCCGGATCTGCGGCTCAAGGGCGTCGGGCACCAGGTCCTGACCGTCACCGGCGGCGCTCCGGTGCCGCTGGTGAGCCGCGGACTGTCCGTTTCGGACGGTCGGCTCCTCGTCGACGCGGCGGTCCGCGACGCCGTCACCCTGCTGCGCGACGGCGCTCAGTGGCAGGACTACGACGTCGAGGCGAAGGTCCGCGTCGAGAGCGCGACCGCCGGGCTGATGGTGCACAGCGCGAGCGAAGGCGACGGCGTCCTCGCCGATCTACGGGCCGACGGCGCCGTCGACGTCTGGCAGCAGACCGGTGGCGCGTTCTCCCTCGTCCGGAGCGGCACCCCGGTACCGGGCTTCGACGCGAGCGCGGACCACGTCCTGGCCGTGGGGATCCGGGGCACGCACCTCACCGTGACGCTGGACGGCACCGCGCAGGCTCCGGCCGACATCGCCTTCGCGACCGGCCGCGTCGGGGTGCGCGCGGTGGCGAGCCAGCGGTCCTCGTGGGACCGCCTGACCGTCCGCGACCCCGCCGGAACGGTGCTGTACGACGAAACCTTCGACACAGCCGCCGCACTCGACGCCTTCGACCTGCCCGCCGGCGGCCTGCCCCTGGTCGCCGCGACCGCCCGCCCGGCGGGCTCCGGCGATCCCCGGTCGCTGGTGGATCTCACGGAACAGGCCCGCGCGGGCGGGACGTGGACGCCGCCGGCGGGCCGGTGGCAGCTGGACCTGTTCACCGTCCGCCCGCTGAGCACGCCCACCGGCTCCGGCCGCGCCTACCTCGACCTCCTCGACGACGAAGCCGTCCGGTTGTTCCTCGACGCCGTGCCGGGCGAGTACCTGCGCCGTTTCCCGTGGGCGGCGAACGCGGTGCTGCGCGGGTTCGCCGACGACGAGCCCTACCTCGCCTCGGCGCACGGTCCCTTCGACACCGTCCCCTGGTCCCCCACCCTCGACGCCGAGCTGGCCCGGCTCGGGACGTCCCCCGGGGTCGCGCTGACCGCGGTGCACGACGACCTCGGCACCGACGGTCTCCGCCTGCGCGGCCTGTTCTGGCGGGCGGTGAGCAACCGGTTCGCCGCCGCCTACTACCGCACCCAGGGCACCTGGATGGCCGACCACGGCGTCGAGTTCATCTCCAACCCGCTGTGGGACGAATACGGCCCGGGCGAACAGCTCCAGAGCTCCGGCAACCTCAACGCGAACAACCAGTGGGCGCAGCTGCCCGGCACCGACCTGATCTTCGACCACTACCAGCGCGGCTACCACCGGACGCTGTCGCGGTTCCCGGCCAGCACCGCGCACCAGCTGGGGCTCGAGCGCGTCTACCTCGAGGCCATGGGCGGGACCGGGTGGCCGGTGACCCCGGCGTTCGTCCGCGAGGTCGTCGGCGCCTTCGCCGTGCGCGGGGTCAACCACACGCTGCTGCACGCGCGGTTCAGCGACGAGAACCAGATCGTCTACCCGCCGCCGTTCCAGCCCGCCAACCCGTGGTGGCCGGTGTCCGCACCGCTGAACGACTGGATCGGCAGGCTGATGGAAGCCTGCCGCGCGCCGGCCGCGGCGCGGACCGCGCTGCTGCAACCGCAACGCGCCGCGGAGTCCACTCAGGACACTCCCGCGATGGCCGTGCTCGACACGGCCTTCCTGACCGCCGCGCACGCGCTCGAAGACGTCCAGGTGGACTTCGACCTCCTCGACGAAGGCGCGCTCGACGCCGACCCCGCGCTGGTGACCCACGCCCGGCCGAACGGGCCGAAGCTGGTCGTCGGGCGGCAGGCGTACCGGATCGTCGTCGTGCCGGAGACGCCGGTCCTGGCCCTCGGCGCGGTGCGGACGCTGACCCGGTTCGCCCGCGGTGGCGGCGTCGTGGTCGTCACCGGCACACCGGCGGCTCGCGAAGCCGGCGGCGACGATCCGGGCCTGCGTGCCGCGCTGGCCGAGCTGTTCGCGACGCGCTCGGTCACCCGGGCGGCCGATCCGGGCCGGGCCGCGGCCGCGGCGGTCGCCGCCGGTGGCGCGGCGGCCGCTTTGGACCCGCCCCACACCGACATCCGCTTGCTGCGTCTGGAAAACCGGGGCGAGCAGGCGTTCGTGGTGGTGAGCGAGCGCGCCGACACCGTCGAGCTGACCGCGACGTTCCCGGCGACCGGAACCCCCGAGGTGTGGGACCCCGACACCGGGTCGGCGGCCCCGGCCGGCGTCTGGCGGAAAACCGGCGCCACCACGGCGGTGCCGCTGCGGCTGGAGCCGAAAGCGGCCGTGCTGGTGGTCTTCCGCGGCGGGCGGGAGCCGCTGCACGCGGTGTCCGCGTCGGCGCCGGTGGAGCGCATCGACGGCCGCGGCGCGATCGTGCGCGCGAGCGGGCCGGGCCGCGTCACCGTCACCGCGACGGACGGCGCGCGGACCTACTCGGGCGCGGCGACGGTTTCCGACGCCCTCGCCTCCGTCCCGGTGAGCGGCGACTGGACCTTCCGCTTCGACCGCCCGGGCGCGCCGGTCACCACCCGCCCGCTCGGCTCGTGGACCGACGTCGACGCCGGGTACTCCGGATCAGCTTGGTACGAAACGGAGTTCGACGTGCCCGCCGTCCCCGGCCGGCGGTGGACGCTCGACCTCGGCGAGGTCCACGAGGTGGCCGAAGTGGAGGTCAACGGCCAAGCCGGCGGGTCCCGGCTGTGGCCGCCGTACCGGGTCGACGTGACCGCCGCTCTGCGCCCCGGCCGCAACCGCGTGCGGGTGCGCGTCACGAACACCGGCGCCAACGCGCGCGGCCAGGCGCTCGCGTCTGGCCTCTTCGGGCCGGTCGTCCTGCGCCCTTACCGGCTCGTCGGCGTGCCGCTGGCTTAAACGTTTCACATCACCCGCGCTGCGAGTTGAGTGCACGTCTGTACACTCAATGAGCATGGCTGAAGTGGGAATGCGTCCCCCGGCGTCGCCGCTGCGGCGCCGGGCACTGCGTGCGGTGCGCTGGCTCTTCACGCCCCTGCGCCCGGACGACTACCTCGAGCTGATCAACCCCCTGTGGTCGACCCGGGAGCTGCGCGGGCGCGTCGAGCGCGTCGAGCCCGAACGGGGTGGCGCGGCGACCGTGCTGATCCGGCCGGGCTTCGACTGGGTCGGGCACCGGCCCGGGCAGTACGTGCGGCTGGGGGTGGTCATCGACGGCGTCCACCACTGGCGCGCCTACTCGCTGACGTCGAGCCCGGACCGCCCGGACGGGCTGATCTCGGTCACCCCCAAGCGGGTCGACGGCGGGGTCGTCTCGCCGTTCCTGGTCGAGCGCGTCCACCCCGGGGAGGTCGTGCGGCTCGGGGAGGTCGAAGGATCGTTCACCCTGCCGGACCGGCTGGACCGCGGCCTGCTGTTCGTCACCGCCGGCAGCGGCATCACGCCGGTGATGAGCATGCTGCGCCACCTCGCGCCCGGGCCCGGCCTGCGCGACGTCGTCCACGTGCACTCGGCGCGGGAGGCGGACGGCGTCACCTTCGGCGACGAGCTGGCCGCGCTCGAGAAGCAGCACGAGGGTTTCCGGCTCGAGCTGCGGATCACCAGCGAGGACGGCCGGTTCACCCCCGCCGACCTGGACGCCCTGTGCCCGGACTGGCGCGAGCGGGAAACCTACGCCTGCGGGCCCGGCGAGCTGCTCGACGCGCTGCACAAGCACTGGAAGGGCCACGGCGACGTGGGCCGGCTGCACCACGAACGGTTCCAGCCGATCGTCGGCGGCGAGGACGCCGAGGGCGCGGGCGGGACCGTGCGGTTCGCGCACCGCAACCTCGACGCGGACTGCCCGCCCGGCACCCCGATCCTCGTCGCGGGCGAGAACGCGGGCGTCGACATGCCGTTCGGCTGCCGGGTCGGGGTCTGCCACACGTGCGTGCTGCCGATCCGGGAGGGCCGGATCCGCGACCTGCGCACGAACGTCGTCAGCGAGAAGCACAACGAGATCGTGCGCACCTGCGTGCACGGCGCCGAAGGCCGGGTCACGGTCGAACTCTGAAAGGAAATCATGACCGCCACCACGCACCCGTTCGCCCACCTGAGCGCGGACCAGCTCGCCGAACTCGCCCGCGAGTTCGACGCCATCCACGACCAGGTCCGCGGCGACCTCGGCGAGCGCGACCGCCGCTACATCAAGGGCGTCATCCGGCTGCACCGGCAGATCGCGGTGGCCGGCCGGGCGCTGCTGCTCGGCTCCCGGTCCAAGGTGGCCTGGACGGCGGGCACCGGCTGCCTGGCGATCGCGAAGATCCTGGAGAACATGGAGATCGGGCACAACGTCCTGCACGGCCAGTGGGACTGGATGAACGACCCGTACATCCATTCGTCCACTTGGGACTGGGACACCGCTTCGACGGCCGCGGCGTGGAAGCACTCGCACAACTACATCCACCACACGTACACGAACATCCGCGGCAAGGACAAGGATCTCGGGTACGAGATCATGCGCATCGACCCGCACCAGAAGTGGCACCCGGCGTACCTGGCGCAGCCGCTGTACAACCTGCTGCTGATGGCGTTCTTCGAATGGGGCGTCGCGGTCCACGACCTCGACGTCGAAGCCATCCGCGCCGGCGAGAAGCCGATGAAGGACGTCCGGCACGACCTCAAGGGCATCTCGGGCAAGGCCCGCGACCAGATCCTCAAGGACTACGTCGGCTGGCCGCTGGTCAGCGCGCTCGCCGCGACCGCCGTGAGCCGCCTCGCGAACCCCGAGCCGCGTTCGCGAGCCCGGGTGGTGGCGGACCGGGCGCGCGGCCGGCGTCGTCGCGGCGCGGTGCGAGCCCAGCTCGCGGCGGCCCGCCGCGACGGCGGCGCGACGTTCGCCGCGACGTTCTGGGCCGACTTCACGGCGAACATCATCCGCAACCTGTGGGCGCACTCGATCATCTTCTGCGGCCACTTCCCGGACCAGACGTACACGTTCAGCCAGGAGGAGGTCCGCGACGAAACCCGCGGCGGCTGGTACGTCCGCCAGCTCGTCGGCGCGGCGAACATCACGGGGTCCCCGCTGTTCCACCTGCTGAGCGGCAACCTCGGCTACCAGGTCGAGCACCACCTCTTCCCGGACATGCCGAGCAGCCGGTACGCGGAGATCGCGCCGCGGGTTCGCGAGATCTGCCGCCGGTACGGGCTGCCGTACAACACAGGGCCGTTGTCGAAGCAGCTCGGCACGGTGCACCGCACGATCCTGCGGCTGGCGTTCCCTGGTGGGAAGGTGCGTCCGAAGCCGGGCCCCTACCAGGGAGACGAGGTGCGCCGCGCCGCCTGAGGGCGGGCTGGAGCCGGCAGTACGACCATTCGGTCAATAGCTTCGTTTCGCTCGTATCAAGTCGCCGTACCTCCTACTCTCACTGGTGTGGACGGCATCGAGAGTCTCCGGCACGCGATCGAGACGATCCCCATTCCCGGCGCTCCGCCTCGGCTGTCGCGGCAGGGTGCGGCCGTCGGGCTCGCGCTGCTCGACACCTCCTTGCGGCTCAACCACGTGCGCCGGCTCACCGAGCGGCTGACCGTTGTCGAACACGGGACCGCCCGGCGCAGCACCGAGGTCGACGTCAGTCTCAAGCTCCTCGACGAAGGACAGCGGCAGGCCACCGCGCAGCTGCAGGACCTCATCGGCCAGGAACACGGCGAGCGGGCGGCCTCGCGACCGGCGCGGCAGCGGTCCCTGTGGGTGCCGCTGGCCCGGCTGCCGCGCCGGGACGTCTCGCCCATCGACGTCTTCGACAGCTCGGGCCAGAAGCTGCCGCGGCTCACCCAGCACGAGGCGTCGCGGCTGGTCGCCGCCGGGCTCTACCGGTTGCTGCGCGGGATCCTCGCCGGTGACGAGAACGCCCAGACCGCCAAGCACGAGCTCAACACCTTCCTGTTCCAGGTGCACGAACCGCGGTGGCTCATCCAGCAGGCGCTGCTGACGCTGCTCACCGAGCGGAACCACCCGGAGGAGGAGTTCACGCTCGCCCCGGCCGGCGGCACGGTTCCCGGGTACGGGCGCCAGTGCCGGGAGCTGGCGCTGGACATCCTCGAAGGCTGCGCGGATCTCCTGGTCGAGTACGCGTACCTGCTGAACGTCGCCGTCCGCGATTACATGCTGGTGGTGGCGCTGGACGACTCGGTGGAGGAGCACCGGCTCAGCTACGAAACGCCGCTGAACGTCGACGCCCGGCAGCCCGTCGCGAAGGAGCAGTGGCGGCGGCTGGCCTCCAGCCGGCGCGGCTACGTCGTCGGCTACGAGACCATGATCCCGGCGACGCTGAAGTCCTACCACCTGGTGGCCGGGACCGCGCCGGAAGCCGAGATCTCCCGGATGTACCTGTCCACCGACGCCGACCAGCACCAGGTGGAGAGCCTGGCCGAGGACCTGCTCTCCCTCGCCGAACGTCAGGACGCCGCGCCGCTGCAGGAAGCCGACGGTGCCCGGCACAAGATCCTGGAGCTGCAGGCCCAGACCGTGTTGCGGCGGCTGGCGGACCTGGTCCGCCGCCGCAAGTGGGAGGCGGGCCAGTCCGGCGTGGAACTCTCCCCGCGCAGCCTCCCGGCCTGCCACCGGCTCGCCGCCGCGGCCACCACCGGCGAGGCGGTGCGGACCGGCGCGGGCGAGCTGGACAACTCGCTGCGGCGGCACCCGGAGTTCACCGCCGCGAACCTGCGCGAGGCCGCGCGCGAGCTGACCGACCGGGAGTTCGGGCAGGACCTCGTGCTGGTCAACGGCATCACCGACAACGAAGCGCGGGCGTACTGGCGTCGCTCCGGCGGCCGCGACGCGCGCGGCGACCACGTCCGGGTGCGCGCGACGCTGGTGCTCAAGGACTCCACGAAGTCCGGCCCGCTCAACGTGACGTTCTACGCGCTGGCCGTCGCGGCGGTCTCGTTCGTCCTCGGCTGGATGCTGGTCGGCAGCCCGTGGCCGTACGGCCGGGCCGCCACCGAAGCGCTCGGCCACATCGGTGACGGCCAGTCCGTGATCACCATGCTGTTGCTGCTGCCGGGTTTCCTCTACAGCCGGCTGTCCCTGCCACCCCGGCGCACCGTGCTCGGCTACCTCGGGACGCTGCCGCAGGCGCTCGTCCAGCTGAGCATCGCGGCCGTCGCCGGGTTCGCCGCGGCCGTCGCGACGCAGAGCCGGGGCGAGGTCGTCCAGGTCACCCTCACCATCGCGGTCGGGCTGCCGGTGCTCGCCGCGCTCGTGCTGTTCGGCCAGGCGTCCTGGCGCGAATCGGCGATCCCGCTGTCCCGCATCGGGGCGCCGCGGTGGGCGGGCTCCGGCGCCTGGGACCGCCGCAAGCCACTGGAAGCCGACGTCCGGTTCGACTCGTCCGGAGGGTGGTGAACGTGCGCAACCAGCGGATCTCCGTGCGGAACGTGGCCGACCTGGCGCGGGCCGGCTTCGAGATCGCGCGGCAGCCGGTGACCAAAGTGGACTTCGAGGTGCACCACGCGATGGCCCGCCACGGCTACCTGCGCGAGCTCGTCTCCGCGGACTCCGAGAGCTCGGTCTTCCTGGAGACGCTGTGCTCGGCCACGAACGGCGCCGGCGTCGTGATCGGCACCCGCACCCGCAAGCCCCTCGACGGCACCGAGGTGGTCGAGCGCGTCGACGGCCACCAGCCGGCGGAACGGCCGGAGCAGAACGCGGGCGGCTGGGTGTTCCGCCAGACGACCTCACCCAACCCGACGTTCATCTACGAGTCGGCCCAGCGGTTCGAGGGCCTGATCGCGATCGACCCGGGGGCGCACGAGGTGTGCGAGTGGCACGGCCTGGCGATCCGCGACCTGGTGCGGGAGATCTCCGACGCCGCGGCCTCGCTCGTCGACGCGCCGCTGCTGTCGCTGCAGTGCCCGGCCCAGCTGCCGACGCTCGTCAAGACGCGCAACCACGACCTGCGCACCCGCAAGGAGGTCGCGTCCCCGTGCGCGTCGCTGGCGGTCCGGTTCGCGATCGCGCTGCGGGACGCGTCCGCGACCGCGCGGTTCGAGCTGGCCGACCGGTTCCGGGAGCTGTGCGAGAAGCACGGGTACAGCTTCTGGCTCGCCGACACCCGGCCGGGGCACCGGCAGGGCAACTGGTTCGAGGTCTACCACGCCGACGGCGAGTTCTCCCCGCTGTACAAGGGCGACCTGCGGTCGCGCCAGCGGATCGGCGCGGTCCTGCCGGTGACGTTCGTCGGGCCGGCGCGGATCGGCTCGACGCACGCGATCGCCGCCTTCCTGCAGCGCTACCCCCAGGTGGGCGTGGTCGGCTGCGCGGCCACGACGCTGTCGGACGTCGCGTTCGTGCACCTGCAGCTGGCGATCCACGGCGTGGCCGCCGACCGGCTGAACCGCATCCTCGGCAAGCTGCTCGGCGAGTCCACGACCCCGGCCCGGCCGCACAAGCTGCTGCGCGAGCTGTTCAAGCGGCTCGGCCTGCCGCCCGACCCCGACGGGCCGGGCCCGGCCGCCCAGGACCCGACCGGCGACTACCAGACGTTCACCGGTCCCGCGTTCGCCTACCGGCCCTACCAGATGCCCGACTGCATCGCGGTGTGGGTTTCGTGGGAGATCGCGCGTCAGCACCGGGGCCTGGCCGCCCCGCTGGACTGCCTCTACCGCGCGCTGGCCCAGGTCGCGCCCACGGTGTCGCCGGACACGCCGGGCTCGGCGGGTGACCTGGCCACCGTCGAGTACCTCATCTGCCGTGCGACCGAGCAGTCGGTGGTGCGGGGCAAGGCGAAGCTGGCGGTGCCGAAGTCGGTCCTGCGCCAGTTCTCCTCGGGTGGCGTCGAGCTGCCCGCGTCCAAACTGTGCGCGTCGCTGGAAGAGGCCTGGAAGGCGCACGTCGACCAGTCCGGTGTGGACGGGGTGAGCGAGCTGACGGTGGCCTGGCGCGAATCCTGGCTGGGCCACTGGACCTATTCGTAGCCGAAGAACTCGCGCAGCTCCCCGGCCACGGCGAGCGGGACGCCGTCGTCCTCCGGTCCCGAATGGCCGGCTCCCTCCAGCGCGCGGCTTCGCGCGTGCGGGAGCACTTCGGCGAGTTTCCGCAGTGCGCCCTTCAGGTACTCCGCGCTCTTGGTGCCGCCGAGGAGCAGGACCCGCGTTTCGAGCTTCGCGTAGTCCCCGGCGGTGTCGGCCAGCTCCTCGATCAGCTCGATGTCGTGGTGCAGCGTGGGGATGAGCGCCGCGACCGGTGACTCGCTTCCCTGCAGCCGCGCCCCGACCGAGAGCGCGGGGACCAGGGCGAAGCGCGGGATCCGGCTGAACAGCGACGGTTCGGTGGCCAGGCCCTTCATCCCGGTGACCAGGGCGGCCGCGGTCTTCCCGGCGGCGATCTCGCGGTCGAACCGCGGCAGCCAGCCCGTCGGCACCGAGCCGTCGACGGACAGCGGCGGCTCGTACAGCGCGATGCGCTCCACGCCCGGCGTGACCAGCGCCGTGCGCAGGACGACCAAGGCACCCGTGCTCAGGCCGAAGAGCCGTGACGCGCCGGTCGCGGTGACCAGCGCCCGCAGGTCCTCGACCTCCTTCCCGGCGCCGAAGTCTTCGCCGTGCGGGCCGCTCAGGCCGCGGCCGCGCCGGTCGGGCACGTGGACGGTGAAGTCCGTCGCCAACGCGGTGGCGAGCTTCGTGAAGTCCTGCGACGCCAGCATTCCGCCGTGCAGCAGGATCAGCGCGGGGCCGCGGCCGAAGCTGCGGTAGCCGATCGTGGTGCCGTCGGCCGAACGGACCTGCCCGGTCATCGCGTCTCCTCCGCCACCGGGACGAACCTGCGCAGGGCCTGCTTGCCGGCCTCGACCGCCGCGTTCCCGCGGTCCAGCAGGTCCCGCTGGTACTCCGCCAGCGCCGGCAGCAGGTCTTGGTGGCCCCGCTCGGCCTCGGCCAGCCGCGCACTCAGCCGCATGGCGTCCTGCATCGCGGTCATGGCGCCGTTGCCGCCGCTGGCCAGCGTCTGGTGCGCGGCGTCCCCCAGCAGCGTCACCCGGCTCACCGGCCACGGCGGCATCGGGCGGTCGAAGACTTTCGAGCGGCCGACGGCGCTGAGGTCGGCGTCGCGGACCAGGTCCCGGAGATCGGGGTGCCAGCCCTCGATCAGGTCCAGCACCAGTTCACGAGCGTCCTCCTGACGCCGCACGGTGGTGGGCGGGACGAGCAGCACCCACCGCACGTAGCTTTCCCGGCGGGGCAGGGACAAACCGAGTTCGGCGGCCGCTTCGGACGGCTCGCGGTCGAACCGCATCCGGCCCAGCATCAGCGTGACCTCGGGGCCCTTGACCATGGTTCCGCGGCCCGGGACGAGCCGGCGGAAGCGCTCGGCGAGGGGCGTGCGTCCCATCGCGCCGCACAGGTCGGCGTCGACGAGCCGGACCTCGGGCACCAGCTGCCGCCGCACCGCGGAGTTCCCGCCGTCGGCGCCGACCAGGACGTCACCCGTGGCTCGCGTGCCGTCGGCGAAGAACGCCGTGACCGTCTCGTCGTCGGTGAAACTCCTGAGCCGCTTGCCGAAGGAGACCCGGTCGCCCAGGTCGGCGAGCAGGATCTGCCGCAGCACCTGGCGGTCGAACGCCCGGCTCTCCTCCGGCCCCGGCAGGTCGTCGCCGAGCAGGGTGAGCTGCTCGTCGAAGAGCAGTCCCGGCCCGGTCAGGCTGCCGCTGGTGGCCACGGCCAGGTTGTAGAGCCGCGGCGGCAGGCCGGCGCGCAGCGCGTCCAGTGCCGGCGGCGCGAGGGCGATCCGGTAGCCCTGGGTGCGTTCGCCGGCGCCGGCGCCGGCCTCGAAGACGCGGACGTCGAGGCCCGCGCGGACCAGGGCGTGCGCGAGCGTCAGCCCGCCGAGGCCGGCCCCGATCACCAGAATCCTGCTCATCGTGCTCCCCCATTCCGAGGTGAACAACGTTCACGTGTACATTGTTCACGTAGGCGGAGCAGGCTTGTCAAGCCCGGATCCGGGGGAGGACTTCGTGGGGCAGCGACGCACCGAGGTGCTGCGGGCGGCGATCGAGCTGCTCGACGAGGCCGGCTTGGACGCCCTCACGATGCGGCTCCTGGCGAGCCGGCTCGGGGTGCGGGCGAGTGCGCTGTACCGGCACTACCCGAGCAAGCAGGCGTTGCTGGACGCGATGGTGGCTTCCCTGGTGGGCCCCGCCTCGGTGCCGGAAGAAGGCACCTGGGAGGAGTCGTTGCGCGGCGCGGCATCCGGCATGCGCGAGGTGATGCTGGCCCACCGCGACGGCGCCCGGCTGATCTCGGGGTTCCACCACCCGGGCGACGAGGCCGTCGCGGTGTTCACCCGCCTGGTCGAAGCTTTGGCGGGTGCGGGCGTTCCGGCCGAGGGGGCGGCGGTCGCGGTGGACACCGTTTTGGCCTACGCCAACGGTTACACGATCGAAGAGCAGGCGCGCAAGACCGAGTGGCCGCGGGCCGAGCGGGACCGCGCTTTCGATGCCGGGCTCGAGCTGATCATCGGCGGCATCAGGACTTCCCTGCCCTAGTGAGCGGTCACAGCGTCAGCACGATCTTGCCGTGGACGTGCCGGCCCGCCTGCAGTTCCACCGCCTCGCGCACCTTCTCGATCGGGAAAGCGGCCGCGATCGGCACGACGATCTCCCCGGCGACGATCGCGTCCGTGAGACGGGCCATCGCCCCTGGGGCCGCGTCGACACCGCCCGTCGCGCGCACTCCTCCCGGCGGGTTCGGGCCCGCCGCGACCGTCGAGATCCGCTCGGGTGGCACCCCGAGCGCCAGCGCCGCCTCGGCCGTCTCGGTGCCGAACAGGTCGGTGGCCGCGGTCGGGGCCAGGTCCCGGACCCGGTCCGCGAGTCCGGGGCCGTAGGCGACGGGCGTGGCGCCGAGCCGCCGCAGGAACTCGAACGTGCCTTCCCCGGCCGTGCCGATCACCCGGGCCCCCGCGAGCTTCGCCAGCTGGACGGCGAACACGCCCACTCCGCCCGCCGCGCCGCCGATCAGCACCGTGTCGCCCGGCCGCAGGCCGATCGCCGCGAGCGCCGCCGCGGCCGTCAGGCCGGCCACCGGAAGCGTCGCCGCCACCTCGTCGGTGATGCCCGCCGGGGTCGGCCAGAGCGTCTCGGCCGGCGTGGCCACCACCGCGAAATCCGCCGCGGCGCGAGCCATCACGCCACCGAAGACGCGTTGCCCCACCGTGAAACCCGTGGCGCCGGCCCCGACCTCGTCGACGACGCCCGCCAGGTCGTAGCCGAAACCCGACGGCACCGTGACGCCGAACTGCGCGGCCAAGGCGGGGTGCGACGCGAGGCCCCAGTCCATCGGGTTGAGGCCGGCGGCCGCGACCCGGACGCGGATCTCGCCCGGGCCCGCGTGCGGCTCCGGCACCTCACGCAGCTCCAGGATCTCCGGACCGCCGAACTTCTCGTAGACGACAGCGCGGCTCATGAGCACCTCCGATGTGATGGGACTTGGTCCCATCACCGTACACGAAGTGACGGGACCAAGTCCCGTACACTGGGTCCATGGCCCGCTGGCAACCCCACGCATCGGAACGGCTCGTCGTTGCCGCGCTCGACCTGTTCGAGGAGAAGGGCTACGAAGACACCACCGTGATCGAGATCGCCGAACGCGCCGGGCTGACCAAGAGCACGTTCTTCCGGCACTTCCCGGACAAGCGCGAGGTGCTCTTCGGCGGCGACACGATGGCCGGGCTGCTCGCCGGCGGGATCGCCGACGCCCCGGCCGCGGCCACCCCGCTCGAAGCCGTGGCCCACGCTCTCGACACGGTCGGCCGCGAAGCCTTCACCACCGAACGTCGCGAGTTCGGCGCCCGGCGGCGGGCGGTCATCGCCACCACCCCGGAACTGCGGGAACGCGAAGCGCTGAAAGGCCTCGGGCTCACCGCGGCGATGACCGAAGCCCTCGAACGCCGCGGCGTGCCCGATCCGGCCTCCCGCGTGGCCGCGCAGCTCGGCGCGCTCGTCATGGCGCTCGCCTACGAACGGTGGTGCGAACCGGGCGGCGGCACCGAGTTCGGTGCCGCCGCCCGGCAGGCCCTGCGCGAAGTACAGGCAGCTACAGCAGCTTCCTGACGTCGTTGGGCCGGGCGCCGGCGGTGGGAGCGCCGCCGATGTCCGACTCGATCGCCGCCGTCACGATGCGGTTGCGGTCCCCGCTCGACAGCACGCCGTTGGCGACCAGCTCCTGGGTCACCGCCTTCACGTGTTTTACGAACCGGTCGTGCGAGGCGTACTCCGCGTTCTCGTCGATGACGTCGTTGATCGTGCAGCCGTTGCCGATGTCGATGTTCTCGACCTGGCTGTCGACCTCGCCGATCACCACGGTCTCGCGGGTGTCCGAGACCGGGCACGCGTCCGGCGGCGGCGGGGCCGCGACCACCGTGAACGTCCCCGGCGCCTCCGCCGAGACGTTGCCGGCGACGTCCGTGGCCCGTGCGCGCACCGTGTGCTCGCCCAGCGCGGACACCACCACCGGTGCGGCGTACCGCGTCCACGCCCCACTGTCCACTTTGTACTCGACCGAGGCCACACCCGACTCCGTGTCCACGGCGAGCAGCGTCACGGTGGCCCGGCCGACGAAGTCCCAGTTCCCGTCCTGGTCGCCCGTCACCCGCATCGAGACCACCGGCGCCGTCGTGTCGCCGCCGGCGACCACGGTGAAGGCCACGCTCGCCTCGGCGGAGGAGTTCCCCGCGACGTCACGAGCCCGGTAGCCGACGGTGTGCGCACCCGGCGCGGTCACCGCGACCGGCGCGCTGTAGGCGGTCCACGCGCCCCCGTCCACCCGGTACTCGACCGCGGCGACCCCGGACCCGGTGTCCGACGCCACGACCGTGACGGTCGCCTTGCCGACGTAGTTGCCGTCGGCGTCCTTCGTGCCGGCCACGGAAGCCGTGACGACCGGCGGCGTCGTGTCGCTCTTCACGACGGTGAAGTGGGACATGCCTTCCGGGGACGTGTTCCCGGAAGTGTCGGTCGCCCGGTAGTGGACCATGTGCTCGCCCGCGCCGGTCACCGCGACCGGGGCGGTGTAGGCGGTCCACGCCCCGCCGTCCAGCTGGTACTCGACGGAGGCCACCGCGGAGTCGGCGTCGGTCGCGGTCAGCTTGACCGTCGCGACGTCGACGTAGTTCCCCGAGGAGTCCTGCTGGCCGGTGATCGCCGCGGTCACCGTGGGCGGGGTCGTATCACCCTGCCCCGCGACGATCGTGAAGTGCTCCATGCCCTCTTCGGAGGTGTTCCCGGCGACATCGGTGGCGCGGTAGTGGAGCATGTGCATGCCCACGGCGGACACCACGACCGGGGCCGTGTAGGCGGTCCACGTGCCGCCGTCGAGCTGGTACTCGACCGAGGCCACGCCGGATCCCGCGTCGGTGGCGGAAAGCGTCACCGTGGCCGACTCGATGTAGTTGCCGGACTGGTCCTTGTTCCCCGTCACGGCGGCGGTCACCGCCGGCGCGGTGGTGTCGCCGGTGCCGTCGGAGACGACGAACTCCCCCACCATCGTCGTGTGGCCGGGGATCGTGCAGAAGTACCGGTACTTGCCCGGCGTGAGCGTCACGGTCGCCTCGTGCCGCCCGTTCTGCGGGTCGAACGGGTTGGCCAGGACGTTCAGGGAGACGTCGTGGTTGTAGCCCGGCGTCGAGGTGTCGAACGTCAGGGTGTGCGACATCCCCGTCGTGTTGCCGGTGGCTTCGCTGTTCTCGAAGACGATCGTGGTCTCGCCGGGCAGCGCGCCGGTGGGCGCGGACGCGTATTCGGTGGTGCTGTTGTTCGCGGTCCAGGTGAGCGTCTGGACCGGCGCCGCCACCGCGGGGGTGGCCAGGCCGAGCAAGACCAGGAAACCGGCCAGCAGCACTGCGATCGGTCGTGGGGACATCGCCGGAGGAACCTTCCTGAAGAGGGAGCAGGAGGGTCGTGAGTGAGAAACAGTGTTAGAACACTGTTTCTCACTCACGACCAGCCGCAGCAGCGCTACAGCTGCCGTACCCGGATGTTGCGGAACTCGATCAGGTCGTTGTCACTGTGGTTCTGCAGCCCGATGAACCCGCTGACGAACTGCCGCAGGTCGGTCGGCGGGTCCCCGGCGCGCGAGGACTGCTGACCCGGCGTGTTGTCGAACTCGTTGATCACCACGCCGTTGCGGATCATCGTGTAGTGCTGCCCGACGACCTTGATCTCGTACTCGTTCCACGTTCCCTTCGGCCGCGCTCCCGCCTGGTCGAGCGGGCGCGGGTCGAAGTTGTAGACCGACCCGGTCTTCTGCGGCTCACCGGAGTCGCCGTCGTAGATCTGGATCTCGTGGCCGCAGTAGATCGCGACCCACGCCTGCGAGTCCCGCGCCGACCCGACGGTGCCGCAGCTGCCCGGTGGTCGCTGGGCCAGCGGCGTCCGCGGATCCGGGAACCGGACGAAGACCCCGCTGTTGGCCCGGTTCGCGTCCGGGGCGATGTCCTTGAACTGCACCTTCACCGAGAAGTCGGTGAACTGCCGCTGGGCGTACCAGAGCATGCCCAGCCCGCCGGCCGACCGGATCGACCCGTCGGGTTGCAGGGTGAACTGCCCGGATGGCGCCTGTTCCCAGCCGCGCAACGACGCGGCTGTGCCGTCGAAGATGGCGTCGTAGCCGGTGGTGCCCGGCTTCCCGATCGGCGACGCCTCGGCCGCCGCGTTCAGCTCGGCCACCTCGGCGTCGTTCAGCACCCCGAGGTCCGACAGCGTCTCGGTGGCCTGCTCGACGTGGTTGACGAACGCCGCGTGCGTGCTCCACGTGCTTTCGTCATCGATGAAGTCGTCCACCGAGCAGCCGCCGCCCGCGTTGCGGTTCGGCACCTTCGTGATCGCGTCGCCCAGTGTCACCACCGGACCCGGATCGGCCACGAGACACCCGACGTTCACCGCGGTGCGCGTGGTCACCGCCTCGCCGTTCGCGTAGGTGACGGTCAGCTTGGCCGTGAAGATCCCGGTCCGCGGGTAGGTGTGGCGCGGGTCCGCCTGGGTGGACACCGAGCCGTCGCCGAACTCCCAGCGGTAGGACACGCCGCCGGACTTCGAGCCGGTGAACGCCGCCGTAAGCGCCTTGTTCTGCACCAGTACCGACGACGCGGCCGGTGCCGGCGTCGGCGCCCCGCCGGTGTAGCTGATCTTCAGCAGCTTCTGGTTGGCGTCCAGGGAGAAGAACCCGTTGCCGTAGTCCAGGACGTACAGCGCGCCGTCCGGCCCGAACTTGGCGTCCATCCAGCTCTGCACCTTGGTGTCACCCGAGCCGCCCGGGATGATCTGGCGGAACGTCTCGGCGAACACCGGCGGCTGGTGCGTCGGCACGCCCGCCGGGTCGACGGTCACCGCGACCCGGTTCTGGGAGTTGGACTCGTCGCCGATGAACCACTTGTTGTCCCAGTACGCCGGCCACGCGACGCCGCTGTTCGTGTTGACCAGCGAACGGTGGTAGGTCGGGCCCGACATGATCGCCTGGCCGCCGCCCCGCAGGTACGGCTGGGTGTAGGTGGCGTCCGCCGCGTTGTACGTCGGAATGGACGAGCCCGGCCGCTTCGGGAAGACCGGGCCGCCGCCGTCCGGCGAGTACCAGATCATGTTGTCCTTGATCGGCGGCAGGTTCACCAGGCCGGTGTTGCGCGGCGAGGTGTTCACCGGGTTGTCGCAGTCGTACCAGCCCGTCAGCTCCGCGGCGTTCGTGCTGCTGCGGTCGCGGTAGGGCTGCCGGTTGCCCATGCAGTACGGCCAGCCGTGGTTGCCCGCCTCGGTGATGATGGTCGCCGTCTCGTACTTCGCCGGGCCCAGCTCCGGGCTCGGCGAGGACGCGTCGGGGCCGACCCAGCCCGCGGTCATCCAGTCGTGCACCGGGTCGATCTGCAGGCGCGAGATGTTGCGGACGCCCATCACGTAGATCTCCGGGCGCGTCTTGTCCGCCGGCCCGTTCGGGAAGAGGTTGCCCGGCGGGATCGTGTAGGTCCCGTTCGCCTCCGGGTGGATGCGCAGGATCTTGCCGTCCAGGTCGTTCGTGTTGCCCGCCGTGCGGCGCGCGTCCTGGAACGAGATGCCCTTGTAGTCGAGCGTCCAGTTGTTGCCGGAGTAGCCGTTCGAGCCGCCCGAGGAGTTGTTGTCCCCGGACCCGATGTAGAGGTTGCCGTCCTTGTCGAACGCCATGCCGCCGCCGGCGTGGCAGCAGCTGTGGATCTGGACGTCCCAGGACAGCAGGTCCTTGCGCGTGGCCTGGTCGAGCGTCTGCGCGGTGGCGTTGTAGGTGAACCGCGAGACCGTGCGCTTGCCGATCCGCTTGTCGCGGTCGATCGACTCGTGCGGCATCCAGTAGGCGTACATGTAGCCGTTCTCGGCGAACTTCGGGTCGAGCGTCAGGCCGAGCAGGCCTTCTTCGTTCTTGACGAGCTCGTCCCCGCTGCCCCGGTTGCCCATCACCCGCAACGTCGTGAGCAGCTTGACCTTCTTGGTGACCGGGTCCCACTGGTGGACCGTGCCGCAGCCGAGGCCGACGTTCGGGTCGTCCCAGCTGACGATCGGCCCGGTCGGGCAGGCCGCCTTGCCGATGTAGAACACCTTGCCGTCCGGGGCGATCGTGAGCCCGTGCGGCTCGCCGATCTGGTCGAGCTGCCCGGCCGCGTTCTTGCCGGTCAGCCGCTCGACCTTGTAGTTCGCGGCGATCCCGGCCTGGCAGTCGCCGCGCACCATGCCGGTCGTCCAGCGCAGGGCGCCGAGCAGGTGGCTGCGGAAGCGGTCCTCGCCGTAGGACGCCTCGGTGCGGCCCATGCCGGTGTAGAAGGAGCGGCCGCCTTCGTAGTCGCGGCACCACGAGATCGGGTGGAACGCGCCGTTCGCGCCGACACCCGGGTTGTAGCCCTTCTCCTCGACCTGCGCGACCGTGTGGACGGTGCCGACCGGGTTGGTCTCCCAGTTGAGCCACCGGTCGGTGCGCGTCCAGTTCTGCGGCAGCCCGGCGGTGGCCGGGTGCTGCGCGTCGAGGACGTCGACGACGGCCTGCTGCGGCGCCGGTTCGGGCGGCGGCGGGGTCGTCGAGGTGTCCTTGAACAGCTTGAGGTCGGCGAGCTGGATGAGCGGCTCACCCGAGTTCGCGGTGATGTTCAGCCGGTAGTTCGGGTACACCGTCGTGTTGGCGAAGGTGAACGTCCGGGTCTGGAACCGGTCGGTGAACACCTCGTTGGTGCGCGTGTCCAGATCGGTCCAGGTGGTCCCATCGGCCGAACCCTGCAGGGTCCAGTTCTTCGGGTCCCGGCCGGGGAAGTCGTTCGCCGACACCAGCGAGTAGCTGCTGACCGCGACCGGGGTGGCCATCTTGTAGGCCGCCCAGCCAGTCGTGGCGAACGTCAGCCACTTGGTGTTCTCGTTGTTGTCGGCCAGCTTCTCCTTGGTCTCGTTCGGCGGGTTCTCCGCGCTCGCGGTCACCGACGCCACGGCTTCCGGCGTCGGGCGGGCGCCGACCGGGCGCGCGCCGATCAGGCCGGTGAACCACTGGGACGAGTCCTGCGCGCGGGCCGCGTCGGAGATGCCGAGGAACCCGCCGCCGGCCTTCATGTAGGCCTGCAGCGCGGCTTCCTGCTCACGCGAGAGCGTCACGCCCTGCGCGGACAGGAACACCACGCCGCGGTACTTGGCGAGGTTCGCCGCGCTGAACACCGCGGGATCGGACGACGCCGTCACCGTGATGCCGTTGTCCTGACCCAGCCGCGCGATGGCGTCCGCGGCACGCAGCACCGGGTCCTTCTGGTCCGCCGCGGCGCCGTGGAAGACCAGCACGTTCACCGCGACGTTCGCCGCCGGGGCCGCCTGGGCCACCGGCATCGTGATCAGCGGGGCCCCGGCCGCGAGGACCGCCCCGATGGCGAGCACGAGCGCCCCGCGCCTGCCGAACCATCGTCTTTTCATGGCTCCCCTCCTCATGCGTGTGTCCGGCCGTCGGGGTTCATGTCGTGCCCGGCGTGGCCGTGCTCCTTGAACCGGTCGATCGCTTCCTGCGCCCCGTCGGGCAGGCTGCCGTCGGCGTTGCGGACCAGGAACAGGCCCACCATCCCGCCGTCGGAGTGGCTCTGGACGTGGCAGTGGTACATCCACACCCCCGGCCCGACGCCCTCGCCGGCGATCACCTGGAAGCCGAACGAGCCGCCGGGGTCGAGGTTCTTGTTGTCGACGACCTGGGCGTTGTCGGCGGCGCCGCTCAACATCCCGGTGCGGGTGTCGGCCCAGCGGTGCGCGTGCAGGTGGAACGTGTGCGGCAGGCTGCCGTGGCCGATGCACACCCATTCGACGCGCTCGCCGAGCCGCGCTTCGAACATCGGGGTGTCCGGGGCCATCTTGTGGTTGATCATCATGTCGTTGAACACGACGGTGTACTGGCTGCTGGGCAGCAGGTCGCCGCGCTTGCGAACGATCAGCCCGCCGTAGAGCCCGCGGGCGAGGCCGCCGGTGCCGTGGTCGGTGCCCATCGCGTGGTCGTGGTAGTGCCAGTAGCCGGCGCTGCCCGGCATCCAGAACCCGCCACTGGCCTCGTACCGGGTCCGCGTCTTCCAGGTGTAGGTCCGGGTCTCGCCCGGCTTGTTGAACGACGCGTTGAGCGGGGCGCCGTCGGACCCGGTGTCGTAGTTGACGCCGTGCGGGTGGATCGACAGCCGCTGGTCGGTCCGGTTGACCAGTTCGATCTCGAGGGTATCGGCCTCGTAGATCTCCAGCAGCGGCCCGGGAATCGTGGCCTTGCCCGGCTCCAGGCCGTAGCCGTAGAGACCGCCGGGAAGCGCTTCCGCGTAGATCGTGATCTTGCGGGTCAGACCCGCCGCCGACGCCGAATCGGCGCCTACGCCGATCGCGGGCACCAGCACCCCGGCGGCGGTTCCGGCCAGCATCGACCGACGTGACACTCGCATGTGCTTTCCCCCGGGAGTCAGAACCGAACGGTGCGGAGGTACTCGAAGCCGACCTTGGCGGTGCTCAGCGGGTCGGCCGGCTGGTCGTGCTCGACGATGTACTCGCCGATGGTGTGGCAGGACGCGGCGAAGATGCGCGGGAAGTTGATGACCCCCGCGCCGGGGTCGACCATCTGCCCGTCCGCGGTCCGGTCCTTCACGTGGTACTGCGTGACGCGCGGGTAGTTGCGGCGGAACAGCTCGACCGGGTCCGCGCCGCCGTTCACCGCCCAGAAGAGGTCGATTTCCAGGTGGACGTCACGCTTGTTCGTCTTCGCGGTGAGGACGTCGTACGGGACCACGCCGTCGATCGGGTGGAATTCATGGTCGTGGTTGTGGTAGCCGAGCTTGAGCCCGGCCTTCTTGAAGGTGACGGCCGCGGTGTTCATCCGGCCCGCGAAGGTCTCCCACTCGGCGATGGTGCCGAAGTTCGCGTACGGCACCACGACGGAGCGGTTGCCGAGGATCTTCGCGTCCGCGATGACCTGGTTCAGGTCGCCGTCGATGCCGACGTGCGTCGAGGAGGCCTTGATGTGGCAACGGTCGAGGATGGCGCGGAACTCGGTGGCGCTGCGGCCGTAGGTCCCGGCCAGCTCGACCTTCCGGTAGCCGATGTCGGCCAGCGCGGACAGCGTGCCTTCGGGGTCGTTCTGCAGGAGCGACCGCAGCGAGTAGAGCTGGATGCTGATCTTGTCGAGCGGAACGCGCCGACGGGCCGGGGAGGCGTCCGCGGTGCCGGGTAGCGCGATGGCCGCCGCCCCCACCGTGAGGGCCGCCGTCGCCACGTTCAGGAACGTCCTTCGGGAGTGCTGCTCTGGCAAGTCACCGCACATGGAACTCCCTCATCTCTGGTTGCTGAAAGCCGCGTCGAAAGCCGCCGACGGCTGGTCGAACAGGTGCTCG
This sequence comes from Amycolatopsis camponoti, assembly GCF_902497555.1. Classification (NCBI taxonomy): domain Bacteria; kingdom Bacillati; phylum Actinomycetota; class Actinomycetes; order Pseudonocardiales; family Pseudonocardiaceae; genus Amycolatopsis; species Amycolatopsis camponoti. Next base: position 3,215,393 of record NZ_CABVGP010000002.1, on the reverse strand, counting down.
CGCAGGTACTTCACCGCCTCCGCCGCGCCTCGGAGCCGGTCCATCCCGGCGTCTTCCCACTCCACCGAGATCGGGCCGGTGTAGCCGATCGAGTTCAGCGCCCGGAAGCAGTCCTCCCACGGGACGTCGCCGTGGCCGACGGACACGAAGTCCCAGCCCCGGCGCGGATCGGCCCACGCGAGGTGCGAGCCGAGCCGTCCGTTGCGGCCGTCGAGGCGCTTGCGGGTGTCCTTGCAGTCGACGTGGTAGATCCGGTCGGCGAAGTCGAGGATGAACCCGACCGGGTCGAGGTCCTGCCACACGAAGTGCGACGGGTCCCAGTTCAGCCCGAACGCCGGCCGGTGGCCGACGGCTTCGAGCGCCCGCTTCGTCGTCCAGTAGTCGTAGGCGATCTCCGACGGGTGCACCTCGTGCGCGAACCGGACGCCGACCTCGTCGAAGACGTCGAGGATCGGGTTCCACCGGCGGGCGAAGTCCGCGTAGCCGTCATCGATGTCATCGCGCGTGACCGGCGGAAACATCGCCACGTACTTCCAGATCTTCGACCCGGTGAACCCGATGACCGTGTCCACGCCGAGCTTCGCCGCGGCCCTCGCCGTGTCGGCCATTTCCGCGGCCGCCCGCTGCCGGACGCCCTCGGGTTCGCCGTCGCCCCAGATGCGGGACGGGAGGATCGCGCGGTGCCGGGCGTCGATCGGGTCGTCGCAGACGGCCTGGCCGACGAGGTGGTTCGAGATCGCCCACACCTTGAGCCCGTGCTCGGCCAGCAGCGCCAGCCTGCCGGGCACGTAGTCCTCTTCGGACAGTGCCCGGTCGACCTCGAAGTGATCGCCCGAGCAGGCGATTTCCAGGCCGTCGTAACCCCAGTCGGCGGCGAGCTTGCAGACCTCGGTGAACGGCAGGTCCGCCCACTGGCCGGTGAACAACGTGACCGGACGGCTCATCGGGTCTCCTCCACCGCGGTCCATTTCGCTTCCGCCGCCGCGCTCTGTTCGACGGCGTCGAGCACCCGCTGGACGCGCAGGCCGTCGTCGAAGCCCGGCGTGGGATCGGTGCCCGCGCCGATGGCCGCCAGGAGGTCGGCGACCTCGTGGGTGAACGTGTGCTCGTAGCCGAGGAGGTGGCCCGGCGGCCACCACACCCCGACGTACGGGTGCTCCGGCTCGGTGACGAGGATCCGCCGGAAGCCCGCTTCGGTGCCGGTGCCCTCGTACCACTGGAGCTCGTTCATCGACTCGAAGTCGAACGCGAGGCTCGCCTTCGACCCGTTGATCTCCAGCCGCATCGCGTTCTTGCGCCCGAGCGCGAACCGGGTCGCCTCGAAGCTCGCGACGGCTCCCCCGGACAGCCGGGCCAGGAACAACGCGGTGTCGTCGACCGTCACGTCGTCCGTGCCGCCGTTCTCCGACGGCCGCCGCTTCACGAAGGTGTTCGTCAGCGCCGAGACGCCCGTGATCACCTCGCCGGTGACGAACTGGGCGGCGTCGACGATGTGCGCGCCGAGGTCGCCCAGCGCACCCGATCCGGCGGATTCGCGCCGCAGCCGCCAGGTCATCGGCGCCTGGGGATCCGACAGCCAGTCCTGCAGGTAGACCGACCGCACGTGCCGGATCTCGCCGAGCGCCCCGCTCGCCACCAGGTTCCTGGCGTGCGCGAGCGCGGGCACCCGGCGGTAGTTGAAGGCGACCATGGCCCGGACCCCGCGGTCGCGGGCCTTCCGCGCCGCCTCGGCCATCGCCTCGGCTTCCGCGACCGAGTTGGCCAGTGGCTTCTCGCACAGCACGTGCTTCCCGGCCTCCAGCGCGGCGATCGCGATTTCGGCGTGGCTGTCCCCCGGCGTGCAGACGTCGACCAGGTCGACGTCGTCCCGGGCGATCAGCTTCCGCCAGTCGGTCTCGACGGCGTCCCAGCCGAACTTCTCCGCCGCTGCCTTGGCCCGGGTCTCGTCGCGCCCGGCGAGGACGGCGAGTCTCGGCACCAGCGGTGGATCGAAGAACCGGTGGACGCTGCGCCAGGCGTGCGAATGCACCGCACCCATGAACGCGTGGCCCACCATCCCGATCCCGATCGTTTCCCGTGCCGGGCTCATACCCCTCCTTGGGTTTCGGTGCCGGTGGTCGTGAGTGAGAAACAGTGTTCTAACCCTGTTTCTCACTCACGACCAGCCGCGGAAGATTGCGGGTCAGGAGTCGAAGCCGACGTCGAGGTACTGGTCGACGTTCTCCTTCGTGACGACCGCGGAGTACGTCGTGATCTCGGCCGGGATGTCGTGCTCGGCCAGGTCGCCGATCCCCTTGCCCTGCCCGAGCAGGCGGGCGAGGGCGACGGCGGTCGAGGCCATCGACGGGCTGTAGAGCACGGTCGCCTTGATCGGCGAAGCGTCGGCCTTGATCAGGTTCATCATGTTCTTCGAGCCGGCGCCGCCGACCATGATGAACTCCTTGCGGCCCGCGGTGTCGATCGCCGCGTTGACGCCGATGCCCTGGTCGTCGTCGTGGTTCCACAGTGCGTCCAGCTTGGGCGCGCCCTGCAGGAGGTTCGCGGTCTGCTGCTCACCCGACTCCGACGTGAACTGCGCCGAGACGCGCGGGCCGACCTTGAACCCGGCCCGCCCGAGCGCGTCCGCGAAGCCCTTGCTGCGTTCCTGGGTCAGCGGCAGCGAATCGATCCCGGCGACCTCGCCGATGACCGGGTTCGCGACGTTCTTCTTCTTGAGCTCCGCGGCGATGTAGTTGCCCGCGTTGACGCCCATCCGGTAGTTGTCGCCGCCGATCCACGTTCTATACGCGAGCGGGGTGTCGAAGACGCGGTCGAGGTTGATCACCGGGATGCCGGCGTCCATCGCCTGCTGCCCGACCGAGGTGAGCGCCTTGCCGTCGAAGGGCAGGATCACCAGGACGTCGACCTTGGCGTTGATCAGCGTCTCCACCTGGGAGATCTGCTGGTTGACGTCGTTGGTGCCCTCGGTGGCGTTGAACTTCACCTCGCTGAACTTCTGCGCCTGGGCCTTGGCGTTCTTGGTGATCGCCGCGATCCAGCCGTGGTCGGCGGCCGGCGCGGAGAAGCCGATCGTGATCGGCTTGCCCGGCTGGGCGTTGTTCCCCGCGTTGGCGACCGGAGCGTTGGACTCCGATGCCGCCGGCGTGTTCGACGTGCAGCCGGCCAGCAGTGCGCCGGCGCCGACGGCGGCCCCGCCCAGCAGGAATCCCCGGCGGCCGAGGAAAGGTTGTTCGGTCATGACGGCCTCCATCGGTGTTGCGGTGGTGACTACGGGCCGGTCCTGGCTTTCCTGGCCCGGAACTGCAAGAGCACGGCGAGCACGATGATCACGCCCTTGGCGATGTTCTGGATGTCGGTGTCCAGGTTGTTGAGCGTGAAGAGGTTGGACAGCACCGTGAAGATCAGCACGCCGATGAGGGTGCCGATCAGCGAGCCGCGGCCGCCGGTGAGCAGCGTGCCGCCGATGACGACCGCCGCGATGGCGTCGAGCTCGTAGAACATGCCGTTCGTGGAGGCGCCCGCCGTCGTCCGCGCGACGACCATGAGCGCGGCGATCCCGCAGCACAGCCCGGCGACGCCGTAGACGAGCGCGAGGTGGCGCTTGACGTTGATGCCGGCCAGCCGCGACGCCTCGATGTTGCCGCCGACCGCGTAGGTCCGGCGGCCGAAGGTGGTGCGGTTGAGCACGACCCAGCCGACCGCGAACACCAGCGCGAACAGCCAGATCAGCACCGGGATGCCGAGCAGGGCGCCGCGGAAGAAGGCGAGGAAGTCCTGGTCGGCGACCACCTGCGTGCGGCGGCCGCTGATCCGCTCGGCCAGCCCGCGCGCCGAGACGTACATCGCGAGCGTCGCGATGAACGGCACGACCTTGCCGTAGGAGACGAGCACGCCGTTGACCAGCCCGCAGCCGAGGCCGACGGCGAGCCCGCAGAGGATCATCACCCACGGCCCGTAGGACTGGGTGGCCAGCGTCGTCAGCCAGACGCTCGAGAGCGCGACGATCGAGCCGACGGACAGGTCGATGCCACCGCTGATGATCACGAACGTCATCCCGACGCTGACCACGCCGATCGCCGCGGCCAGCCGCAGGATCGTGGAGATGTTGCTTTCGGTGAAGAACAGCTCGGGCCGGGTGAACTGGCCGACCAGGCACAGGACGACGAGCACCCCGGCCAGGCCGAGCAGCCGCGGGTCGGCCCGGAAGGCGAACCGCTTCCGTTCGACGGGAAGCGCTTCCTGTGGCGGTGCTTGGGTTTCGGTCATGCCGCGCTCCCCTCCAGAATCACGTCGAGCACTTCGGCCTCGGTCAGGCCGGCGGACGGCCCGTCGGCGAGGACCCGGCCCTCGCGCAGCACCAGCACCCGGTCGGACAGCCCGAGCACCTCGGGGATCTCGCTGGACACCAGCACGATCGCCACGCCGGTCGCCGCCAGCTCGTCGATCAGCCGGTACAGCTCGGCGCGGGCGCCGACGTCGACCCCGCGCGTCGGCTCGTCGAGCAGCAGCACCTTGCACCCGCGCACCAGCCACCGCGCGAGCACCGCCTTCTGCTGGTTCCCACCGGAAAGCGTGCGGACGATCCGGCGCGGGTCGGCGGGCCGGAGGTCGAGGCGCCGCAGGCTGGCGCCGGCGTCGTCGAGTTCCTTGCCGCGCTCGGTGAAGCCGAACTTCGCGTAGCGGGCGAGGCTGGCCAGCGTCACGTTGTGGACCACCGGCAGGTCCAGCAGGAGGCCCTGGCTCTTGCGTTCCTCCGGGGCCAGCCCGACGCCCGCCTTGACGGCGGCGAGCACGCTGCCGGGACGCAGTGGTTTCCCCTGCGCGGCAACGGTTCCGCTGTCGGCCTTGCGCGCGCCGAAGATCGTCTCCAGCAGCTCGCTGCGACCGGACCCGACCAGCCCGGCGATGCCGACGACCTCCCCCGCGTGCACGGTGAAGCTCACGTCCTCGAACTCACCGGCCCGGGTCAGCCCCTCGACTTCGAGTGCCTGCCTGGTCCGGTCGGCGTGCCCGTCGTGGCGCGGCCCGAAGACGGTCTCGACCTTGCGCCCGGCCATCAGCGCGACGAGGTCCGCGGTCGGCGTCGCGGCGGCGTCCAGGCCGGTGCCGACGGTCCGGCCGTCCTTGAGCACGGTCACCCGGTGCCCGATCCGGCGCAGTTCTTCGAGCCGGTGCGAGATGTAGACGACCGCGACGCCGTCGGCGGTCAGCTCGCCGACGATGCGGAAGAGGTTGTCGACCTCCTCGCCGGCCAGCGCGGCGGTGGGCTCGTCCATCACGAGCAGCCGGGCGTCGTGCGCCAGCGCGCGGGCCATCGACACGAGCTGCTGGCCGGCGGCGGAGAGCTTGCCGACCTCGTGCCACGGCCGGATGCCCGGGTGGCCGAGCCGGGCCATCAGGCGGGCGGCCTCGTCGCGGGCCTGCGAGATCCGGGTGAAGCCGAAACGGGCGCGTTCGTGGCCGAGGAAGATGTTGTCCGCCACCGAAAGCCCGGGCACGAGGTCGAGCTCCTGGTACATGGTGGCGATGCCCAGGCGCAGCGCGTCGACCGGCGAACCGAGCGACACGGTCTCGCCCTGCCAGGTGATCTCCCCCGTGTCGGGCTGGTGCGCCCCGGCGAGAACCTTGATCAGCGTCGACTTCCCCGCGCCGTTCTGCCCGAGCAGGCAGTGCACCTCGCCGGGTTCGACGTCGAGGTCGACGCCGTCGAGCGCGCGCACCCCCGGGAAGGTCTTCACGATGCCGCGGACGGAAAGCAGGCTCATACCGAGGCCTCCTCGACGAGCGTCGGGTTCGCGAACAGCCGCTCGGCGGCCAGGTGCGCGGCCCCCCGGAGCGGGGCCCCGAGGCCGAGCCGGGACGGCACCACCCGGGCGTGGCCGAGCGGCCGGACGGCGAGCTCGACGCGGATCGGCTCCACCAGCCAGTCCGCGAGCTCGGCGAAGTAGCCGCCGAGGACGACGACGTCCGGGTCGAGCACGTCGACCACGGTGGACAGGGCGATGCCGAGGGCGACGCCGAGGTCGTGGACCGCGGTGGCCGCGCGCTGGTCCCCTTGCCGGACGCGGTGCTTCAGCTGGGCGACCCGGCCTTCGACGCCGAGGGCGGGATCGTGCAGCGGATCGCCCGGGGGTGCCGCCGCCCGCAGGACGGCCGCCAGGTTCGCCTTCGTTTCGAGGCAGCCGGTCCGGCCGCACGAGCAGCGTTCGCCGGACGGGTCGACGGCGATGTGCCCGACCTCGCCCGCGAACCCGCGCGCGCCGCGGAGGATGGCGCCGCCGGAGACGAGCCCACCGCCGACCGCGGTACCGCCGCCGAGGTAGAACAGGTCGCCGGCGCCGGCGGCCGTCTCGGCGAGCGCGCCGAGGTTGGCGTCGTTGTCCACGGCGATGGCGTCGGCCGGGAGGTTCAGCCGCGCTGCCATCAGGCCGGCGATCTCGGCATCGCGCCAGCGCAGGGCCGGGGCCAGCCGCAGCACGGCCGCGGCCGAGTCGACCAGCCCGGGCACCGAGATCGCGACCCCGACCGGTGGGCCGGGCAGCACCCGGTGAGCGAGGTCGGCGAGCTCGTCCATGCCTCTCTGAAGCCCGAGCGCGGCGACGTCGACGGTCTCCGCCCGCTCGGCCAGCACCCGGCCGGAGAGGTCGGTGACCAGCGCCGAGAGCCGATCGGCCTCGATGCCCAGAGCCAGCGCGTACGCGTCTTCGCCGTGCAGTTCGACCAGTCGGCTCGGCCGTCCGTTGCCGGGCAGGATGCCGGCCGGCCGGACCAGGCCGCGTCCGGCGAGCTCGGTGAGCAGACCGGGAACCGCCGACTTCGCGATCCCGCAGCGGGCCGCGAGCTGCGTGCGCGAGAGCGGGCCGGCGCGCAGCGCCCGCAGGACCGCGGCCAGGTTCGCCGTACGGGGGCTCGCCGGGTCGACGCGCCTCGTTCCGGTGATGGCCACGGTGCCTCTCACTTCTGCTGCGCCCTGCACGGACTTTGTCTCTCAGCCAGCGAAAGTAGGGTGGCGCGCATCACTCGTCAAGGTGATGTAGTCGCGTTACGTCCGGTTTTCACCCGGATAGACGTGCGAAACCGGACAGACTTTCGGTTTGGCAATGCAAAAGTCTGTCCGATTCCGACATTACGAGGGGAAGTTGTCCGGCGACCGAGGGTGAGAGCACGGCGCGGGGTCGTGAGTGAGAAACAGTGTTCTAACGCTGTTTCTCACTCACGAGCCGTCAGCTGCTGAGTGTGAAGGCCCGGTCCGTCGCGGACCAGGCGGCCCCGATCACGCCGGCCGTCTCGCCCAGCTCGGACAGCACGATCGGGAGGTTGCCGGTGGCCAGGGGCAGCGAACGGCGGTAGACCGCGCCGCGTACCTCGGCGAGGAGCTGGTGCCCGAGCTGGGCCACGCCGCCGCCGATCACGACCATGCCCGGGTTGAGGAAGCTCACCAGCGAAGCCACGACCTGGCCGAGCCGGCGACCGCCGTCGCGGATGAGGTTGACCGCGCCGAAGTCGCCCGCCGCGGCCGCGCGGCCGACGTCGCGGGCGGTGACCGCGCCGCGTTCGGTGGCCACCTCGGCGAGGTGGGCCGAGCGGCCGCTGCGGGCCAGGGCCAGCCCGTCGCGGGCCAGCGCGGCGCCGCCGAAGTAGGCCTCCAGGCAGCCGACCTCACCGCACGCGCAGGTCGGGCCGAAGTCGTCGAGGCGGATGTGCCCGATGTCGCCCGCCGTGCCGGCGACCCCGCGGTACACCTTGCCGCCGAGCACGATGCCGCAGCCGATCCCGGTGCCGATCTTGACGAACATCAGGTCGTCGGTCGACCGCGCGACACCCGCGTGCCGCTCCCCCAGCGCCATCGCGTTGACGTCGTTGTCCACCGCGACCGGGCAGCCCCAGAGCCCGCCCAGGTGGTCCCGCACGTTGAACCGGTCCCAGCCCGGCATGATCGGCGGCGCGACCGCCATCCCCTCGGCGAAGCTGACCGGCCCCGGCAGCCCGATGCCCGCCGCGACCAGCCGGCCGGGCGCCTCGTCCCGGATCTTCGCCGCGAGCTCGGCGACCCGCCGCAGCACCGGGTGCGGCCCCTGCCGGACGTCGCAGTCCTCGACGGCGTGCGCGAGCACCTCACACGATGCGTCGGTGACCGCCACACCGACCGACGTCGCGCCGACGTCCACCGAGAGCACCCGCAGGTCGCCCGCGAGCCGGACCAGCGTCGAACGCCGCCCGCCGCGGCTGGCCGACGGCCCGGCGGTCTCGACGAGCCCGACCTCCGCCAGCCGGGTCACCTCGGCTCCGACCCGGGCCCGCGGCAGCTCCAGCCGCTCCCCCAGCTCGACCCGTGACATCGGGCCCTCGTCCCGCAGCAGGGTGAGCAGCCGGGTCTGGTGCCGGGTTTCGACCATCGAGTGCTCCGTGCCGGATGCCGCGCTCATTCGCTTCAGCCTACTGCGTGGGTCGTCCGGCCCCGGGGAGCGCCGCTGGTCGCGGCCGTGGTGCCGAGGAGCGGTCGACGACTGTCGACGGATTGTCGACGGCCCGTGCCAGCGTGACACCCAGGGCGGCTCCCGCCACTCCGGCAGCCGCAGCGTCGCGCGGCCGTCCTCGTCGACGAGCGGAAGCGGGCCCCGGCAGGCCGGCCGGGGAACCGGAGGAGGAGACGATGGGCTCGTCGCAACGGGAACCAGCGGAACGGCAACGCGCGACGGAAGCCGCGAAACCGGAGCGCGCGCCGCGAAGGGCGTCCGCGCCGGATCACCCGGGTGCTCTGCGCAGGGCCGTGGGCAACGCCGCGGTAGCCGCTGTGCACGACGGTGGGACGCCGTTGCCGGACGACGTCCGCCGGACCATGGAGCAGTCGTTCGCCGGCGTGGCGGACGGCATCTCCGCCGGGACGGGCGCGGCGACGGTCAGCGAGCCCGGCGACGCCGGGGAGCGGGAGGCGACCGCCGTCGCGAACCACGTCACGTCGGCCCCGGGCGGACCCGGCCCGGGGCCGGACTTCGGCCCGGTCCGGATCCACACCGGGCCGGCCGCCGACGCGGCGGCCCGGTCGATGTCCGCGGCGGCGTACACGGTCGGTGACGACATCACGTTCGCGGCGGGCCGGTACCAGCCGGGCACCCCGGCCGGCCGCGCCCTCGTCGCGCACGAACTCGCCCACGTCGTCCAGCAGCGACGTCAGGGCGCGCTCGCCATCCAGCGCGCCCCGAACGGCGACCCGCCGGAAGCTCCGCCGGCGCCTCCGGTGCTGGGCGGGCACCCCGGTACCACCGGCACCGTGCGGCTCTACCACTACGGCGACCTCGAAAACCGGGAAACGTTCAGCTCCCCACCCGGCTACCCGCGCCTGACGGACTACGACCAGGGCGTCTCCCAGCAGGACGCGGCGGACCACACCGGTGCTCCGGTCACCGCGAACCTCCGCTACAAGTACGAGCTCACGATCGACCAGCAGTACTTCGAAAAGAACTTCCGTGACATGGGAACGCGAAAGAGCTACTCCGAATTCGGCACCGTCGAGAAGATCCCCGTGCGCTACTTCCGGCGCGTCGCCACGCTGACCGTAAGCGGATCCGGTGGCGGCGGCGGTCCGATAGCCGGTGGGCAGGCGCCGCCGGGAGCCGGCGCGGGGGGCGGCGGGCAGACGTCGCTCGCCAAGCGAGCGGGCGCCGGAGCGGCGCTGGTGATCCTCGGCGCGAGCGTGGCCCTGAACTCGCTCATCGAGCGGGGCAACGCCCGGCGGATCCAGGAGCAGTTCGCGGCGAGGGAACCGGAACTGGCCAAAGAACAGCAGGAGAACCCGACCCTGGGCTTCCTCGTGGCGCTCCGGTTCAGCGGCGGCGGCGCCGGGCTCGAGGGCAGCACGGCGAGCGCGAGGTTCGAAAGTTTGAGCTGGCAGCGCGGCTACACCAGGTCGGAGACGGAAGCGCGGTGGAACAGCACGCCGAGGTTCGGCGAATCCACGTACGAGTTCGTGTGGATCGACCCTCTCGTCACGCCCTCGCCGTCGGTGGTCGCGACACCCTTCGAGAAGGTCGCGCTCGCGCGGTTCGCCGACATCAGCCGGATCGGCTTCCAGAAGGTGCAGTTCAAGGAGTGGGGCGGCTTCGACACCAACGGTGTCAACGGGCCGATCGACGCCACGAAGTGGAAACGAACCGACGCTCGCTCGTACCGGTTCCTCGTGCTCCGGATGCCGCCGCGGATCACCATCCGCAACGTCGTCGGCCGGCCGGCCACGAAGGACGTGCGGTCCGTGGACGTCCAGGTGGCCGGGGGAAGCGTGCCCGCCGTCGATCTCGGCGACGCGACCGCCGTGGCCGTCTGGCCGGCCGACGCGGCCACCGAGGAGCTCTTCGCGCACACCGATCGCGTCAGCGACAAGGAAGGCAAGCTCAGCCCGGTCGTGAACATCGACCGCGTCCGCTGGCTGAGGCCGGCGCAGGTGCAGGTCGTGACCTGGCTCTGAAGGACGGTCAGCTCGGCCGGGGTCGGCAGCCGGCCCGCGTTGTTCACCGGAGTCCCCGGCGACGAGCGCGCGACCGACACCGCCGCCGTCCGCGACGTTGCCCGGCCGGTGCGGGTACCTGGCGATCCGGCCGGCGGCGGCGCGGCTGCGCGCCCGGCCGCCGGCGCCCGACCAGCCTCGGCCCGGCAGCGGCCGTGTCCTTCCCGGCGATGCCGACCTGATCCGCGGCGGCGCCGGATTTGCCCGGGAAATCCTTTTGTGAGAAACGGTTCGCACCCGTTTCGAACCCTTGCACCGTAGTGGACTGGACCATTCGCACGTGCACGGTTGACACGGCCGAGAACCCGGCCATACCCTCCCCACATCCCCATTCGCACTCCCGCATCCCCCTTCTCTCCCGGAAATACAACGTTGTAAAAATCCGCGCAGGTCGCCGCCTGCGGCTTCGAGAGTGAGGTTCCCGTGCCCCGCGGTCGAAAAATCCTCGCCACCCTCACCACGGCCCTGCTCGTCCTCGCGACGATGCTCGGCCTGAGCACCGCCTCCCAGGCCGCCGGCTCCCTGCCGTGCGACATCTACGGCTCCGCCGGCACCCAGTGCGTCGCCGCGCACAGCACCACCCGTGCCCTTTATTCGGCCTACGCCGGCAACCTCTACCGCGTGCAGCGCGCTTCCGACCGCGCCGAAACGAACATCGGCCTGCTCGCCACCGGCGGGTACGCCAATGCCGCCGCGCAGGACTCCTTCTGCGCCGGGACGACGTGCACCATCACGGTGATCTACGACCAGTCCCCCCGCCACAACGACCTCACGGTCGAAGGCCCGGGCACCGCGGGCGGACAGGACGTCGCCGCGATCGCGTCCGCGCTGCCGGTCACCGCGGGCGGGCACAAGGTCTACGGCGTCTACGTCTCCCCCGGCACCGGGTACCGGCACTACGTCGGCGCGGGTGTCGCGGTCAACGGCCAGCCCGAAGGCATGTACATGGTCGCCAGCGGCACGCACGTCAACGGTGGCTGCTGCTTCGACTACGGCAACGTCGAGGCGCAGATCGCCGACACCGGCAACGGCCACATGGACGCCGTCAACCTCGGCACCACCTGCTACTTCCCGCCGTGCACCGGGATCGGCCCGTGGGTGGCGGGCGACCTCGAAAACGGGCTGTTCCAAGGGAACCGCTCCAACACGGCCAACCGCGGCAACGCGACGCCGTTCGTCACGGCGCTGCTGAAGAACAACGGCCAGACCACGTTCGCGCTCAAGGGCGGCAACTCCCAGAGCGGCGGCCTGACCACCTGGTACAACGGCGCGCTGCCCTCGGGCGGGTACACGCCGATGCACCAGGAGGGCTCGATCGTGCTCGGCACCGGCGGCGACAACAGCAACGCGTCCATCGGCTCGTTCTTCGAGGGCGTGATGACCGCCGGCTACCCGACCGACGCGGCGGACGACGCCGTCCAGGCCAATGTGGTCTCCGTCGGGTATGCCGGGTCGACCGGCACACCGCCTTACGCGGCCACGGTTTCCGGCCCCGGCGGCAAGTGCCTCGACGTCGCGGGCGACGACACCGGTGGCAACGGCACCGCCGTGCAGCTGTGGGACTGCCAGGCGAACGCCTCCGACCAGCACTGGGCGCACAACGCGGACTCGTCACTGTCCACTTTGGGCCGGTGCCTCGACGTCGTCGGCAACGGCACGGCGGGCGGCGCGCTGCTGGAACTCTGGGACTGCAACGGCGTGGGCGGCCAGAAGTGGGTGCAGCAGGCCGACGGCTCGCTGCGCAACCCGCAGTCCGGCCGGTGCGTGGACTCGCCGAACGGCGCCACCGCCAACGGCACCCGGCTGCAGATCTGGGACTGCAACAGCTCGGCGGCCCAGAAGTTTTCGGTCACCGGCGGCGGCCCGATCACCGGCCCGGGCGGCAAGTGCGTCGACGTGGCCGGCGACGACCACGGCGTGAACGGGACGGCCGTGCAGCTGTGGGACTGCCAGTCGTTCGCGGTGGACCAGCACTGGTTCCACCTGTCCGGCGGCGCGCTGCGGACGCTGGGCCGGTGCCTGGACGTCGTCGGCAACGGCACGGCGAACGGCGCCCAGGTCGAGCTGTGGGACTGCAACGGCGTCGGCGGCCAGGGGTGGACCCAGCAAGCCGACGGCTCCCTGCGCAACCCCCAGTCCGGCCGCTGCCTCGACTCGCCGAACGGCGCGACGGGCAACGGGACGCGGCTGCAGATCTGGGACTGCAACAGCTCCGCGGCCCAGAAGTTCGCCCTGCTCTGACCCGGGGTCGTGAGTGGGAAACAGGACCAGAACCCTGTTTCCCACTCACGACACCCCCAGTCACCCCGCGCGGGGATCCGCCAGATCGTGGTGGTCGGGAGCCGGCGCCGTACCCCTCACCAGCTCGGCCCGGCCCTTGATGCGCAGCTTCCGGTACGCGCTCGTCAAGTGCTTCTCCACCGCTCGCGTCGTCACCCCCAGCTCGGCCGCGATGTCGCGGTTCCGGCCGCCGCGGGCCACGCGCTCCACGATGCGCTGCTCGGTCGTCGTCAACGCCGGGTCGCTCGCGAACGCGCGGCCGGGCGGGTTCTCGCCCGGCGCCGGGTCGGGGAGGTCGCACAGCAAGCGCAGCCGGCGGCCGCGGCGGAGGTGGTCGTCCGCGTCGGGGACGCCGGGGCGCCTGCCCAGGGCGATCAGCGACTTGGCCAGCTCCAGCCGGTCCCCCGACGTCGCCAGGGCCGCCACCGACTCGTGCAGCAGCCGGATCCCCGGTGGCCCGGCCGCCAGTGCCGCCCGGGCCCGCAACGCCCGGCCGAGCGCCGCCGGGGCGCCCCAGCGCTGCGCGTGCTCGTACTCCCGCTCGACCAGCTCCGCGGCGGGCCCGCGCCGGCCGGCGCGGCTGTGCAGGGTCGCGGCCAGCAGGCGCCACGGGTACCACGCCACGTTCGTCCGCCCGGCCCGGCTCACCTGACGGCCGTAGTCCTCGACGTACTCGATCGCCGTGGGCAGGTCCCCGGCCGTCACCGCCACCGCGCCGTGCACCATCGACAGCTCCCACGGTGCCAGCCGCGCGTCGGCGGCGGCTTGGCGGGCCCGCAGCGCCAGTTCGTCGTCCCGCAGCTCGATCGCCAGGCGCGCCAGCAGGACGACGCAGTCGGTGACCACCGCGGACCAGTCCGGCGCGGCGTGTTCGAGCGCCTCGAGCGCGCGGTCCCTGGCCCGCACCGGGCTGCCCGTCGCGGCCCACAGCTTCGCCTGGTTCGTCCACGCCTGCAGCGCCGCCAGCCCGGGCTCGTCCGCGCCGGGCTGCGCGGCCGCCAGCAACCACGACTCCAGGCCTTCGGTGGCGTCGGCGGCCACCAGCACCGCGGTCACCAGCGGCAGCACGGTGAACATCTGCGCGGGACCGCCGGGTTCCCGGCCCAGGACCCGGTGGGCGAGATCGGCGGCCGCCCGCCGCGGCACCGTCTCGGCTTGCGTGGCCGCGTGCAGCAGGGCGACCACCAGCTCGCGCTGCCCCGGCCCCGCCGGTGCCGGGTCCGGGCCGAGCCGGCGCAGCCGGTCCGCCGCCGCCGTGAACGTGCTCGCGTTGTCCTGCCCGTGCAACCAAAGGCGCGCTTCCAGCCGCGCCCGGAGGTCCTCCTCGCCGCCGTTCGCGGCCAGTTCGACGAGCGTGCCGCGCAGCAGCTCGGTTTCCTCGCGGCTGCGCGCGGTCGCGAGGGCGGGGACGCGGCAGAGCAGGTCCGCCCGCTCGGCCGCGGTCCGCAGCAGGGGAAGCGCTTGCTGGAGGTGCCGGGTGGTGGCGCCGGGGTCGCGTCCGCGTTCGGCCGCGACGAGGTCCGCGAGCAGCACGCCGCGCTCGGACGTCGTGTACAGCAGGGCGTGCCGCAGGTACCGGGCCGCCTGCTCGGCCTCGCCCCGGTCGGCCGCGGCGGCGGCCGCGCCCCGCAGCACCTCGGTCCCCCACGGCGCCGGTTCGGCGGTCGTCGCGAGCAGTTCCCGGGCGATGCGCTCCAGGGGCGCGCCGTCGGTGTAGAGCACCTCGGCCGCGCGCAGCCGCAGCTCGTCCTGTTCGGACACGGTCATGGTGCCCGCGACGGCTTCGGCGATCCGGGCTCCGGCGAACCGGACCCCGTCCGCGGCCAGCAAACCCAGGCGCCGCAACGCTCCGGCGGCCTCTTCGAGGTCCGCCGGGTCCAGCCCGCTCAGCCGCCCGAGCGCCGCGGCGTCGCCGGGCTCGCCGAACGACGTCAGCGCCCGCGCCAGCTCCGCCACCCGGGACGGCTGGGCGCGCAGGCAGCGGGCGATATGGTGGGACGGGCCGGTCGGCCGCAGCGCCAGCACCTCGGCGAGCTGCCCGTCGGCCGGGCGGAGGTCCTCGGCGAGCATCGCGTCCGCCAGCGCCCCCAGGAACATCGGGCTGCCGCCGGTGACCTCGCGGCACGCCGCGGCGAGACGGTCGCCGGCCGGTTCACCGCAGTGGCGTTCGAGGAACGCCCGCGTCCCCGCCGGGGACAACGGCCCGGGCTGCAGGACCACGGCCGCCGCGCGCACCAGGTCGCCGACCACCGGGCGGTCGGCACCGGCGTCGCCGTCGAGCACGGTCGCCACGACCACCAGCGGCATCGCCCGCAGCCGGTTGACGAGGTGGGCCAGCCAGCCCAGCGACTCGGCGTCGGACCACTGCAGGTCGTCCACGAGCAGCGCGACCGGCCGGTCCGCGGCGACTTCGGCGACCAGCACCCACAGCCGGTGCAGGAGAGCGTGCCGTCCCACCGCGAGAGCCGCCGCCTCGGGCGGGCTGACCAGGCTCAGCTCGGCCGGCAGGTCCCGGCCCTCGGCCACCAGCGGTTCCAGCAGCTGCCGGGCCACCCCGTGCGGGAAGCGGCGTTCGGTCGGGGCGGCGGACGCGCGCAGCACGCGCGTCCCCTTCTTCCCGGCGAGCCCGGCCGCGGCGTGCAGGAGCGCCGAGCGGCCGCAGCCGAGCCGTCCGCCGATCACCGCCAGCGAGCCGGTTCCCCGGCCGCCGGCGTCCAGCAGGTCGGCCAGCACCGCCAGCTCGGCGTCGCGCTCGATCAGCATGGCGTCCCGAACTCCCCGTCCTCCAACGCGAACAACGCCCGCAGCTCGGCGCGCCCGGCGACGCCGAAGTGCCGGTAGATCCGGGTGAGCCGCACCTCGACCGCCCGCTTGCCGACCGCCAGCCGCCGCGCGATCTCCGCGTTCGGCAGCCCCTGCACCACCATGTCGACGACCTGCGCCGAGGTCTCCGACAGGGCCTGCCGCTTGCGATCCGCGCGCTGGGCCGAGCCCGCCGGGCGGGGCTGCGCGGCCAGCCGGGCCGTCAGCTCGCGCACCCGTGCCGACTGGGCGTCGAGCCGGTAGGCCTTCGCCAGGCGCCCGGCCTCGTGCAGCAGGCCGGACACCCCGGCCGGCTGGCCGGCGTCGAGCTGCGCCTCGGCGAGCCGGAGCACCGCGGTGACGTACCAGATCCGCTCCGGCGAGTCCCGCAGCGCCTCGACGGCGCGGGTGAGCCGGAACGACGCGCTCCCCGCGGGCAGGGCGATGCCCGCGAACAGGTGGGTCAGCCCGGTCGCGGTCCGGGTTCCCCACGCCCTGGCCAGCTCCCACTCGGCCGTGACCAGTTCTTCCGCGGCTTCCGGGTGGCCCAGGTCGCGCTGGGCGACGCCGGCGAGCGACCGCCAGGGCACCAGCGCCGGGTTGACCCACCCCCGGCTCAGCAGGATCCGGCCGCACTCCTGGAAGTGGTGCAGCGCGGCCCGCGGGCGCTGCCCGGTCCAGTCGAGCAGGCCGCGGGCGAACAGCAGCTGCGTGTCCAGGTGGTGGCGGCCCCGGCGGGCCGCGGTCCCCCGCGTCGGGGTCGCGGCCGCCCGCTCCGCCGCGTCGCGGTCGCCGCGGGCCAGGCCGAGCAGGATCTGCAGGGCCAGCCAGGCCCGGGCCATCGGCGGCGGCCACCGGGTGAGCGGGTAGCCCTCGACCGCGGCCTCGGCGTCGGCCTCGGCGGCCGGGACGCGCCCGCGGCGCAGGCTCAGCCGGCCGCGGGTGAGCAGGGCCAGCGCGGCCGCGGCCCGCGATCCCCGGCGGCGCGCGTCGGCGAGCACGCCGTCGAGGGCCTCCGCCGCTTCCAGGGGGTCGTCGGTGGCCATGAGCGTCCACGCGGCGGCGATCCTCGGCGCGTAGAGGCGGGTGTCGCCCCGGACCGGCGAAAGCGCGATCCTGGCCAGCTTCCGCGCCCGCCGCGGGTCCGTGCCCCGGGTCGCGGTGAGCCAGGCCGCGGCGCCCGCGCGGTCGGGGTCGAGGCGGTCCTCGGCGTAGGCCGCCGGCGGGATCCCGAGTGCCGGGACCCCGTCCGGCGAATCGGTGGCGAGCCAGTGCAACGCGGCCAGGGAGCCGAGATCCGGCGTCGCGGTCCCCGGGGCGAGCCCGTTGAGCAGGCCGGCCGCCCGTTCCGGGGCGCAGCGCGTGACGAGCAGGTCCGCCGCGGCCAGCCGTTCGCCCAGCAGCGGGCCGGCGGTCGGCGTCAGCGCCGCGCGGGCGAGCCGCACCTCCCCGGTGTGCGGGGCCGCGCCGTCGGCGGCCGCCAGCTCCAGCGTGAGCTGCGCCCGGGTGGTGTCCGCGAGCGGTTCGAGCAGCGCGCGACGGTAGTACGGGGCCGCTTCCCCGGCCTGGCCGGCGACGCTCCTCGCCGCGGCGAGGAGGGCGTCGAGCGCCCACCGGGTCCCGGCCGGGCCGGCACCGAGCAGCAGCCGGGCGACGTCCTCCTCCGGCAAAGCGCACCGGTGCGCGAGTTCGGCGGCGGCTCCGTAGAGCTCGGCCCGGTCGGCGCGGGTCATACCGGCCAGGACCCAGGTCGCGATCCCCGGGTCGGCGCACCGCCCGCGGCCCGGCACGAGCCCGATCCCGACGAGCACGCGCCAGGCCCGTGCGGGCGGCAGCGTCTGACGGCCCGCGAGCGGGCCGAGCTGTTCCGGGGTGAGCACGTGCCCGGCGACGACGAACGCGCGCAGCAGCCGCCGCAGGTCGTCGGGCAGCCGGCCGAGCAACCCGAGCATCTGGTCGCGGCGCGCGTCCGCGGCCAGCCGGTCCGGCCGCGCGCCGGGCTCCGGGTCGGTCCGGCAGTGGTCGAGCACCACGCGGACCAGTGCGGGGTTGCCGCCGGTGGCCGCGTGCAGCTCGGTGACGAAGTCTTCGCCACCGGGCCCGGCCCCGTGGGCGCGGACGACCTCGGCGACCCCGGACCGGCTCAGCGGGCGCAGCCGGACGACGTGGGTGGCGTGCCAGTTGAGCCCGGACAGCTGCCAGGGTTCCGCGGTCTCCTGGTCGAAGAACGGCAGGACGACACCCGCCCCCGTGATGACGACCAGCAGCGGCACCTGCCACAGCCGCCGGAGCAGCGCGCCGAGCCAGGCTTTGGAGCTGTCGTCCATCAGGTGGGCGTCATCGAGCAGGAGCAGCACGGGCCGGCGGCGGGCGGCCTCGACGAAGGGGTGCCACAGCTCGGGAGAGCCGGGATCACCGGGAGCCCCGGCGGCGAGCAGCTCACCCAGGGCGCGCCCGAGCGCCCGATCGGGCAGCGCGGAGGCCAGCTGCGAGACGACGCCGAACCGCAGCGCCGACTCGGTCAGCGAGCCACGAGCGCTGAGTACTTGGATCGGCCGGCCGGCACCCTGGGCGGCGAGCAGTGAGAGCAGGCTGGTGCGGCCGGTGCCGGGCAGGCCGGTGACGACGGCGATCCCGGAGTGGCCTTGTTCGAGGTCGGTGAGCAGGCCGGTGAGCAGCGCGGTTTCGCTGACCCGCTCGGCGAGCAGTGCGGTCCCGGAGGTCCCGGCGAGCACGGTCATCCCGCGGCCCGCCGTGCTCGAGTCCACTTAGGACAGAGGTTCTCCCGGCGACCGGCGGCGCGGATCGCGGCCGCAGCACCCCCGCCGCCCGCCGACGCGGCTTCCGCTGTCGCTACCGCGAAACCTCTTCCGCCGTCCCTCATCGGGCGTCCCGCCGGTTCAGCTCCGCCGCCAAATCGGCGCGGCCTCCCACGTTCAGCTTCTTGTACACGCTCGTCAAGTGCATCTCCACCGTGCGCACCGTGACGAACAGTGCCTCCGCTATCGCGCGGTTGCCGTCGCCGCCGGCGGCCAGCTCGGCCACTCGGCGCTCGCTGCCGGTCAGCGTGTCCAGGGCCGATCCTCCCTGGGGGCCCGGGCGGCCGCCCGCCGCGAGGAGGGCCGCGCGGGCCGCGTCGAGCAGGTGCCGGTCGCCCGTGCGGGTGCAGCCGTCGGCCGCGCGGCGCAGGTGCTCTCGCGCGCCCCGGCGGTCGTCGCGGGCCAGCAACGCCCGGCCCAGCGAGTACTCCGCGCGCTGGTGCTCGCGCGGACCCGGGCCGCCCTCGAAGATTCGCGCCGCCTCGGTGAGCAGCTCGACTCCCCGGTCGCCGTCCGTCGTGACACCGGCCGCCAGCAAACCCATACCCACCGCCCGGGGTGTGCCCCACCGCGCGGCCAGCGACTGGCCGTGCTCGGCCAGTTCCCGGCCCTCCGAAAGGCGACCAAGGTCGGCCAGCAGGCACGCGCCTTCCAGCCACCACGGCGCGAAGACCGGGTTCGCCATCCCCGCGCCGGCCAGGCTCTCGCCGCACGTACGCAAGTGCCGCAGCGCGCCGTCCGAGTCACCGAGGGCCGCGCGCGCCTGGGCCCGCGCCATCAGGTACCAGTGGTACTCCAGCGCGAAGCGGTCGAGGCGGGGACGGGTGATGCCGTCGAGCAGCTCCTCGGCACGGGCCGCGTCGCCGCGCGGGACCAGCACCGTCGCCAGCGCGATCCGCGGCATCGTGGTCGTCTCGCCCCAGGACTCCTGGTGGGCCAGGTCGAAGCTGACCTGCGCGTCCGCCCCGGCCTCGGTCAGGTCGCCCGCCCAGTGCCAGAACATCGCGCGCGTGCACTGCGCGAGACAGTACGTCCACGCGTCCCCGGCGCCGCTCGCGTGCTCGATCAGCCGGCCCAGCGCGTCCTGCGCGGGTTTCAGCTCGTCGGCGAGCTGGAGCGCCAGCCCCGCCCCCAGCGCCGCCCAGCCACCCAGCCCGGCCGGGTCGACGCGCAGCGCCCGGGTCGCCTCCGCGGCCACCGTCGCCGCCGAATCGCCTTCCAGCGCCCGCGCCGCCGCCCGCATCCCGAGCAGCTGGCACTCGGCCGGATCGTCCCCGGCCGGGGTGGGCTGCTCGCGGACGCGGGCGAGCGCGGCGGGCACCGTGCCCTTCTCGTCGAGCCCGGTGATCAGCGCCATCGACTCGACGAGCGTGCGCAGTCCCGCGTCGGCCACGGACCGCGGTTCGCCGAGCCGGGTGTCCAGCTCGCCGGCGACGTCGCGCAGCACGGTCACCGCCTCCGGCGCGCGCTGGACGGCCAGGGCGACCATGCCGAGCCGGACGGCGATCCGCGCCCGCTCCCGCACGTCCGTGGCCAGCACCCGCGCCCGCTCCAGCAGCTCGAACGCCGCGAACGGTTCCGCCGGCGCCAGCGCGGCCGCCAGCTCCAGCAGCAGGCCGACGTCGTGCGGGTGGAAGGCCAGTGCCCGCTTCAGGTACCGCGCGGCGGTGCCGGGCGCGCCGCGGCCGGTGGCGCTCTTCGCCGCCTCCCGCATGATGCCGGCCATCCACTCCTCGTCGAGCTCCGGCAGCAGGAGCAGGTGCCCCGCCACCTCCTCGGCCGGCCGGCCCGCGTCGCTGAGCAGCCGGGCGGCGCGGCGGCGCCACCGCGCGGGCTCGCCGGCGCCCCCGGCGTCGAGGATCGCGGCCCGGACCAGCTCGTGCACGAACTCCCGGGTGCCGTCGAGCAGAATCTCGTGCGCCTGCAACGTCTCCAGGGCCGCCGACACGACGGCGCCGGGTACCTCCGCGAGCTTCGCGAGCAGGTCCGGTTCGTCGTTCCCGAGCACCGCGACGGCCATGGCGACGGCGCGGGTGGGCGCCGAGAGCCGGTCGAGGGTCGAGGTCGCCAGGACGGCGCGGCCCGAACCGGCGACCGACGACAGCGACACCGGCTCGTCGCCGGTCCGCGCGCGGGAGAGCTCGCCGAGCATCCGCCGCAGCAGCAACGGGTTCCCGCCGGTCTCGGCGAGGCACGTGCGGGCGAACAGGCCGTCCGGCGTGGCCAGGGGTTCCGGGATCAGCTCGGCCACCGCGTCGAGCGGCAGCGGGCCGAGGTCGAGGGTCCGCGTGTCGTGCGCCCCCGCGATCTCGGCGAGAGTACCGTCGGCCGCCGTCCCGCTCCGCTGCGCCAGCACCACGAGCAGCGGGAGGTCCCCGGCCCGGCGCACCAGGTACTCCAGCCAGCGCAGTGAACTTTCGTCGCACCACTGGACGTCGTCGACGACCAGGACGAGCGGTCCCGGGGTCGCGAGCGACGCGGCCAGCCAGTACAGCCCGTGCTGCACGGCGAAGGAGCTCACGGCGGGCGCCGAGGCCGCCGCGTCCGTGCTCAGCGCGTGCCGGGCGAACCGGGCGCTGCCCTGCAGCAAGGACTCCTCCGGTGCCAAGGGCGCGAACAGGTCCCGCACGACGCCGTAGGCGGTGTTCGCGTCCTTCCGCGTCCCCGCGGCGGTCAGGATCCGGCCCGGCTCCGGCAGGTCCGCCGCCGCGTCGTGCAGCGCCGCGGCGAGGAGGCTGGTCTTGCCGATCCCCGCCGGGCCGCGCACGAGCAGCGCGTGGCCGTCACCGTCCTCGGCCCGCCGCCTGCTCGCGGTGAAACGGGCGAGCTCTCTCCGACGCCCCACCAGCCTGGCCGGCGGTGGGGGGAACGGGGTCCGGGAAGACAAGGGCCACCTACCGTTTCCGCTCGGCGAGCCCACCCGGACGACGGAGATCGCTCCGCTGGGTGGGTCCGCTGCGACAGTCCGTGATCGAGGTCCAAGAAATCACACGGCCGTCATGCGGACAAGGGGCTGCACGGGCGATTCAGGGGAAGCCGGGTAATCACGGGCAAGAAGCCTGTCCCGGACGGGCAGGAAATGTATTTGAAATTCTTTCGCCTTTCACTTTCCGGTCACCCGACCGGTAAACCACCCCACCCGCACGTATACCGCTGAACGGTGCACCGGCTTTTGTCCGGTTATCAACTTTCGGCTCACCGTATCAACTTTCGGCTATCCGCAACCGCCCGCGTGTCCACCATCCGAGACGGCCCGGGCCAGTTCGGCGAATTCCCGCCGCTCATCCGAGCCCGATTCCGCGGTTGTGGTGGCGGGCGTGGTGGCGGTGCGGGCCCGCCACGCGTCGAGGAACCGGCCGAGCCGGTCGGTGCCCCAGAACTTCTCGCGTCCCAGGACGAACATCGGCACGCCGAAGACGCCGTCGTCGGCCACCCGGGCGAGGACGTCGATCCCCCGCTCCCGCAGCCGCTCGTCGCCGGCCGCCCCGGCACAGCGGGCCGGGTCGAGCCCGAGCCCCGCGGCGATCGCGCCGATCACCGCCGGGTCGGAGATGTCTTCCCCGCGTTCCCAGCGCGCCGCGCAGACGCGGTCGAGGAACGGACGCCCCATGCCCTCGTCGGTCGCCGCGAGGTAGGCCAGGTGCGCGACCTCCCACACCGGTGCCCGGTCGACCGGCCAGATCATCGGCAGGCCCCGTTCCTTCGCGAGCCGCCGGGTGTCCTGCAGGATGTAGAAGTTCTTGGCCCGGGACATCGGCACCACCGGCAGCTCGATCCCGCGCTCGGCGAGCATCCGCTCCGAGAGCGGATCCGGTTCCCAGACCGGGATCCACTCCGCGGCGTGCAGCACCGCCGGCTCGGTTTCCAGCAGTTCCCGGTAACAGAACCACGAATACGGGCTCCGCAGGGAGAAATACCACCGCGGTTGCGCGTTCCTGCGCGCCATGAACGGACTCCTTCGCACTCAGACGGTGATTCCACCGTCGATCTGGAAAACGGAACCGGTGACGTAGGCCGCGCGCGGCGAAGCGAGGAAGGAAACCAGGTCGGCCACCTCGTCCGCCGTTCCGAACCGCCGCAGCGGAATGGCCTTCAGCATCTTCTCGCGGGCGGACTCCGTCATCACCCGCGTCATCTCGGTGTCGATGATCCCCGGCGCCACGGCGTTGGCCCGGATGCCGTACCGGCCGACCTCCTTGGCCAGCGCCTTGGTGAACCCGATGATCCCGGCCTTGCTCGCCGAATAGTTCGTCTGCGTCGCGTTCCCGTACACCCCCGAAACCGACGACAGGTTCACGACGCAGCCCGCACGCCGTTTCATCATCGCGAAGACCGCCGGACGGCAGACGTGGTAAACGCCGTCGAGATTCGTGTGGACGACGTCGTTCCACTGGTCGTCGGTCATCAGGGCGAGGGGCTGGTCGCGGGTGATCCCGGCCGAGGTGACCACCACCCCGACCGGGCCCAGCTCGCCCTCGACGCGGTCCACCCAGTCCCGCACCTCGGCCGGCCTGCCGACGTCGACGCGCACCCCCAGGGCGCGTACGCCGGACTCGCCGGCCAGCTTCTCCACCTCGGTCGCCGCCCGTTCGTCCGAGCGATAGCAGAACCCGACGTCCCAGCCGTCCTCGGCCAGCCGCCGGACCACGGCCGCGCCGATCCCCCGCGACCCGCCGCTGACCAGGGCCACCCGCGGGGCGGCGTCCGTTTCCTCGCTCATCCCTCTCCCGTCCCGTTGTCCTCGATCGTGTCCAGGTCCGCCTCGGGCCGGAACGCCAGCGTCATGCGCTCCACGCTGAGCACCGGGCGCCCGTCCGCCGTGCTTTCGCCGGCGACGATCGCGCTGTCGTCGAACACGCGGACCACGTGCAGCCGGTGCTCCACCAGGTCGCCGGGGAACACCTTGCCGTGGAACCGGACGCCGGCGACCGCGCCGATCAGCGTCACCCGCCCGGCGCCGGACGCGCCGCCGGTGACGCCGAGCACCCCGGCCGACTGCGCGAAGGACTCGACGAGCAGCACGTCCGGGTAGGCGAGCTGGTCCTCGGTGACGTCCTCGCCGAGGGTCGCGTACCACGGCTCGTTCGCGGTCACGGCCTTGACCGTGACCACCCGCTCCCCCGGTTCCAGCTCGACGACCCGGTCCACCAGCAGGATCGGGTACCGGTGCGGCAGCAGCTCCCGCACGCCCGCGCCGCCGATCACGCCGCGTCCTCCGCGTAGTGCAGCCGGACGGTCGCCGCCCGGCCCCGCGCGGTGCCGATCTTCGCCGAGACGCGCCAGCCGCCGTCCTCCCGCTTCCAGTCCAGCGCCAGCTCGAGCACGTCACCCGGGACGACGGCGGAGACGAAGCGGGCGGACCCCAGTTCCGCCAGCCGCAGGTCCCCGGCGCCCGGCGGCCGGGCCGCGACCGCGCCTTGATGCACGCACTCGACCAGGCAGACGCCCGGGAACAGCGGGAGTCCCGGGTAGTGGCCCGCGAAGACCGGTTCGATCTCGCGGACCCCGAACCGGGCCTTCGAGCGCCAGCCGCCGTCCGCGTGCGCGCCGCTCTCCAGCACCTCCACCGTCCCCCGGACCGGGCTCGCCGAGCCGGTCAACGCTCGTCCCCCGCCAGCCGGAAGACACCGCAGGCGACGGAACCATCGGCGTCGGCCGAGGTCACCACCGCGACCCGCGCGCCCGTCTCGGCCTCGCCGAGCGCGGCCGCCACCCCGAAGCACGCCGAGGCGGCACCGGTGTCCCCGATCAGCGCGCCGACGTCGAGCCGCCGGCCCGCGCCGAACACCGTGTCCAGGACTTCGCTCTCCTGCGCGCCGGTCCGGCCGCCCGCCCCGGAGGGCACGACCACGTCCACCGCCGCCGGGGCGACGCCGGCTTCGTCCAATGCCGCGAGCACGCAGTCTCGCAAGGCTGCGCGCGAGTCGTCGGCCGCGAAGACCCGGGAGGTGATCGCGAGGACCCGCGGCCGGCCCGCGGCCGCGGACCCGGCCCGCTCCAGCAGCACCATGCAGGCACCCTCGCCGAGCGGCCGGGGCGCCGGTTCGCCGTCGCGGCTGTGGAAGTCGAGCCACGACCGGTCGCCGGAGCACTCCTCGGCCCCACCGACCAGCACCGTGTCCGCTCGCCCGCGGGCGATCAGCCGGGTCGCGTAGCGGAACGCGGACAAGCCCGAAACGCGGCCGCTGGCCAGGGTGACGTTCGGCCCGTTGAGGCCGTACCAGATCGCGCAGCGGCCCGCGGCGCAGTTCATCACCGTGTTGGGCATGCGGGCCGGGTCGACGTGGTAGGGCTTGTCCCCGAGCAGCGACGACCGCGTGAAGTCCATCATGCTCTGCGTGCTCCCGCTCGTGGCGAGCACGAGCCCGGTGCCGCCGGGCGCGGCCCCGGCGTCGAAGACCTGCCCCACCGCGGTGACCGCCAGTGCCGTCACCCGGTCCATCGCGCGGGTTCCCTTGCGGCCCAGCACTTCCCGGACGTCGAAGTCCGGGACGGCGTGGCCGCGTTCGCCGGGCACGCCGCCCTCGGCCGGCTCGGTGTGCCGGGCGGGCTCGCCGGTGCGCAGCCCGTCCAGGAAATGCTTGCGGTCGATCCCGAAGGGCGACACCGCGGACCACGCGGTGATCACCGCGCCGGTCGCCGTTGCGCTCATCTGCTCACTCCCTCACTAGGCTGCGCGGCCGGACCCGGCCAGTGCCGGGTAGCGGCCGAGGACGACGCTCGCGTTGTTGCCGCCGAACGCCATCCCGTTGTTCTGCACGACGTCGATCTCGGCGTCGACGGCGTGGTTGGGCACGCAGTCGACCGCGCACTCCGGGTCGGTCTCGACGTGGTTGATGGTCGGGAACACGAAGCCTTCGCGGATCGCCAGCGCACCCGCGATCGCGGCGAGCGCGCTGGCCGCCCCCATGGTGTGGCCGAGCATGGACTTGAGCGACACCGTGCGCGGGGCGTCGGCGCCGAAGACGTCGTGGATGGCGCCGCATTCGGTGACGTCGTTGGCCTTCGTGCCCGTGCCGTGCGCGGAGACGAGGTCGACCTGGGCCGGGTCGAGCCCGGCGTCCTCGAGGGCCAGCCGCATGCACTGCGCGACGCCGTCCTGGTTGGGCGCCACCTGGTGGTAGGCGTCGCAGTTCAGGCCGTACCCCAGTACCTCGGCGTGGATCCGGGCGCCGCGGGCGAGCGCGGAGTCCAGCGTCTCCAGCAGGAGCACGCCGGCCCCCTCGCCGGTGAGGATGCCCTTGCGGCCGACGTCGAACGGGCGGCAGTTGTCCGGCGCGATCGTGCCCAGCCGGTAGAACCCGGCGAAGGTCTTGCGGCAGATGGCGTCGGCGCCGCCGCACAGCGCGAACTCCGCTTCGCCCGCCTTGACCGCGTCGAAGCCGTACCCGAGCGCGTAGTTGCCCGCCGAACACGCCGTGGCGATGGTGGTCGCCTCGACGTCGCCCAGCTCCAGCTCCCGGGCGATCGCCGTGGAGAGCCGGCTCGGCGGCACCCGCCGGACCTGCTGCGGCGTCAGCGACTCCGGCCCGCCGGCGATCCCCGCCGCGGCGAGCTCGTCCAGCTCGTTCGACTCGCCGTCGGTGGTGCCGACCGCGACCATCCCGCGCCGGGACCGCAGGTCCTCGGGCGCCAGGCCGGCGTCGTCCAGGGCCATCCGGGCCGCCGCCACCGCGAACCGGGTGGCCCGGCCCAGCGACTCCACCGGCAGGTTCCGGATCCAGTCGCCGGGTTCGAACCCGCGCACCTCGCAGCCGCGGGAGTGCTCGAAGCCGGTGGTGTCGAACGCGGTGATGTCCCGGGCGCCGCTGCGCCCGGCCCGCAGGCCGGCCGCGAACTCGGTGGCGCCGAGGCCGATGCTCGACAGCGCGCCGAGCCCGGTGAGCACCACCCGGTGGCCGGTCACCAGCCCGCGCTCTCTGCGACCACTTCGTGGACGGCGGTCAGGTTCACCATCCGCGGCAGCTCGGCCTGCTCGATGGTCACCTTGAACTCCTTCTCCAGCAACGCGAGGATCTCGATCGCCAGCAGCGAGTCGGCGCCGTGGTCGTCGATGAAGAGGCTGGTCGGGGTCATCTCGTCCTCGTCGATCTCCAGGACGTCGCAGACGATCTCCTTGATCCGGGCGGTGCGCGTGGAGGTTTCGGTACTGGTCATCTTCGTTCTTCCTTCGTTCGCGGTGCGGGGGTCATTCGGCGTGCTTGGCGGCGAGGCTGCGCGGACGCAGGTCCCGCCAGTTCTCCTCGACGTAGGCGAGGCAGGCCGCGCGGGTCTCCGGGCCGTGCACGCGGTCCCACCCTTCGGGCAGGTCGGCGAAAACGGGCCAGAGGGCGTGCTGGCCTTCGGCGTTGACGACCACGTGGAAGGTGCCCGTCTCGTCGTCGAAGGGGTTGGTCACCGATCGCTCCTTTCGTTCGCGAGGTACTTTTCGATCGCCTCGCCGACCCGCCGCAGCGGCTCGGCTCCGGTCATGGCGTCGTGCCCGGCGTCGAGGCCGGTCACGGTGATGGCACCGTCCACATGGGACGTCCAGGCCGCGGCGGTGCGGTTGTCCGCCTCGGCCGCCGCGGCGAAGTGCAGCAGGGTGCCGCGGTAGGTGCGCGGCACGAACTCCGCCTGCAGCTTCAGGTTGTTGCGCCAGGCGGCGAAGCACCGCTTCAGCTGCTCCGCGGTCAGTTCGCCCAGGGGGTTGGCTTCCCGCGCGAACAGCTCACGCAGGCCGGCGAAGTCGGGGCCGCGCGCGGGTTCCTCGTCGCCGTCGTAGCCGAAGAACCGCAGCACGATCGCCGCCAGCTCCTCGTCGTCCGGCAGGGGATCGTCGCTGCCCGGCGCGCTGTCCAGGCTCACCAGCAGCGCGACCTCCTCGCCCGCGTCCTGCAGCAGGCAGGCGATCTCGTGCGCGACCACGCCGCCGAACGACCAGCCCAGCAGGTGGTAGGGCCCGTGCGGCCGGACCCGCCGGATCTCCGCCAGGTAGTCGGCCGCCATCGCGCCGACGTCGGCGGGCAGGGTGGCGTCGTCCACGATCCCGCGGGCCTGCAGGCCGTGCAGCGGCCGGTCGGCCAGGTGCGCGGCGAGCCCGTGGTAAGACCAGCTGACGCAGCCGGCCGGGTGGACGCAGAACAGCGGCTCCCGGGTCCCTTCCCGGCGCAGCGGGAGCAGGACGTCGAAGGACGTCCCGCCGGCGCCGGCCTCGATCCGCCGGGCCAGCCGCGCGGGCGTGGGGTGGTCGAACAGGTCCCGGATGCCGAGGCCGCCGGTCACGCGCTCGCGCACCCGGCTCAGCAGCCGCGTCGCCAGCAGCGAATGGCCGCCCATGGCGAAGAAGTCGTCGTGCAGGCCGACCTCCGGCACGCCGAGGATCTCGGCGAACGCCGTGCACAGCAGGTCTTCGGCCGGGGTCCGCAGCCGGTCGTGGCCCGCGGTGGCCGCGACCGACGGCGCGGGCAGCGCCGCGCGGTCGAGCTTCCCGTTGGCGGTCGACGGGAACCGCTCCAGGACGACGACCGCGGCGGGGACCATGTAGTCCGGCAGCGTCCGGCCCAGCCGGGCGCGCACGTCCGCCGGTTCGATGCCTTCGCCGACGACGTACGCGGCCAGCCGCCGGTCGCCCGGGACGTCCTCACGCACGAGCACCGTCGCCCGGCCGACCCCCGGCACGGCCAGGAGCGCGGTCTCGATCTCGCCGAGCTCGATGCGGAACCCACGAAGCTTCACCTGGTGGTCGGTCCGGCCGACGTAGTCGAGCTGCCCGTCGGTGCCCCAGCGCACGAGGTCGCCGGTGCGGTACATCCGCGTGCCCGGCGCGCCGAACGGGTCGGCGACGAACCGCTGCGCGGTGAGGCCAGGGCGGTTGAGGTAGCCCCGGGCGAGCCCGGCGCCGGCGATGTACAGCTCGCCGGGGACGCCGTCCGGCACCGGCCGCAGCCCGGCGTCGAGCACGTAGACGCGCGTGTTGGCCAGCGGCACGCCGATGGTCGGCGCGCCCGGGCGGCCGCGCGCGGCGGTCAGGTCCGCCGCGGTCGACCAGATCGTCGTCTCGGTGGGGCCGTACACGTTGGTGACGCCCGCGGTGACCTCGTCCAGCCGGTCGGCCAGCGCCCGGCCGACCGCCTCGCCGCCGATCAGCGCCCGCAGCCCGCTCAGTGCGCCCGGCGCGGTCTCGGCCAGCTCCTGCCACAACGTCGGCGTCGCCTGCATGATCGTCGCTCCCGTGTGGACGATCAGCGCGCCGAGCGCCGCCGGGTCGCCGACGTCGTCGCGGGCCGCGACGACCAGCCGCGCCCCGGCGAGCAGCGGCACCAGGATCTCCAGGTTGGCGATGTCGAACCCGGGCGTGGTGACGGCCAGGAAGCGGTCCGCCGCGGTGATCCCGGTGCGGGTCACCATGTCGTCCAGCAGGTTCGCCAGCGCGCCGGCGGGGACGACGACGCCCTTGGGGCGGCCGGTGGACCCCGACGTGTACAGGATGTACGCGGCGTCTTCCGGCCGGGTGACGACGCCGTCCGGCGGAGTGGGGTAGGACTCCGCCGGAACGGCGTCGTCGAGCAGCACTCGCGGTGCGCTGCCCGTCTCGGTGCCCGGGGTGGTGACGACCACCGCCGGAGCCGCGTCTTCGAGCATGAAGGCGACCCGCTCGGCCGGGTAGCCGGGGTCGATCGGCAGGTACGCGGCCCCGGTCCGCAGCACCGCGAGCAGTGCGACGACCAGGTCCGCCGAGCGCGGCAGGAGCAGCGCCACCACCGACTCCGGACCGGCGCCGTGCTCGAGGAGCCGCCGGGCCAGCCCGTTCGCCCGGGCGTCCAGCTCGCCGTAGGTGAGTTCGGTGTCGCCGGCGACCAGCGCGACGGTGTCCCAGGCCCGCCGGGCGGTCTGCCGCAGCCGGTCGGACAGGGCCGTCCGGGACAGCTCGCGCGGGGTGTCGTTGCGGGCCACCAGGATCCGCTCGCGTTCCCCGGCGTCGAGCACGTCGATCGCGCCCAGCCGCTTCCCCGGGTCCGTCGCCATCGCCCGCAGCACGGTGCTCAGGCGGTGCGCCATCCGCGTCACGGTCGCGGCTTCGAACAGCTCGGTGCGGTATTCGACGAACCCGCCGAACCCGCCGTCGTGCTCGGTGAACTCGAACGACAGGTCGTAGCGCGCGGTTCCGGTGCCCTCCGGCAGCACCTCGGCGTCCACTTCGGACAGTTCGAGGCTCGCCCCGGCGTTGTTGTGCAGCACCAGCAGCACGCCGAACAGCGGCGTCCTGGCCTGCGAGCGGGCCGGGTTGAGGACGTCGACCAGCCGCTCGAACGGCAGGTCCTGGTGGGCGTAGGCGGCCAGGTCGGTCGCGCGGATCCGGGCGAGCAGCTCGGTGACGGTCGGGTCGCCGGCGAGGTCGGTGCGCAGCACGAGGGTGTTGAGGAAGACGCCGACCAAGTCGTCCAGCGCGTCGTCGGTGCGCCCGGCGACCGGGGTGCCCAGCGGGATGTCCTCCCCGGCGCCCAGTTTCGCGAGCAGCGTGGCGAGCCCGGCCTGCAGCACCATGAACACGCTGACCCCGGCGTCGGCGGCGAGCCGTTCTAGTCCGGCCCGCAGGTCGGGGTCCAGCTCGAAGTACACGCGGTCGCCGCGCCCGTCGGCCACGGCGGGCCGGGGGTGGTCGGTGGGCAGCTCCAGCTGGTCCGGGAGCCCGGCCA
This sequence comes from Amycolatopsis camponoti, assembly GCF_902497555.1. Classification (NCBI taxonomy): domain Bacteria; kingdom Bacillati; phylum Actinomycetota; class Actinomycetes; order Pseudonocardiales; family Pseudonocardiaceae; genus Amycolatopsis; species Amycolatopsis camponoti. The sequence continues at coordinate 3,185,313 of NZ_CABVGP010000002.1, read as the reverse complement.
GTGCGGTGCGCCAGTGGTCCAGCTGCCGCGCGGCGAGGCTGTCCGGGTCGTCCTCGGCACCGAGCAGATCCCGTTGCCACAGGGCGAAGTCCGCGTACTGCACGGGCAGCGGCACCCACTCCGGCACCCGCCCGGCCCGCCGTTCGGCGTAGGCGTGGGAGAGGTCGCGGGTCAGCGGCCCGAACGACCAGCCGTCGGCGGCGATGTGGTGCAGGACGACGACCAGCACGTGCGACCGCTCGCCGGTGCTGAGCAGGGTGGCCCGTACCGGCGGCTCCACGGCCAGGTCGAACCCGCGGCGGGTGGTGGCGCGCACGGCGTCGTCCAGCTCGCCCGCGGTGACCTCGGCGGCGGTGCACAACCCCGTCGCCTCGATGATCTCCTGGTACGGCACGCCGTCGTGGTCGGGGAAGACCGTCCGCAGGCTCTCGTGCCGCGCGACGACGTCGTCGAAAGCGGCGGCGAGCGCCTCGGTGTCGACGCGTCCCGTGAGCTTCACCGCGACGGACAGCGTGTACGCCGCGCTCTGCTCCTCGAACCGGCTCAGGAACCACAGCCGCTGCTGCGCGAACGACAGCGGAAGCACGCCGGGGCGCGGCCGGGCCACCAACGCGGCCCGGGTCCGTGCCCGGTCCAGCCGGCCGGCGAGCCCGGCGGCCGTCGGGTGGTCGAAGAGGTCCTGGACCGACACCTCGGCGTCCAGCTCGGTGCGGATCCGGCTGGCCAGCCGGGTGGCCAGCAGCGAATGCCCGCCGTGGGCGAAGAAGTCGTCCGTCACGCCGACGTCGCGGCGCAGCACCTCGGCGAAGAGGGCCTGCAGCCGTCGTTCGCGCTCGGTTTCCGGGGCCCGGCCGGGTTCCGCCGCGCCGGTGCTCGGCGGCACCAGCGCCTTGCGGTCGACCTTGCCGTTCGGGGTCAGCGGAAGCGTCTCCAGCCGGACGTACGCCCCCGGCACCATGTAGCCGGGCACGGCGCGGGCGAGCCGTCCGCGCAGCTCGTCGTCGGGGAGCGCGCTGTGGAGCACGACGTAGGCGGCCAGCTCGTCGCCATGGGGCTGCACGACCGCGTCGCGAATCTCGGGCTGCGCCCGCAGCGCGGCCTCGATCTCGCCCAGCTCGATGCGGTTGCCGCGGATCTTGACCTGGTCGTCGCGGCGGTGCAGGAACTCCAGCCGGTCGTCGGCGCGCAGCACGACGAGGTCGCCGGTGCGGTACATCCGCTCCCCTGTACCCGGCCGGAACGGGTCCGGCACGAAGGTCGCGGCGGTGCGCACGGGATCGGCCAGGTAACCGCGGCCGACGCCGAGCCCGCCGACGTACAGCTCGCCCGGCACCCCGGCCGGGACCGGCCGCAGGTGGTCGTCGAGGACGTAGAGCGCGGTGTTGCGCAGCGGCGAGCCGATCGGCGTCCGCGAGCCCTCCGGCGCGGTCGTGAGCACGGCGTGCGTGACGTCGTCCGAGCACTCCGTGGGCCCGTAGGCGTTGACCAGCGGGACGCCGGGGAACCGGGCGAGCCAGCGTTCGCAGGATCGCGGCGGCAGCGCCTCCCCGGTCACGACCAGCAGCCGCAGGTCCGGCAGGGCCGGTGCGCCACCCTCGATCTCCCAGGCATCGAGGGTGGCGGCCAGCAGGGAGGGCACGATCTCCAGGACGGTGACGCCGTGCTCGGCCACCGTGGCGAACAGGGCACGGGGATCGCGTGCCGACTCACGTCCGGTCACCTGGACCCGCCCGCCCGCGACGAGTGGCGCGAGCATCTGCCAGACCGAGATGTCGAAGGTGACCGGCGCGTTGTGCACGACCACGTCCCGCTCGCCGAGCCCGAGGTCCTCGACCTTGGCGAGCAGGTGGTTGGCCATGCCGCGGCGCGCCACCATGGCGCCCTTGGGCCGGCCGGTCGACCCGGACGTGTACAGCACGTATGCCAAGTCGAGCTCGTCGCCGGACAGCGGCGCGCCGTCGGCGGTTTCGCCGTCGAGCGTCAGGACCGGGACGTCCCCGGCCAGTTCGGCGGCGAGCACCCCGTGGGACGGATCCGCCAGCAGGACGACCGGCGCGCTTTCGGTCAGCAGGCCGGCGTTCCGGACGACCGGCGCGGCGGCGTCCAGCGGCAGGTAGGCGCAGCCGGCGCCGAGGACCCCGAGCACCGCCGCGACGTACCCGGCGCCCGGCTCGGCCAGCAGCGCGACCAGCGAACCGGTCGCGGCCCCGGCGTCCCGCAGCCGGGTGGTCACGGCGTTGGCCCGGCGGACGAGGTCCGCGTACGTCGTTTCGCCGTGCTCGTCGCCGACCGCGATCCGCTCCGGGAAGCGCCCGGCGAACTCGCGCACCCGGGCGACGACGTCGGTCCAGTCGAGCGGACGCTCGGTGTCGTTCCACTCGACGAGCAGCCGGTGTTCCTCGGCCGGGCTGAGCACCCCGACCTGACTGAGCGGCAGCTCCGGCCCGGCGAGCGCGCGGTCGAGGAACCGCACGAGCCCGTCGGCCAGCCGTTGCACCGTCTCGCGGTCGAAGAGGTCGGCGCTGTACTTGATCAGCGAAAGAACACCGGCGCAGGCGTTGCCGTCGGTCCGCTCTTCGGCGAACTCGAAGTGCAGGTCCAGGTCGGCGGTGCCGGTCGGCACCAGCTCGCCACCCAGGGTCAGGCCGGGCAGCTCCACGTGCGGGGTTTCGTTGCTGTGCAACGTGATCGCGACCTGGAACAGCGGGTGGCGAGCCCGCACGCGCGGCGGGTTGAGCACCTCGACGAGCCGTTCGAACGGGACGTCCTGGTGGCCGTACCCGGCGAGGTCGGTCTCCCGGACCCGGCCCAGCAGCTCCCGGAACGCCGGGTCGCCGGCGAGGTCGACGCGCAGCACGAGCGTGTTGACGAAGAACCCGGCCAGGTCGGCCAGCGCGGCGTCGGTGCGGCCCGCGACCAGGGTGCCGAGCGGGATGTCGTCGCCCGCGCCGTACTTGCCGAGCACCGCGGCGACGGCGGCCTGCAGCACCATGAACACCGTCGAGCCCGTCTCGGCGGCCAGCCGGTCGAGCCGGGCGTGCAGGTCCGCGTCGAGGGTAAAGGGGACGATGTCGCCGCGGTAGGTCGAGGTCGCCGGGCGCTGCCGGTCGACCGGCAGCGGCAGCTCGCCGGGCAGGCCGTCGAGCGCTTCGCTCCAGTACGCGAGCTGGCGCGCCTGCAGGCTTTCCGGGTCGCCGGCGTCGCCCAGCAGGTCGCGCTGCCACAGCGCGTAGTCCGCGTACTGCACCGGCAGCGCCGCCCAGTCCGGGGCCAGGCCGTCGAGCCGGCGGGCGTAGGCCCGCGCGAGGTCGCGCGCCAGCGGGGCGGCCGACCAGCCGTCGCCGGCGATGTGGTGCAGCACCAGCAGGAGCACGTGCTCGTCCGGGGCGACGGCGAACAGCGTCGGGCGCAGCGGCACGTCCCGCGTCACGTCGAACGCGGTGCGCGCGGCCTCGCGCAGCACCTCGTCCATCCGGTCGGGACCGGTGGTGACGACCGGCAGGTCCGGCTCCGCTTCGGTCGCGGCCAGCACGAGCTGCACGCCTTCGCCGTCGACCTGCGGGTACACCGTGCGCAGCACCTCGTGCCGCTCGACGAGGTCCCGCAGCGCGGCCCGCATCGCTTCGACGTCGAGCTTCCCGCTCAGGCGCAGGGCGATCGGGATGTTGTAGGTGGCGCCCGGCCCCTCGAACTGGTTGAGGAACCACAACCGCTGCTGCGAGAACGACAGCGGCACGCGGCCGGGACGCGGGCCCGCGGTCAGCGCCGGGCGGGTGCTCGTGTCGCCGAGGCGGGCCGCGAGCTGCGCCGGTGTCTGGTTCTCGAAGACCTCGCGGATGGTCAGCCCGGCGTGCAGGACGGCCTCGATCCGGCCGACCAGCTTGGTGACGAGCAGCGAATGCCCGCCGCACTCGAAGAAGTTGTCGTCGATGCCGACGCTCTCGCGGCCGAGCACCTCGGCGAAGAGCCGGCACAGCGTCTCTTCGGCCGGGTTGCGCGGCTCCTGGGAGCGCGGGCCGACGACCTCGGGCTCGGGCGTCTCCGGCTGGGCCGGTTCGAGCACCTCAGGCTCGCCGTAGCGGCTCCACCGGCCGCGGCGGCCGGTCGCGGCCATCCGCGTGCCGGGCTTGCCGAACGGGCTGGGCACCAGGGTCGTGGCGAGCGGGACGGGGTTTGTGTCCGTGGTCGTCATCGGCCGGGCCGACGCGACGTACCACCACCCCGGCACGCCGGGCGGGACGAGACGGAGGTGGTCGTCCAGCAGGTAGACACGCGGCCGGGCGGGAACGGCGACCGGCAGTCCGGCCAGCAGCTCCGGTACCCCGGCCGCGCGCTTGCTCCAGTCCCCGAGCAGCGTCTCGCGCTCCCCCGCGGCCAGCAGGTCCACAGTGGACAGCGGCTGCCCGGGATCGGCGACGGCCGAAGCGAGCACGGCCAGGAAGCGCTCGCCGAGCAGGCGGACGGTGTCTTCGAAGAACAGGTCGGTGCTGTACTCCAGGCCGAGGGTCATCCCGGCCGGGGTGCCGTCGGCGCCGAAGTCCTCGACGAAGTCGAACGACAGGTCGAACTTCGCGGTGCCGTTCGTGGCCAGCGCGAAGTCGCCGGTCAGCCCGTCCATCGCGACCTCGGGCCGCTCGTTGTTCTGGAAGGTCAGGATGACCTCGAACATCGTCTTCGCGCCGCCGGAGCGGGCCGGCCGGACGGTCTCCATCAGCCGCTCGAACGGGACGTCCTGGTGCGCGTAGGCGGCGAGGTCGGTCTCGCGCACCCGGGCCAGCAGCGCGCGGAAGCTCGGGTCCCCGGACAGGTCGGTCCGCAGCAGCACGGTGTTGAGGAACAGCCCGACCAGCGGGTCGAGCACCGGCTCGGTGCGTCCGGCGACCGGGCTGACGAGCGCGATGTCCGTACTGCCGCCGATCCGGGACAGCAGCGTCGCGAGCGCGGCCTGCACGACCATGAACGGCGTGGCCCCGCACGTCCTGGCCAGCTCGATGACGCCCGCGTGCAGCCCCGCGTCGAGCGGGAAGTGGAGCGTGTCCCCCTGTGGCGTCCGGTTCTCCGGCCGCGGCCGGTCGAGCGGGAGGTTGAGGTCGGTGGTCAGCCCGACAAGCTCGGCCCGCCAGTACTCGATCTGCTCGTTCGCGAGGCTGCCCGGGTCGTCGTCGGCGCCGAGCAGTTCGGTCTGCCAGCTCGTGTAGTCGGCGTACTGGACTTCCAAGGGCGTCCAGTCCGGCGCCTGCCCGTGCTTACGGGCGTTGTAGGCGGCGCTCAGGTCGCGGGCCAGCGGGGCGGCCGACCAGCCGTCGGCGGCGATGTGGTGCACCACCACGAGCAGGACGTGCTCGCGCTCGGCCAGCTCGAACAGCGTCGGACACACCGGGATCTCGGTCGCCAGGTCGAAGACGTGCGCGCCCGCCTCGGCCAGGTCTTCGGCGAGGTCGTCCTCGGTGGTCTCGACGAGGACCAGCGGCGGCCGGGCGGCATCGGGGGCGAGGACCACCTGACGGGGTTCGCCGCCGTCGTCGGGGAAGACCGTGCGCAGGGTCTCGTGGCGGGCGATGAGGTCCCAGACCGCCTGCTCGAGGGCGTCGCGGTCGAGGTCGCCGGACAGCCGCGTCACCGCGGGCACGTTGTAGGTGCCGCTCGGGCCTTCCATCCGGTCGAGGAACCACAACCGTTGCTGGGCGGGCGAAAGCGGGATGCGCGCCGGCCGCTCCGCGCGCTCGAGCGGGGGCCGGGGCCGGAGCGGGCCGTCGAGCAGCGCGGCCAGGTCGGCGGCCTTCGGGGCGCCGAACAGGTCCTTGAGGGAAAGCTCGATCCCGGTGGCCCGGCGCAGCTTCCCGATCAGCCGGGTGCCGAGCAGGGAGTGCCCGCCGAGGTCGAAGAAGCTGTCGTCGACGCCGACCCGCGCCACGTCGAGGACCTCGGCGAACGCCGTGGTGACGAGCTCTTCGTTCGCGGTCCGCGGGGCGCGGACGTCGGCGCCGGTGTCCACGCGAGGCTCCGGCAGCGCCTTGAGGTCGACCTTGCCGTTCGGCGTGAGCGGGAGCGCCGGCAGCGCTTCGAAGACCGACGGCACCAGGTGCGCCGGGAGACGTCCGGCCGTCGCGGCTCGCCACTGCTCGGGGTCGCCGTCGCCGACGACGTAGCCGACGAGCCGCTTCTGGCCGGCCGGGTCGGTGCCCACGACGACCACGGCGTCGGTGACGCCGGGCAGCCCGCGCAGCGCGACCTCGACCTCGCCGATCTCGATGCGGTGCCCGCGGATCTTGACCTGGCGGTCGCGGCGGCGGAGGAACTCCAGCTGCCCGTCTTCCCGGTGGCGCACGACGTCACCGGTGCGGTACATCCGCGCGCCCGAGCCGGGCTGGAACGGGTCCGGCAGGAACGTCGTGGCGGTGCGGCCGGGGTCGGCCAGGTAGCCGCGGCCGACGCCGTGCCCGGCGACGTACAGCTCTCCCGGGACGCCGGGCGGGACCGGGCGCAGGCCGTCGCCGAGCACGTAGAGCCGGGTGTTGCGCACGGCGTGCCCGATCGGCACCAGCGGCCCGTCGAGCGGGCTGCCGGCGGTGAGCAGCGCGTGCGTGACGTCGTCGGCGCACTCGGTCGGCCCGTAGGCGTTGACCATCGGGATCCCGGCGAACCGCGAGAACCAGCGGCGGCACAGGTCCGGGGGCAGCGGCTCGCCGGTCACGACCAGCTCGCGCAGCTCCGGCAGGGCCGGGACCGGGGCACCGTCGTCCCAGGAGTCGAGCGCGGCCCGCAGCAGCGAGGGCACGACCTCGAGGATCGTGACGGTCTCCAGTGCGGTGACGCCGAACAGCGCCGCCGGGTCGCCGGCGACCTCCCGGCCGACCACCCGCACACGGCCGCCGAGGACCAGGGCGCAGATCATCTGCCAGATCGAGATGTCGAACGACAGCGGCGCGTTCTGCACCACGACGTCGTCGTCGCGCAGGCCGAGGTCGTCGACCTTGGCCTGGAGGTGGTTGACCAGCCCGCCGTGGGTGACCATCGCACCCTTGGGCGTGCCGGTGGAGCCGGAGGTGAACAGGACGTAGGCGAGGTCGTCGGCCTCGGTGGGCACCGCCGCGTCGAGCAGGCGGCCGGCGACGGCGCCCCCGGGCACGACCGGGTCCACGCCGAGCGCGGCGGCGGCCTCCCGGTGCCCGGGGGCCGCGATCACCGCCGTGGCCCCGCTTTCGGCGATCAGCTGGGCCGTGCGCGCGGCCGGGGCGCGCGTGTCGAGGGGGACGTAGGCGCCGCCCGCCGCCCAGACGCCGAGCATCGCCGCGATGAACCCGGAGCCGGGCCCGTCGAGGATGCCGACGCGATCGCCCTTCGCCAGCCCGCGGTCCCGCAATTGCCGGGCGATGGCGGCCGCGCGGCCGCCCAGGTCCGCGTAGGTGGTCTCACCGGCGTCGTCGACCACCGCGACCGCGTCGGGCCGGGCGGCGGCGATCGCGTCGACCCGCTCGACGACGCCGGTGAATTCCGGTGCGCCGCTGGTGCCGGTCCACCGGGCCAGCAGCTCGCGCTCGGCCGGGTCGAGCACGTCGATCCCGCCGAGGGGCCGGTCGGCCGGCCAGCCGCCCAGGTCGCGGAGGTAGCCGAGGAACCGGTGGGCGAGCCGGTCGAGGTCGGCTTCGGTGTACAGCTTCGGGTTGCCGTCGAAGAGGACGCCGAGCTCGCCGTCTTCGGTGTCGTAGACGGTGATGGAGAGGTCGTCGTTCGGCGCGGTGGACAGGTTGTGCGTGCGGCCGGGGCACGAGCCGAACCGCAGCTGCTCCACGAAGGACGCGACGTTCAGCTCCGGCCCGAACGGCCGGGTGTCGGTGGGCGGCAGGCCGATCAGGCCCCGCACTTCGCGGCCGCGGTGGCGCTGGTGCTTCAGCGTCCGGCGGACCTCCTTGCCGACGTGGCCGAGCAGCTCGCCGCGGGTCATCGCCGGGCGGATGGCCAGGGGCAGCGGCAGCACGTTGGCGCGCATGCCGGGGATCGCGCGGGTCGTGTCGGTGGTGCGGGCGGTCACCGGCAGCGAGAGGACGACCTCGGGGCCGCCGGTCAGCCGCTGCAGGTACGCGCCCATCGCGGCGATCACGAACGTCGGCCACGCCGCCCGGTCTTCCCACGCCAGTGCGCGCAGGGCCGCGGCGGCGGTCGCGTCCAGCGTCGCGCCGCGGCGGAGGAAGCCGTCCGCGGGGACCACCGGACGGCTCGCCACGGTGGTGAGCTCCGGGGTCTCCGGGAGCCGGCCGGCCCAGAACTCGCGGTCGCGCTCGGCCTGCTTCGAGTCCAGATAGGACTGTTCGTCGGCGAGCAGGACCGAAAGCGGCTCGAACGCGCCTTCGGCCGGGTCGCCGCCTTCCAAGAGCGCGGTGTAGATCACGGCGACGCGCCGGGCGAACACCGCTTCGCTGAAGCCGTCCCACAGGACGTGGTGTGCCCGCGTGTAGAAGTAGTGCTTCTCCTCGCCCAGCCGGAGCAGGGCCATCGTGTACAACGCCGCGTCCGGGTCGGCCGGGTCCACCGGCCGGCGCACGTCGGCCCGCATCCACTCCAGCGCGTCCGGCTCGGCCGCGAAGTCCAGCACCGTCAGCGGCGACCCGGTCAGCGGCTCGACGACCTGGCGCACGGTGTCGCCCTCGGCGTGGAACCGGACCCGCAGGCACTCCGCCTCGGTCACCGCGCGGCGCACCGCGTCGGTGAAGACGTCCTCGCGCAGTGGGCCGTCGATCTCGTAGTACTCGGCGATGTTCCAGATCGGGTTGCCCGGGTCGAGCTGCTGGGCGTACCAGACTTCGAGCTGCGCGGCCGACAGCGGCAGGGCGGCTCCGGATGCGTTCTGCGACATGCTGACGTTCTCCCGGTCAGTGCGCGGCGTTCAGTTCGGACAGCCGGCCGTCTTCGTACGCCGGTTCGTATGCGGGCCAGTAGGATTCGCGCACCCACGCGTCGTCGTAGACGGTGGCGAGGTAGCGCTCCCCGAAGTCCGGCGCGATGGCGACCGCCGTGACCGGCGAGGTCCCGGTGTTCGCGTCGAGCCAGGCCAGCGCGCCCGCGATGACCGTGCCGGTGGACCCGCCGAACAGGAAGCCCCGCCCGGCCAGCTCCCGGCAGCGGCGTACCGCGTCCGGCTCGGACACGTGCACGACTTCGTCTACAAAGGACTCGTTCAGGATGCCCGGGCGGACACTGGTGCCCAGCCCCGGGATCAGCCGGCGCGCGGGCGCCCGGCCGAAGGTCACCGACCCTTCGACGTCCACGGCCACGATCCGCGGCGCCCGGCGGGCGGTGCGGAAGTACCGGGCGCACCCCATCAGCGTCCCGGTGGTGCCCGCGCCGACGAACAGCACGTCGATGCCGGGGAACTGCCGGGCGATGGCGGGCGCGGTGGTGAGGTAGTGCGCCATCCAGTTGTCCCGGTTCGCGTACTGGTTCAGCCAGACGAACCCGTTCTGCGCGCACAGCATCCGCACGTGGGCGATGCGCGCGCCGAGGAACCCGCCGTCCGGGATCGGCTCGGTGACGACGTGCACCCGGGCGCCGAAGGCTTCCATCATCCGGCGGGTCGCCTCGTTGCAGCGCGCGTCGGTCACGCAGACGAAGCCGTAACCGCGGTCGGCGGCGATCATGCTCAGCGCGACCCCGAGGTTGCCCGAGGAGGATTCCACCAGCGTCGAACCGGGCGTGAGCAGGCCTCGCCGCTCCGCGCTCGTGATCATCTCCAGCGCCGCCTTCAGCTTCACCGAGCCGGCGAAGTTGAACGCCTCGCACTTGAGGTACAGGGCCTGCCCGAAGGCCGGCCGGAGATCCACGTACAGGTTGTCTTCGTTGTATTCCTGCGGAGCCGAGATGATGGGCACGCACAACCCCTATTCGTGCGGGAGAGAATCGGCCGGGCGGGTTCGCCGCGGTCCGGGTCAGCGGGCCGGGGGCCGGTGCCGGTCCAACTCGTGGAAGAAGCCGTCGACCACCGGGAGCTCGCCCGCCGCCGCGGTTTCGTCGTACACGTACTTCGCCACCGCGAGATCGAGGACTCCGAGGCCGAACGGCGAGAAGATCAGCGGCCGGCCGGCCCGCGGTTCGAGGCGGCCGGTCAGCACGTCGAACAGCGTGCCGGACAGGAAGCCCCGGTCGCCGGTCAGCTGCTCGGCCAGGTGCGGCGACGTGTTCGCCTTGAGGCAGTGGTCGACGTCGTCGACGACGTTGGTGGACACCAGCACGATCTCCGGGGCGATGTCGCGCAGCGAGATGTTGAGCACCAGCGGGTCGTGGGCGAACCAGTCGACGTCGGTGACGTACGGTTCGGCGGCGACCGTGGCGAACACGACCAGGTCGCTGGCGCGGATCAGGCTCTCGGCGTCACCGTGGCCGGTGACCCGCGCGGTGGTGCCGGTGCCTTCGAGGTAGTCGCGGAACCCGTCGGCCGATCCGGCGTGCAGGTCGTGGACGCCGATCTCGTCGAACTCCCAGCCGGTCGCCTGCAGGTAGGTGTGGATGAAGCGGGCGATCAGGCCGGTCCCGACGAACCCGACGCGGCGCGGGCGGCCGCGGACCGTGCTCAGCACCGCCGCGGCGAGCGCGGCCGAAGCGGCGGTGCGCGCGGCGCTGATGATGGAGCTTTCCAGGCAGGCTATGGGATATCCGGTGGCCGGGTCGTTGAGGATCAGCACCGCCGACGCCCGCGGGATCCCGTTCTTCACGTTGCCGGGGAAGCTGGAAATCCACTTGAGACCGTCCACCCCGTCATCCCCGCCGAGCGAGGCGGGCAGTGCGATGATGCGGGAGTCCGGGCGGTCCGGGAACCGCAGGAAGTAGGACGGCGGGTTGACCGTGTTCCCGGCGCCGTGCAGCCGGTAGGCCGCCTCGACGAGGTCGACGACCTTCTTCTCGTTGCCGGCCAGTACGTTCGACACCTGCCGGCCGGAAATGACCGCGAATGGAGGAATTTCGTTCCGCTCCGGCATTTCTTCCCTCCGATTCTCACCCGGTTCCCGGGCACTGGGGTGGCTTGCCGGAATGACGCTAGCCGCGCCGCCACTGGCAATCCGCCACCACTGCTGGCGGGCGGCAAACGGGCGCACTGCTGGAATGGGGCCCGCGCCGTCGCCGGAAGAGAAAGGCCGAGGAGTGACCGCAGCAATCGAAACCGAAGGTCTGACCAAACGGTACGGCAGTCATCAAGCGTTGCGCGGGGTGGACCTGCACGTGCCGGCGGGCACGGTGCTGGGCGTGCTGGGGCGCAACGGGGCGGGCAAGACCACCACCGTGCGGATCCTGTCGACCCTGCTCGTCCCGGACTCCGGGCGGGCGTTCGTCGCCGGGCTCGACGTGGTGCGGGAGCAGGCCGAGGTGCGCACCCGGATCGGGCTGACCGGGCAGTACGCCGCCGTCGACGACCGGCTGACCGGCCGGGAGAACCTGGTGCTGCTGGGCACGTTGCTCCACATCGGACGCTCGGCCGCGAAGTCCCGCGCCCGCGAGCTGCTGGCGCAGTTCGACCTCACCGACGCCGGCGACCGGCAGGTCCGGACGTACTCCGGCGGCATGCGGCGCCGGCTCGACCTCGCGAGCTGCCTGATCTCCCGCCCGCCGGTCGTCTTCCTCGACGAGCCGACGACCGGGCTGGACCCGGCCAGCCGGGCCGTGCTCTGGGCGGCGATCCGCGAGCAGGCGGCGGCCGGCACCACCGTGCTGCTCACCACGCAGTACCTCGAAGAAGCCGACAAGCTGGCCGACCGCGTAGTCGTCATCGACGCCGGGAAGGTCGTCGCCGAGGGCAGCCCGGAGCAGCTCAAGCGCGATGTCGGCGGCGAATGGCTGGAGGTCTCCGTCACCGATCCTTCGCGCACGGGTGAAGCCCGGGAAATCCTCGCTTCGGTCGCCGGATCCGTCGAGGTCGCCGACGGCAAGCTGAGCGCGCCCGTCCCCGACGGAACGGCGGGAATCGCCGCGGTGGCGGGAAAACTCCACGCGAACGGGATCGCCGTGCAGGAGTTCGCGTTGCGCCGCCCGTCGCTCGACGACGTCTTCTTCGCTCTCACTCGCACTTCGGAGGCGGTATGAACACGCTCCTCAGCGACGTCGCGGCCTTGACCGGACGCCGGTTGCGCGCGACGGTCCGGTCGCCGGCCAAGATCGTCGGTGTCCTGCTCATGCCGATCAGCCTGGTGCTGGTGCTCGGCTTCCTCTTCGACGGCTCGATCACCCTGCCCGGCGGCGCACCGTACGTGGACTACCTGACCGCCGGGGTCGCCGCGCAGGTGGGCCTGACCCTGGTGGCCACCAGCGGCCTCGGCATCGCCGACGACCTGGCCGGCGGGCTCGCCGACCGCTTCCGTTCGCTGCCGATCCCCCGCTCGGCGGTGCTGCTCGGCCACACGCTCTCGGACCTCGCGCTGGCGGCGGCCGGAATCGGGGCCACGACGGCGATCGCGTACACCATCGGCTGGCGCATCCACAGTGGACTGCTGCCCGGCCTGGCCGGCTTCGGGCTGTTGCTGTTGTTCGCGTACGCGATGCTCTGGCTCGGCGCGCTGATCGGGCTCACGACGAGCGGCGCCGAGGCGATCAGCGCGATCGCCGCGTTGGTCATGGTGGTCGGTTCGTTCGTGTCGAACGCGTTCGTCCCGCTGCGCGGCCTGCCGGGCTGGCTCGCGACGGTGTCCGCGTGGAACCCGGTCAGCTCGGTGGTGGCCGCGTGCCGCCGCCTGTGGGGCAACCCGGATCTGGTGACCGCGGGGGCAGGCTTCCCCCAGCGGAACGCGACGTTGATCGCGCTCGTGGTACTGGCGGCGATACTGGCGGTGGCGATTCCCGCCGGGACGCGGATCTACCGGGCGGGCACGGCGGCCTGACCACCGGCCGGCTGCCCGGGCCCTGGCGCCGCCCTACCGCGCCGACGCCACAGCCTGACCCGCGGCCGCCAAACCCGGCAGCACCTGCGGCGGCCACACATCCGGAGCCAGCAACCCCGCGACATAGGCACGGGACACCAGCTCCGTCCGGTTCTTCACCTTGAGGAACCGCATCATCCGGTGGATGTGGTACTCCACGCCCTGCCGGGACAGGTACAGCCGGCGGGCCAGTTCCGCCGTGCTCGCGCCGGCCGCGACGCCCTGCAGGATCTGCGTCTCGATCTCGCTCATCGCACGGTGGCGGCCGGCCGGGTCGATTCCCCGGCGCTGGACGCGGTCCGGCAGGAACAGCAGGAGCGCCGCCGCCGCGGCCGGGCGCCGTCCGGGCAGGGCCGCGGCGATCAGGGTCACCGGCAGTGCGCCCGCCGCGGGCACCAGCGGGGTGAACCGCTCGCGGAACCCGCGCTCCCCCTCCCGCACCAGCCGCGTGAGGCGGCGTTGCACGCGCTCGGAGACGAACGGGTGCAGCAGGCCGGGTAGATCCGCGCGGCAGACCTCGGCCGCGCTCCGGCCGAAGAGGGCCAGCAGCTCCCGGTTCGCCGCGACCACCCGGAGCCGGTCGTCGAGGATCACCGAAGAGACGTCCGAATTCTCCAAGAAGGACGAGAACATTCTTTGGTATTCGCCCCCGATTTCCTTTTCGCGGTCGGGGGAGAAACGGGAGTCGGTCACCGAGTCGTGGACCTGGATTTCGGGCATGGGAAAACCACCGGTTCGTCGTCGGGCGCTGCGGGATCCGGTGGCTTCGGGGCCGGGTACCGGCCGCACCACCGTCAGGACTCACCCTAGGAACGGGCGGTCATCAGCGTCAACACGAACGGGTGAGTGCGACCTAATCCTGTGGCACTGCGGGTGACCGTACGGTGACCGCACCCACCGAACGGTACGGTCGGCGAGTTTAGATGTTCTCCTCGATTCCCGTCCGGCGGTTGACAAGACCGGTCATCGACGGAAGACACAATCCCTTTTACCTACGTTAAGGCCATCTTAAGGGCTGACGACGCCCCTAAGATGGCCTTGACGGGTTCGTTATGAGATTCAGCTGGTCAAGCGGGTGAACGCCGCACGCAGCGACTCGAGGGTCTCGGCGATGTGCGGCAGCGTGAGCGGCGACGGCGACCGCAACGCGGCCCAGCGCTCGGCGTCGTCGGCGCCGTACAGCATGCTCGTCGCGGCGCGGAACCGCAGCGCGCCGGGATCGTCGCCCAGGTGCTCACCGCCCAGCACCGCGACCCCCAGCCGGTCGATCAGGTGCTCCTGCAGCGCCGCCGACCCCGTGATCCCCTTAGCGGCCAGCACGTCCCGCACCGGCTCGAAGTCCGGGTACACGTAGAAACCGCCCGTGGGCGGCCGGCAGACGGCGCCCGCCTGGGTGACGATCCGGTGCACCGCGTCCGCCACGGCGCCGTGCAGCCGCGTGCTGGCCCGCAGGTGGGCGGTCACCTCGGGCGGCTCGGCGAGCGCGAGGCACGCGACCTCCTGCATCGGGCCGGCCAGGGTGGACCAGATCTCGCTGGCCAGCCCCAGCACGGTCGAGCGCAGCGCCCGGCCTTCGGCGGTGGCCGGGAACCGGGCGAACCCGATCCGCCAGCCGCCGAGCGCGAGGCTCTTGCTGAGCCCGGACGTCACCACCGTGCGCTCCGGGGCGAACTCGGCCGGGCTCGCGTACGGGTCCGCCGGGTCGTGCAGGATGTCGCGGTAGATCTCGTCGGAGACGATCAGCAGGTCTTCGGCCTCGGCGATCTCGCACAGCCGCCGCACGACGTCCGGCGGGGCGTGGGTGCCGGTGGGGTTGTCCGGCAGCGTCAGCAGCAGCATCCGGGGGCGCCCGCCGGCCGCGCGGAAGGCCCGCAGCGCGCCGGGCAGCAGGTCGGGGTCGGGCACGCCGCCGCAGCCGGCCGGGATGGGCACCTCGAGCACCGGGCGGCCGAACAGCCGCGCCTGCGGGGCGTAGGTCACCCAGCAGGGCTGCGACAGCACGACCGCGCCGTCGACCGCGGCCATCAGCGCGAGCAGCAGCGGCTTGCTCCCGGGGGCCAGCACGATCTGTTCCGCTTCGGTCAGCAGGCCCCGGCGCGTGAAGTAGCCCGCCGCGGCCGCGCGGCTGTCCTCCGCACCGGCGACCGGCCCGTAGGCGGTCCGCCGCGCTCCGGCGAGCAGCCGCTCGGCGAGGAAGTCCGGCAGGGGCAGCCGGGACTCGCCGAACCCGAGGTGGATCAGCGGCTGCCCGGCCGCATGCCGGCGGTTGACGGCCTCGTCCAGCGCGAGGTTGGGCGAGACAGCGTGCGCGGCGGTCATCGAACGCCTCCTCGGGTGTCCGCGACCAGCCCGAGGTCCACCGGGAGCGGACTCGCCGAACCCCCGCCCCCCACCAGGTGCTGAGACCGGACCGCCTCCGCGATGTCCCGCGGCGTATCCGGGAGCAGCTCCAGCTCGTCGAGCCAGGCGGCCTCCGGTGTGTACCGCGCGAAGAACGGCCGCCCGGTCAATCCCGGCCGCCGGGCCTGGAGGAACCGCAGCTGGAACAGGCGCTCCCCGCCGAGCTCGACCGTGCCGTCGACGACGACCTTGCCCGGCGTCGCCGACATCACCGGCCCCCGGATCGTGCGGGCGAGCCCGGGCAGCTGGCCGTAGGCCGCGGAAAACAGCTCGTGGGCGCGGGCGAGCGGGACCTTGAAGTAGTCGTGCGGGCCGGTGTCCCGGGCGACGAACATGTAGTACGGCACCGCGCCCAGGGCCAGCTCGGTGCTCCAGAGCCCGGCCAGCGCGTCGGCGTCGTCGTTGACGTGCGCGATCAGCGGCGACTGGCAGTACACCCGCGCGCCGGTGGCCAGGATCCGCTTGACCGCCTGGCGGGAGACGTCCGTGGCCAGCTCGCGCTCGTGGCTGTAGTGCGCCATCACCGAAAGCGTGCGCCCGGAGGCGACGACGTCCTCGTAGAGCCGCAGCACGGCGTCCGCGTCGGCGTCGGTCACGAAGCGCTGCGGCCAGTAGGCGACGGACTTGGTGCCGATCCGGATCGTGCGGACCGTGGGGATCGCCAGCAGCGGCTCGAGGTGCACCCGCAGCCGCTCGGCGGACATCACCATCGGGTCGCCGCCGGTGACCAGCACGTCGGTGACCTCCGGGTGGGCCCGCAGGTACTCGACCAGCCGGTCGGCCTCCTTCACCGCGAACCGCAGGTCCTTCTCGCCCACGAACTGCGCCCAGCGGAAGCAGTACGTGCAGTAGGTGTGGCAGGTCTGGCCCTGCTGGGGGAAGTAGAGCACCGTGTGGCGGTACTTGTGCTGCAGCCCGCCCAGCTCGTCGCCGTCCAGCGTGGGCACGTTGAGCTCCAGCTGCCCCGACGGGTGCGGGTTGAGGCGCTGCCGGATCCGCCGCACCACCGCGGGCAGCTCGGCGCGCCGGCCGGGCCCGGTGGCCGCGCGGGCCAGATCGTGCTCATCTTCCTTCGACAGCATCCCGTCCTGGGGGAAGACCAGCTGGAAGATCGGGTCCGCCGGGACGTTCGCCCAGTCGATCAGCTCGGTCAGGACGTACTCGTTCACGCGGAACGGCAGCACGAGGGAGAAGAGCCGGATGGTCTCCGCGAGCCCTTCCGGGACGGGGAACCTCTTCAGGATTTCGTCGAGCTTGCTCGGTCCGTACGCTTCGAACCTGGTGCCCACCGGGGCCGGCTGTTCCAGCAGCTTCACGTCGACAATTCCCTTTCCTTCGAAACTCGGCCACGGCAGCGGAAAAACGGCGCAATCCTTTTGCGGGGCATTCTGTTTACTGCGGCCAGGTTAGAAGTCGGCGTCCTGGCAGAATGCTCGTCCCGCGAAATTCGGGACTGACACTGGCAAGGTGCCACCGGGGTCCGCACTAACGTCGGAAAACGCATCGCTGCCCCGTACGAGGATGGTCTGGTGAGCATGAAGTTCTACTGCTGTCCCTTCGCCGGTGCCGGCGCGAGCGTCTACCGTTCCTGGACGCCGCCCGGCGACGCGGAAATCGAGATCCGGCCGGTGCAGCTGGCCGGCCGCGAGGAGCAGTTCGGCCTCCCGCCGCACGAGGACGTCGCCGCCGCGGCCGCGCACGCGCTCGGGCAGATCCGGCGCACCGCCGCGGTCGGCGAGGAGATCGTCCTGTTCGGCCACAGCTCGGGCGCCGCCGTCGCGTTCGAGACGGCCCGCGCGATCGCGGCGTCGGGCGAGTTCCGGTTGGCCGGGCTGGTCGTCAGCGGCGCACCGGATCCGGTGACCCCGCTGGATCTCGGCCTGCGCGGGCTGGAGGGCGAGGAGTTCGTCGCCGCCGTCGAGCGGCTGATCGGCTACGCCCACCCCGCGCTGGCCCAGCCCGAGCTGCGGGAGATCCTGCTGCCGCCGCTGCGCGCGGACCTGCTGGCCCGCGAGGCGTACCTGGCCCCCGCCGGCACCCGCCTGCCGGTACCGGTGCTCGCGGTCCGCGGCGCGGACGACCCCCTCGTGTCCCGCGCCGACCTGGCCGGCTGGGAGCGGATCACCAGCGAGAGCTTCGACGTCGCCGAGCTGCCCGGCGAGCACATGTACTTCCTGCCGGACCCGGGCGCGCTGCTGGACCTGCTCGCGACGCGGTTCGCCGTCACGGCAAGGGAAGGAGCGCGATGAGCGACTGGATGTCCTTCGGCCCGGCCGGATCCGGACCCGCCGAGGTCAGTGCGCCCCTCCCCGCGGGGAGTGCCACGGACGTGCGGACACTCGCCGCCGCCACCGCCGCGGTGCTGGCCCGGTTCTCCGCCGAAACCCCGCGGATCGCCCTTCCGGACGCGGACCGGCCGCGGACCTGGATCCTCCCGGTGGACGAGGACCTGCCCGCTTCCCGTTACCGCGCGAAGCTCTTCGTCGGCGCCGCGGCCGACGACGGGCCGGCGCCGATGGCGATCGGCGTCGCCGGTGGGGACTTCCCGCTGGTGCTCGACCTCGACCCGGCCGATCCGCGGCGCCTGCGTTGCCGCTTCCGCCGCGAGCACGTCCACGAGACCGCGGCGCGCTGGCTGCTGCACGGCGTTGGCGTCCTGCTGGACCTGTTCGCCCGGACGCCCGGCGCCGCGATCGGCACCGCCGACCTGACCACCGGCGAGCACCCCGAGCCGGTGCTGCCCGGCGAAGCCGTCCCGGACTGGCTCGACGGCGAACACACGCTCCACGAGCTGATCCAGCGCCAGGTACTGGCGCACCCGCACGCGACGGCCGTCACGGCCGGGGACCGCTCGGTGTCCTACCGGGAACTGGGCCACGCGGCCGACGTCCTCGCCGCCCGGCTCGCCGCCCGCGGCTGCGGCCCGGGCAGCCGCGTCGGCCTGAGCTTCGCCCGGTCGCCCCTGCTGATCGCCGCGATGTTCGCCGTGCTGAAGACGGGCGCCGCCTACGTCCCGCTGGCCCCGGAGAACCCGCCCGCCCGGCTGCGGCAGATCGCCGAAGACGCCGAGGTGTCGCTCGTCCTCGCGGACTCCCCTCTCGACCTGGGGACGCCCACGCTCGTCGTCGACGACGGCGTGTGGACGGACCGGGCGGAGCCGTTCCTGACGGCCGGGACCGCGAACGACGGCGCGTACCTGATCTACACCTCGGGCTCCACCGGGAAGCCGAAGGGCGTGGTGGTGGCGCACCGGCAGATCTGCAGCCTGCTCGACGCGACCCGGGTGTTCGGGTTCGGCTTCGGCCGCGCCGACAGCTGGGCGTTGTTCCACACCTACTCCTGGGACTTCTCGGTGTGGGAGATCTTCGGCTGCCTGACCACCGGCGGCCGGCTGGTCATCGTGCCCGCGGAGACCGCCCGCGACGCGCGTGCCCTGCACGACCTGCTGTCCGCGCAGGCCGTCACCGTGCTCAACCAGACCCCGTCGGTGTTCACGCAGCTGGCGGCGGTCGACGCCGACCGCGCCGAGCGGCTTTCCGTGCGCTGGCTCATCTTCAGCGGCGAGCCGCTCGACATGGAGCTGATGCTCAAGTGGTTCGGGCGGTACCCGGAGCGGCGGTGCCGCGTGATCAACATGTACGGGATCACCGAGACGACGGTCGCGTGCACGTGGCACCCGGTGACGCGCGAGGCCGCCGCGGCGGGCAGCCGTTCGGTCGGGCGCGCCGTGCCCGGCTGGCGGGTCGACGTGGTCGACGACCGGGGCCGCCGCGTGCCCCCGGGGGTGCCGGGCGAAATCCTGCTCGGCGGCGCCGGCATCGTCGACGGCTACCACCGGCGGCCCGAGCTGACCGCGGCCCGGTTCCTCGGCGAGCCGGGCGCGCGCTGGTACCGCACCGGCGATCGCGGCCGCGTGCTGCCCGACGGCGAGCTGGAGTACCTGGGCCGGCTCGACGACCAGGTCAAGATCCGCGGCCACCGCGTCGAGCTCGGCGAGATCCGCGCGGTGCTGCTGGCCGAGCCGGGCGTCCGCGCGGCGGCCGTCGTCGTGCGCTCGCGCGGCACGGGCGCGGGTGCGGAACGGCTGGACGGTTACGTCGCCGGCACCGGGCTCGACCTGCCCGCCCTCGACCGGCGGCTCCGGGAGCAGCTGCCCGGATACCTGGTGCCGGACACGCTGACCGAGCTGGACGGCCTGCCGGTGAACGCCAACGGGAAGCTCGACCCGGCCCGCCTGCCGGAACCCCGGGCCGCCGGGGCGGACCTCGGTCTCGCCGACGCCGCCGAAGCGACCGAGCTGCAGCTCCGGGTCGGCGAGCTGTGGGCGGGTGCCCTCGGCCGCCCGATCGCCCTCGACGACGACCTGTTCCTCACCGGCGGCAACTCGTTGCTGGCCTTCACGATCGTCGACGGCATCCGCAAGGCCGGCCTCGGCGACCTGGCGGTGGCCGACCTCTACCGCACCCGCACGGTCCGCGGGGTGGCCGGCATCCTCTCCCCCACGGCCGGGTCGTGAGTGAGAAACAGTATTCTAACCCAGTTTCTCACTCACGACCGCAGCCTCAGGCGCCTTCGACCGCACCGGGCGGCAGGAAGTCGACGTCGTGCAGCGCCGACAGCCGGACGACCTCCGCCGGGTCCTCGAGGTCGTGCAGCTTGTCGAAGAGCTGCGCAAGCCGCCCGGCCGGGCTCACCCAGAACAGCCCGCGGGTGATGCCTTCGCTGCGGTTGTAGTAGGCGTGCGGGAGGCCCCTCGGCATCCGCACGGTGTCGCCGGGGCCGGCGGTCGTCCACTCGCCGTCGAGGTAGAGGGTGAACACGCCCTCGAGGATGTGGATGTGCTCGTCCTGGGTCGGGTGCACGTGCGGTGGGACACCGGTGCCGGGCGGGTCGAGCGTCTCGAACGCGAAGCTCGACTCGCTCGCCGCTTTGAGGGAGTAGGTGTGGCCGAGGACGTTCCACACCTTGCCTTCCCCCGCCGGCGTGATCCCCTTCGGCAGCGGACCCAGCACGATCTCCTCGCCGGTCATCGAACCTCCTGCTCGTCGTGGCTGATCTCGGCCAGCCGCTCCTGGACGCGGGCGTGGCGGAACTGGTAGACGCCGCCGGCCTGGCGGAGGACGCCGCGGCGGTGGGCGTCGTCGAGGAAGTGCATGAGCCGCCAGGGAAGGCGGCCGGTCGCGGCGAGCCAGACGTGGTGGACGAAGTAGTTGCCCCACGCGCGCGTCACGAGGACCGCCAGGCCGATGCCGCCGCCGAAGCACACCCCGACCACGATCGGCAGCAGGGAGTTCGGTGCCGGTGGGAACACCTGGCCGCCGGCGATCACGCCCGCGAGGCCGTAGCAGACGGCGGCGACACCGCGGGCCATGAACCACCCGAACGCCGCGCCCGCCACCCCGCCGGCGATGCCCAGCGCCACGTCGTACCGGCCGTCCAGCACCGGCAGGAACCGCGTGTTCGCGGTGAACGCGAACGCCATCCCGTCGAACAGCCCCAGCGACACCAGGAACGAGACCGACAGCGCGATCGCCCCGGTCCGTTCGTTGCGCAGGATCGTCGCGGGGCTCGACACGCGGCTGGCGTCGACCGGTTTCGCGAGCCACACGTGCACCGCGAACACGCATCCGAACACGACGGCCAGGACCACGACCAGGCCGGTGGCCAGCGACCAGCCCAGGCCGAGCAGGACACCCACGACGGCACCGATCGCGAAGCGGCCGGCGAACTTCCCGGTGGCGCCGGCGAAGCGCAGTTCGGTGCGCAGCGGCTCGGACGCGCGCCCGAAGCGGTGGGTCAGGTAGCCGGCGCCGCCGAACGAGAGGCCGTAGATCGCGGCCAGCGCCGGTCCGTCGTCCACCCAGCCGGTGACGACGAAGAACAGCGCGATCAGCGTGCCGATCAGGGCCGACCGGGTCCCGGCGGGCACCGCCCGGTAGAGCTGCCACCAGGCCAGGTCGCGGCTGCGCGCCCGCTCGAGGTGCCGGGCCAGGAAGCCCAGCCAGCGGGTCGCCTGCTCGGCCGTGTACCGCCCGGTCGGGCTGGTCTTCGGGTTCCGCCCCGGCGGCTGCGGCACCTGTGCGTAGGCGTTGGGGACGAACGAGTCGAGCAGCTGCCCTTCGAGGGCGCCCGCGTCTCCGGCCGCGAGCAGCTCCGCGGGATCCGCGCCCGGACGGCCGTAGCCGATCCGCGCGAGGTCGACCATCAACGGCGTCCGCAGCACCTTGCCCAGGGCCGTGTCCGGCTCCCGGCGCAGCCGCTCGGCCACGGGGAGCCAGCGATCGCTGCCCCGCGCGGAGAGGTAGGTGATCGCCTCCTGCCGGGCGACGGGTTCGAGCCGCACCACGGTGGCGGCGCCCAGCACCGGGCCGGCTTCGCTGGTGACCTGCTCGTACTCGGCCGACCGGGAGGTCAGCACCAGCGAGCGGCCGACCGCCATGGTCTGGTCCAGTGCGTCGAGCGCCGCGGCGCGCAGGTCGGTCGGCATCTCGTCGAGGCCGTCGAGGACCGGGACGACGTGGCCGCCGAGGACCAGCCGGGTGGGGGCGCCGGGCCCGTACTCCCGGGCGTTGAGCAGCGCCGGGTGGTTGTCGGCGAGCTGGTTCGCCAGCCACCGGTCGAGGTGCTCGCGGCGCGGATCCCAGGAGGCCAGCGAAAGCAGGACCGGGACCGGGGTGCCCGGGGCGCGGGTGCGCAGCAGTTCCAGCGTCAGCATCAGGGCGAGCACCGACTTGCCGGAGCCGGGGTCGCCGAGCACGACCAGCTGCCGCACGGGCAGCGCGGCGAACGTCTCGGCGATGTCGTCGAGGACGCCGCGCGCCACCGGCCTTCCCGGCCGCGCGACCGCCGACCAGCGCAGGACGATCGGCTGCGGCCGGTGCAGCGACCGCAGCTCGGCTTCGGCGCGCCACTGCCACGTGACGGCTTCGGCCAGCTCGGTGACCGCGCGGTCGAGGTGGTGGCGCTCCGGCGACGGCTCCGCCGGCTCGGGATCGAGGTCGCTCGGGGTGGCCTCGGCGAGGATCTGCTCGTGGAGCCGGCGCAGGTCGGGGTTCGGGTCGACGCCGAGCTCGTCGGCCAGCCGCCGGCGCAGGCCGTGGAACACCGTCGAGGCCTCGGCGTAGCGGCCTTCTTTCGCGAGAGCGCGCATCAGGAGCAGGTGGGACAGCTCGCGCATCGGGTGCTCGCCGCAGAATTCGGTCAGCTCACGGACGACCTCACCCGTTTCGCCGAGCCGCAGCCGCCATTCGGCACCGAGCTCCACGGCGTCGGCGCGCTGTTCGTCGAGCACCGCGGCCCGGCCGGCCAGGGTGGTCGTCCGCAGGCCGTCGAGCGCGGGGCCGCGCCAGAGGGCGAGCGCGGCGCGGATCTCTTCGACGGCGTCGACGAGCTTCGCCTGCCCGGCGAGTCCCCGCGCGGCCGCGACGTGCCGGCGGAACCGGAGCGAGTCGAGGTCGTCGCCATCGGTCTGCAGGCGGTACCCGGGACCGTCGGTGACGATCATCCCGCCGGTCTCGCCGAGCCGGCTCCGCAGAGCGGAAACGCAGTTGCGCACCTGCTTCACGGCCGTCGCCGGCGGCTCGTCTTCCCAGAGCGCGTCGATCATGCGCTCGACCGGCACGACGGAGTTGGGGTTGAGCAGCAGGGCGGCGAGCGCGCGCTGCTGGCGCGGGCTCGCGAGGGTGACCCGGTCCCCGTACGCCCGCACTTCCAGCGTCCCGAGAATCCGGAACCTCATCGCATCCCCCCTCGTGTCCCAGGCTAGCGCCCACCGCCGGGCTCCGGAACGCGCAGGTGAAGCCGTGGATGCCGGCGCGAGGACGAAACGAGGACGGCATCGGGAACCCTAGGGGCACGGCGAAAGAGGGGGAATGCCGGGGCGACCCGGTGGCGGGCGCGTCGTTGGGGGTCGCGCCCACCACCGGGACCGCCGCGGGTGCTTCGGCCTCCGGGCGGCGGCGTGAGGAAGCCGCCCACCGCCCGTTCTCGGCGGCTCCCTCGCGACGCCTAGCCGGCCCGGCCGACGATGCGCAGGGCCAGGTCGCCGTACTGGTACGCGAGCTGGTCGACCGAGAACTCGCCGCTGTCGTGGAACCAGTTCGCGACCCCCATGCCCATGTCGAGGATCGAGTACGACGCGAGCCGCGCCGACCGGACCGTGAAGACGCCCTCCGCCAGCCCTCGTTCGATGAGCTCGCGGAACCCGCGCTCGTACGTACTGCGCAGGCGGAGGATGCGGGCCGGTTGTTCGAGGCTGCCGATCTCGCGGTTGCCGACGAACGCTTCGAGCCGGTGGCGGGCGTGGTAGCGGACGTGGGCCTCCACCGCCCGGCGGAGCCGTTCCGGCACGTCGGTGACGCCGTCGACCGCCTCGGCGTGCATCGCGAGCAGCGTCTCCATCGTGCCGAGCATGAGCTCCGCGAGCAGCACCTGCTTGCCCGACACGTGCTTGTACAGGCTGGGCCCCCGGATGCCGACCGCGGCGCCGATGTCGGCCATCGTCGTCGCGCGGTAACCCTGCGCGGCGAACAGCCGCAGCGCGGCCAGGCGGATGGCCGCGGCCCGGTCGGCCGGCAGCCCGGCCGCGACGTCGCCGGGGCGATGGGGACGTTCCTCCTTCATGCCAACAGGCTAACGCCGATTAGCCACATTGTCTTGACTTCTGCTCGGAGCGGGCGTTCTCATGGCTAACAGTCATTAGCCACGGAGGTCCGATGCCGATCGACTTCGCCGTCGACGAGAACACCGCCCGGTTCGCCGAGCGCGTCCGGGAGTTCGTCCGGGACGTCGTCATTCCCGAAGAGCAGGCCTGCGACGGCGTGCTGCACGACGGCCCGGAGCCACTCCGGCAGCGGCTGCAGCGGGCGGCCCGCGACGCCGGGGTCTTCGCACCGCACGTCGCGCCGCGGTGGGGCGGTGCGGGGCTGGACCTGCGCGGCCAGGCCGTGGTGTTCGAGGCGGCCGGGTACTCCCTGCTCGGCCCGCTCGCGCTGAACATCGCCGCGCCCGACGAGGGGAACATGCACCTGCTGGCCGAAGTCGCCGACGAGCGCCAGCAGCACCGCTACCTCGCCCCGCTGGCCGCCGGCGAGATCCGGTCCTGCTTCGCCATGACCGAACCGGCCCCCGGCGCCGGCTCGGACCCCCGGGCCCTCGCCACGACGGCGGTTCGCGTGCCCGGCGGCTGGCGGATCGACGGCCGGAAGTGGTTCATCAGCGGCGCCGACGGGGCCGCGTTCGCGATCTGCATGGCCCGCACCAGCGGCGTGCCCGGCGACGCCGGCGGCGCGACGATGTTCCTCGTCGACGCCGGAAACCCGGGCCTGAAGATCGTCCGGAACATCACGACCCTCGACGAAGGCCTGTTCGGCGGCCACAGCGAAGTCCTCTTCGACGGCTGCGTGGTGGGGGACGACGCCGTCCTCGGCGAAGTCGACCGCGGCTTCGCCTACGCGCAGGTGCGGCTCGGGCCCGCGCGGCTCACCCACTGCATGCGCTGGCTGGGCGTGGCGCGCCGGGCGCGGGACGTCGCCCTCGATCGCGCCGCCGTCCGCTCGGCGTTCGGCCGCCCGCTCGACGAGCTCGGCATGGTGCAGCAGCTGATCGCCGACTCCGAGATCGACATCGAAGCGGCGCGGGCGCTGCTGTGGCGGGCCTGCTGGGAGCTCGACCAGGGGCGCCCCGGCGCCCAGGAGACGTCGATCGCCAAGACGTTCGTGTCCGAGGTCGTGCACCGGGTGGTCGACCGCGCGGTCCAGATCTGCGGCGCGCTCGGGATCTCGGCGGACGCGCCGCTTTCGCGGCTGTACCGGGAGGTGCGGCCGTTCCGCATCTACGACGGCCCGTCGGAGACGCACCGGTGGGCGATCGCCCGGCGCGCGTCCAAGGCCCGCGCGGCTCTCCGATGAACATCGACGCCCTGCGGCACTACTTCGAGCGGGAGATCCCCGGGTTCGGCGGCGAGCTGGCGGTCGAGCTGATCCACGGCGGCCGATCGAACCTGACCTACGCCGTCTCCGACGGGACCCACCGCTGGGTGCTGCGCCGCCCGCCGCTCGGGCCCCTGACCCCGACCGCGCACGACGTCGGCCGCGAGTTCCGCGTGATGGCGGCGCTCGGCCCCACCGACGTCCCGGTCCCCCGCACGGTCGTCTCGTGCGAGGACCCCGCCGTGCTCGGGGCGTCCTTCACCGTCGTGTCGCATGTGGACGGACCGGTGCTGCGCGACGGCGCGGCCTTGCCGGAGATCGACGTCCGCCGGTACACGACAGCCCTCGTCGACGAGCTGGTGAAGCTGCACGCACTCGTCCCCGCCGAGATCGGCCTTGGCGGGTTCGGCCGCCCCGAGGGCTTCCTCGGCCGCCAGCTCCGGCGCTGGCGAGGCCAGTGGGACCGGGTCGCCACGCGTACCCTGTCCACAGTCGACGACCTGCACGAGCGGCTCGTCAAGGCCGCGCCGACGGAGAGCGGCGCCGCACTCGTGCACGGCGATTACCGGTGGGACAACACGATCCTCGCGCCGGGCGAGCCCGGCCGGATCGCGGCGATCGTCGACTGGGAGATGGCGGCGCTCGGTGATCCGCTGACCGACCTCGGGCTGCTGCTCGTGTACTGGGACCCGCGGGTGGCGCCCGTGCTCGGCGTCCGGCACGTCCCGACCGCGCACCCCGGCTTCCCCGCCGCGGCGGACCTCGCCGGGCAGTACGCCCGCGCGTCCGGCCGCGACCTCACGGAACTGCCGTTCTACCAGGCCCTCGGCTGGTTCAAGCTCGCCGTCATCGCCGAAGGCATCCACGCCCGCCACCGAGCGGGCCGGACGGTCGGCGGCGGTTACGACGAAGTCGGCCCGGCCGTGCCCCGGCTGATCGACGCCGGCCTCGCCCTGCTCACCTAGGAGGATTCATGCGGTTGTCCGGGAAGGTCGCGCTCGTCACCGGCGCGACGGGCGGCATCGGCGAAGCGATCACGCGCCGGCTGGCCGACGAAGGCGCGCGGGTCGTCGTCACCGACGTCGACGCTTCGCGGTGCGAAGCCCTGGCGGCGGAGCTGCCCGACGCGCTCGGCCTGGCCCTCGACGTCACGTCGGAAGCGGCCTGGCAGGAGACGGTGGCGCAACTGGACCGGCTGACGATCCTGGTGAACAACGCCGGCATCGGCGAGCCCGCGACGGTCGAGACGGAAACCCTGGAAAGCTGGGAGAAGGTCATCGCGGTCAGCCAGCGCGGAGTCTGGCTGGGGATGAAGCACGCGGGCGCGGCGATCGAGCGCGCGGGCGGCGGCTCGATCGTCAACATCGCGTCGATCTTCGGCACGGTCGGCGGGTTCGGGACGCACTTCTCCTACCACGCCGCGAAAGGCGCGGTCCGGCTGATGACCAAGAACGCGGCCCTGCACTGGGGCGGGCGCGGAGTGCGCGTCAATTCGGTCCACCCGGGGTTCATCGAGACCCCGCTCTCCCGGAAGCTGTGGGAGGGCACGCCCCGCCACACGGCGATGGTCGACGGCACCCCGCTGGGCCGCCTCGGCCGCACGGACGAGGTCGCGGGCGCGGTGGCGTTCCTCGCCTCCGAAGACGCGAGTTTCGTGACGGGCTCGGAGCTGTACGTGGACGGCGGCTGGACGGCTCGCTGACGTCAGGCCGTGGCTTCCCCGAGGAGGCTGAGGATGATCCGCTGTTCGAGCTTGGCCGCCGCGGACCCGGCACCGCCGCGGCCGGTCGGCCGGCGTGCGAGATCGGACGCTGTCGAGCCGCGGCCGGTGGGCGAGCGCGGGTCCGCGCCCGCGCGCAGGAGCGCCCCGACCGCCGCCGAGCAGCGGTTCCGGACGGCTCGGTGCAGGGGCGTGACCCGGCCCAGAGCGGCGGCGTCGGGATCGGCGCCCGCGTCGACGAGGTACTCGATGACCGCCGCCTGGCTCACCGGGTTCCAGTGGGGTGCGCCGGGCACCCCGCTCGCCGCCGCGTGCAGGGGTTCGGCGCCCCGGCGATCACGGGCCCGGACGGCGGCGCCGCGCGAGACCAGTTCCCGCGCGGTCTCGACGTCGTAGGCGAACGCCGCGGCGTGCAGCGCGGTGGCACCTTCGTAGACCTGGGCAGCGCACTCGGCGATGAAGAACTCGTCCTGGCGCGCCAAGCGCGAGGTCACCAACGACGGTGCGGCGTCGAGTGCGGCCCGGACGAGCGCGCGATCGCCCGCCGCGATGGCCACCAGCATCCCGGCGAGGTCTTCGACGTCGGCCATGCCGCAAGCTACCCCGCGGTCAGGCCGCCGGGGAATACCGCGCCACCCCACCCGCTTCAGAGACGGCGGCCCGGCCACGCGCCACCAACACGTCCAGATGAGCGACCGTCTCGTCCCCAGCCGGACGACACGCGTACCCCGCTGGACGACACGCGTACCTGGCTGGACGACACGGCAACGGAATCGTGTCGTCCGGCTGAGTACGCGTGTCGTCCAGCCGGGAACGTGGAAGTGCCCCGGCGCTCGGGGGCGCCGGGGCACTCGGGACGGGGACGTCAGGCGGCGTCGGCCGCCTGAGCCGCCGCGGCCAGGCGGACCGGGAGGGCGCGGTGGCCGTTCATGATGAACGTCGGCAGCGGCTGGAGCTCGTCGCGCTCCACCGCCAGGTTCAGCTCCGGGAACCGCTCGAACAGGGTGGACAGGCCGATCGTCGCGACCGCGCGCGCGATGCCGGCGCCGAGGCAGAAGTGCGGCCCGTGGCCGAACGAGAGGTGCTGCTTGTCCTCGCGGGCGAGGTCGAACGTCTCCGGCCGGTCTTCGTGCAGCTCCGGGTCGCGGCCGACGGCGCTGTAGTTGACCAGGATCGGGTCGCCGGCCGTTGACCGCGAGCATCCCCTGCCGCAAGCCACTCCACGATCACGCCACCGGGGAATACCGCGCCACACCACCCGCTTCGAACACAGCAACCCGACCACGCGCAACCAGCACATCCAGATGAGCGACCGTCTCGTTGACCGCGAGCATCCGGTTGAAGTCGTTCAGGTCGCCGAACGGGATCGAGCGGCGGGTCCAGCCCAGCCGGGTGGCGACGGCGTGCCCGTCCGTGGCCCCGGCGGCCAGGGCGTCCTCGGTCTCGGCGAGCCGCTTGTCGTGGTGGGCCAGCAATTCGTCGACGCGCGTGTGCGTGCTCGCCGCGACCGGGCCGTGCGCGGGCAGCAGCCGGGTGTCCGGGAACGCCGTCATCAGGGCCAGCGAGTCGAGGTAGTCGCCGAGCGGGAGGCCCGGCTCGCCCAGCTCGAACCCGATCGACGGCGTGATGTGCGGCAGCACGTGGTCGCCGGAGAACAGCAGCCCCCGGCGTTCGTCGAGGTACACGACGTGCCCGCGCGTGTGGCCCGGCGTCGGCACCACCCGCAGCGGGTGCCGCAGGGCCACCACGCCCGCGTCGAGCCAGTGGTCCGGCGGCTCCCAGCCGGCCGGGTCGAACTCCCCGTACGCCGAAGCCATCCGCTCGGCCAGGTCGGCCGCGCCGCCGCGGCGGAGGACGTCCAGGGAGGTCACCGGGACGTCCGTGCGCAACCTGGTCAGCAGCTCGAGCCCCGGCCGTTCCCCCGCGCCGAGGTGCACGCGCGTCCCGAACCGGTGGCGGAGCTCGGCCGCCTGCGTGTAGTGGTCGCGGTGGATGTGGGTGACGTAGACGTCGGTGATCTCGTCGAGCCGGTGCCCCAGCCCGGCCAGGGACTCCGCAAGCACCGCGAGGGACTCCGGGATCGACCAGCCCGCGTCGATGAGGACCAGCCCGTCCGCCTCTTCGAGCGCGTAGACGTTGATCGCGCGCAGCCCGTCGTTGGGCAGGGGCAGCGGGATCCGGTGGACGCCCGGCGCGACCGTCTCCGGCCCGCCGGTGGCCCACTTGCCGCGGTCGAGACTCATGAAACCCCCGTGTGCCGGCCCTCGGCGACCTCGCGCGCGCCCGCGCGGTCGAGCTTGCCGACCTTCGTCTGCGGCAGCGCGTCCACCAGGTACACGAACTCCGGCCACTTCGTCTTGGACAGCCCGGCGGCGCGCAGGTAGCCGGTCACATCCGCCAGCTCGACGGGGGAACCGTCGCGGGAGACGGCGAGCAGCGCGACGCGCTCCCCCAGGACGTCGTCGCGGACCGGCACCACGCACGCGTGCGCCAGCCGCTCGTACCCGGCGACCGCCCGCTCGATCTCGGTGACGTCGATGTTGCGGCCGCCGCGGATGATGACGTCCTTCTCGCGGCCCATGATCGTGATCAGTCCGTCCACGTCGGACACCACGAGGTCGCCGGTCGGGAAGAACCCGTCATCGGTCAGCTCCGGCGCCTCGACGCGGCCGCGGCGGGCGTACCCGAGGAACAGCGACGGCCCGCGCACCTGCGCGCGTCCGGTCTCGCCGGGCCCGAGCACGTCCCCTTCCGGCGACACGGCCCGGACCTCGGTGCCGGGGAACGGGCGGCCGTCGTGGCCCAGCCGGATCCCGGCGGGCTCGGCCGGAGACGGTGAGGTGTGGCCGAGGCATTCGGACATCCCGAACACGCGCAGGATCTTCGTCTCGAGCGCGGTCTCGGCCCGCGTCAGCGCGAGCTGGTCCATCGGCCCGCCGCCGACGGTGATCGACCGGACGCCCGGCGCCGCCCCGGCCGCCGCCAGCTGGAGGGCCATCGTCGGGACGCACATCGTCCAGCGGGCTTCGGTCTCCGCGAGCCTCGCCAGCACCGCGGGCGGGTCCCACTTCGCGGTGAGGACCAGCGGGCCGCCGAGAACCAGGGAGCAGTAGACGCCGAAGCAGAACGCGGCGGTCGAGGAGAGCGGCACGATCGCCGCGACGGCGTCACCGGGCCGGAGCCCGTTGATCTCGATCGTGCAGGCGCAGGCGTAGTGCAACGCCGCTTCGGACTGGACCACGCCCTTCGCCCGCCCGGTCGAACCGGAGGTGAGGCCGATGAACACGCCGCCGTTCCACCGCGCCGGATCTTCCCGGTCCACAGTGGACCGGGCGACCCAGCCGCCGAGCACGGTCCGGGCGGCGCCGGGGAAGTCCCATTCGTCCACAGCGGACGGTTCGGCGACGACGACGTCCGGCCGGATGTCGTCGCACGCCGCCGCGAACTCGGCGCGGGTCGTGTGCCGGTTGACCACGGCGAGGACACCGCCGGTCAGGCCCGTGGCCAGGGCGGCGACGACCGTGCGCCAGGTGTTGTCGGCCTGGACGAGCGCCGTGGCACGCGGGCCGAGGACCTCGGCGAGGGCTTCGGCGTCGGCGAGCAGCCGGCGCGCGGTGTGCTCACCGCTGTCGTCGACGACGGCGACGAAGTCCGCCTGCTCGGCGCGCTTCCGGAAGCTCTGGACGACGTCCTTCATCCGGCGAACATCTCCCGTTCGGTGCCGAGGACGGCGATCCGGCGCCCGCGCATGTCGCCGACCTGGGCCACGGCTTCGGCCCATTCCGGGCTGGCCAAGGCCTTCCGCAGGTCCTCCTCGCTGTCGAAGCCGAGGACCGAGACGCCGTCCCAGCCCTCCGAGCGCGGTTCGAGCGCGGCCTCGACCTCGGTGTGCCGCCACGACCGCAGGCCCGGCAGCCGGTAGGTGAGCTCGGCGTGGTCGGTCCGCCACCACGTGATGAACCGCTCGTGGGTCCAGTCCGGCGGCTTAGCGGCCAGCAGCACCAGGGTGAACATCGGCACCTCCCTCGAAGCGGACGCCGGGCGAGCGTCCGATGATCAGGCGTTCGAGCCGCCCGGACGCGCCGACCTGCCCGGCGGCCACGTAGTTGGCGACGACCTCCCCGGCGCGGCGGACTTCGCCGAGGTAGAACTCGGCGGACCCGGTCGAGCTCACCGCGAGGGGGTGGTGCGTGAGCGTGTTCTTCTCGCGCTGGGCGAGGTAGCCCTCCATCGCCTCGCGGCCACCCGCGAAATCGGTCGCGCGGCCGTCGGTGGAGAACAGGATGGAGAACGTGAAGTCGTCGTCGATGAGGTCCAGGATCCGCGACGGCGTGTCGCTGTCCATGATCTCGAACCACTTCGTCAGGAACGGCGCTTCAGACACGGTGGGCCTCCTTACTGATTCGACGGGCCGCCAGCCGTCCGGCCCGGCGGCCGGACACCACAGCGAGGCACAGACCGCCGCCGTAACCCTCGTTATACACATCGGACAGGTCGGCGCCGGCCGGGTAGAGGCCTTCGAGGGGGGTGCCGGTGGTGTCGAGCGCGGTGCCGTCGGTGTCGGCTTGGACGCCGCCGAAGGTGAAGGTGATCGCGGGGACGACGTCGGCGTGGAAGACGCGGCCGTCGCCGAGGCGGGCGCGGGCTTCGAGGTCCAACGACACCGGCAGGGCGTCGATGTGGTCGGCGACGCCGACGTGGCCGCCGCGGTCGCGGGAGAACGCCCAGCGGTCGAGGCGGGGGCTGCCGGGGATGAACGGCGTCTCGGCGGCGGCGTGTTGGACGGCTTCGGACCACAGCAGCAGGCCGCGGCCGCCGTGGGCGGCGAGGGCCATGGCGTTGTTGTGGTCGCCGCGGGTCTCGTCGGCGAACCGGTGGCCCGCGGGGTCGAGCAGGATGCCGTGGTCGCTGTGGTAGAGCGCGAAGGCGATGTGGTCGACCGGGCTGAGGGGCTCGACGCCGTCGGCGAACAGGTGGCCGTAGAAGCCGGTGTTGGCGGTGTTGACCGACGCGCCGAGCCCGGCGGCGAGGGACGCGCCGGTGCCGCGGGACCAGGTGTTGCCGCGCAGTGGCGGGACGAACCCGCCGCCGACGAGCGCGGCCCGGACGTCCGGGTCGGCCTGCCGGCCGCCGGTCGCGAGGACGACGGACCGCGCGGCGATCCGCCGCTCTCCCGCCGGCGTCGTCACGCCGACCAGGTAGCCGCGGTCGTCGCGGGTCAGCGTCTCGGTCCGGGTGTCGGCGACGACCTGGCCGCCGGCCGCGGTCAGGGCCCGGGTCAGGTGGGCGAGCAGCACCGGCATGTCGAACTTGTGCCCGCGCCCGGCCAGCGCCCGTTCCACCCCGGTCAGGGGCGGTGCGAAGCCGGAGAGCCACGCGATCGCGTCGTCGTAGCCCTCGACGACCAGCATGCCGTGGCGCTGGTGCGGGCCGGGGTCTTCGCGGCGCAGCGCGGGCTCGTCCTCGATGGCCCAGACGTACCCGCCGGAGATCGCCGCGGAGCCCCCGATCATCGGCGCGCGTTCCACGACCAGCGTGCGCGCGCCGCCGGTGGCCGCCGTGACGGCCGCGGACAGCCCGGCCAGACCGGCGCCGAGCACGACGACGTCGAAGTCCTCGGTCATCGTCACGTTCCCTCCGGCCAGTCGACCAGTGCGAACGTCGTGCTGAAGAACGACTGGTACCGGGCCAGGAGGCCGTTCGGCGAGACGACCGCGGCCGAGTGGAAGGCGCCGACCGGTTCACCCGCTTCGGTGACGACGCCGTACACCATCTCGGTGTCGCCGTCGGCGCAGTAGCGGAGGACTTCGTGCACGCGGTCCACGGCGTTCCGGTTCCCGAGGTACGCGGCGAAGTCCGCTTTGGACGTCCCGGCGACCTCGCCGGAGGGCAGCGCGATCAGGAACCGCAGGTCCGGCTCCATCAGCTCGAGGGCCTTGGCCGGATCTTCGTCCATGAAGGACAGGTACTCACGCAACGCCACGGTCACTCTCCCTTGAGCGGTCGGCGGTGGTTCAGCGGGCGGGCGGGGTGTAGAAGTCCCCTTCGGAGGTCCACTTGCCGTTCTTGACGACGACCTTCTGCACGTCTCGCGTGCCCATGTGGCGGTCCGGGCCGAAGCTCATCACGGGGGCGACGCCGGGATCGATGTTCTTGGCCTGTTCGTAGGCTTTCGCCAGTGCTTCGGACGTCACCGGGCCCGGGATGGTCTGCGCGATCTGGGCGAACACCTTCGCCCCCGCCCAGCCCCAGAGCGCGATGAAGTCGGCGGGCTGGCCGGGCTCGTACTTCGCCATGGCGTCGCGGAACTCCTTCACCGCCGGGTCGTCGTCGTTGGGGGACTTGACGAGCTGGACGGCACGGGCGCCCTCGGCGGCGGCGCCGGCCAGGGTGAGCGTGGACTGCGCGGCGACCGGGGCGTAGCTGTAGGTCGGCGCGGCGAGGCCCTGGAGCTTCGCTTCCTTCATGAACGCGGCCGCTTCGGGCGAGGCGAGGATCAGGATGACGGCGTCCGGCGCCTTCCCCTTCACCTGGCTGACGACCGGGCTGTAGTCGGTGGACTGGAACTTGACCGGCTGCAGGCCGACGTTCATCGCCGGGTCGGCCTTCTTGGCGACGCTTTGGGCGGCCTGGGCGACCTTGACGAAGGCGGCGGGGTCGCTGTGCACCACGACGACGTTCTTGCGGCCGTCCTTGGCGACCCAGTCGCCGAGCGCGGCGGCCTGGTCCTCGTAGAGGGTCTGCGTGCCGAACAGGTTCGGGCGCGGCGGGGTGTACCAGGAGTCGAGGCCGCCGAGCTCGTTGAGGATCGGCACCTTCGACTGCTGGAGCACGAACGGGAACGCGGCTTCGGCCTGCGAGGTGCCGTTGGCCGCGACGATGGCCGAGACCTTGTCCTGGCCGATCAGCTCGCGGGCGATCTGGACGGTCTGCTGCGGGTCGAACGCGTTGTCCTTGACGATCCAGTTGACCTTGCGGCCGTTGATCCCGCCGCGGTCGTTGATCATCTTGAAGTAGGCGTCCGCGCCGGCGCGCTGCGGGACGCCGGAGGCGCTGACCGCGCCGGAAAGCGGGTACCACGCTCCGATGGTGATCTCTTTGTCGTTCGCTCCGGCCGAGTTCGCGCTCGCGCAGGCTGTGGCGGCGAGAATCAGGGTCGCGGCGACGCTGGCAACTTTGACGGGCGTCGAGCGGAGGCGCATGACTGCTCCTAGCAACCTGAGTTCAGTTCAGTTTGACTTTAGCTGCCGGGTCCCGGACGGACAAGGGACGCGGAGAACTATCCGAAATGGAGGGTCGGCGGAAAAACGGTGCCGATCCGGGGCCGCTGCTGCCGGCCGGGATTATTCGGTGACCATGCGGAGGCAGCAGCCCTCGATGAGCTCCCGCACCTCGTCCAGCGGCGTCGACCCGGTCGGCCGGTACCACCGCCAGACGCTGACGATCAGCCCCAGCAGGGCCAGCGCCAGCGTGTGCGCGTCCCGCACCGGGAACGCGCCCTGCGACATGCCCTGGGTCAGCAGCCGGGTCCAGTCGCGCTCGATGCTCTGCACCAGCTCGCGCGCCGCCCGGCGCTCGGTCTCCTCGCGCTTGGACGCGCGGGGCCCGGCCAGCAGCACCATGTTGTTCTGCAGGATCCGCATCTGGAGGATCTCGGCCTCGGACACCGCGAACGCCGCGCCCACCGCGGCCCGCAGCGCCGCCACCGGGTCGGTCTCCCCCTCGGTCGCTTCGACGAACTGGTCGCGCGAACGCTGCAGCTCCAGCCGCATGATGGTCAGCAGGCAGTGCGCCTTCGACTCGAAGTAGTGGTAGAGCGCGGTCTGCCCGATCCCGACGCGGCCGGCCACGGCCGACCACTTGGTGGCCTCGTAGCCCGTCTCGCCGAAGTACTCGATCGCCGCGGCCAGGATGGCGCCGCGCTTGGACCGGGGCCCCTCGTCGGGTTCCACGAGCCTCGCCCCCGTCATGGCCTGTCCTCTCGTCCGCGTCACCGTGCGAGTCCCAAGCGTAATCCTCACCTGAATTCATGTCACAACGCCTGGCCGAGGAACGCCGCGACACCGGCGCGGCCCTCCGGGGAGACCGCCGCCTCGGCGATGGCCCGGGCTTCGTCGTCCAGCTGACGGTCGAACGACGCCGACAGCCCTTGCCGGACCAGGCGCTTGGTGACACCGGACGCGGTCCCGGCCAGCTGCCGGGCGAGCTCGGCCGCCGTGCGGTCCGCGTCCGGGACGACGCTGGTGACCAGGCCGGCGAACCGGGCCTCGGCCGCGGACAGGCGCCGGTTCGTCAGCAGCAGGTCGAGCGCGAGGCGCGGCCCGACGAGCCTGGGCAGCGACCACGTGACGCCCGCGTCGGGCGTGTAGCCGATCCTCGTGTAGGCCGCCACGAAGGTGGCGTCTTCCGCGGCGACCACCAGGTCGGCGGCCCCGACGAGCCCGAGCCCGGCGCCCGCGACCGCGCCCCGCACGGCGGCGACCACCGGGGCGTCGAGCCCCGCGAAGACGCGGAGGGCGTCGTGCAGGGCGCCGGTGACCCGGTCCAGGTGGGCGCGGAGGTCGCCGGCCGCCGCGAACTCCCGCAGGTCGCCACCCACGCAGAACGCCGGGCCCGCCGCCGTGAGCAGCACCGCGCGGACGTTCGGCCCGCACCGCCGGGCCGCTTTCAGGAGACCCTCCGCGGTCGCGAGGTCGATGGGGTTGCCCCGGCCGCGGGTCAGCCGGACGTGCGCCACCCCGTCCTCGACGGTCAGGAGCACGCTCACCGCGCGGTCCAGCCGCCGTCGACCACCATGACCTGGCCGGTGTAGTACGAGGACGCGTCGGAGGCGAGGAACAGCAGCGCGCCGTCGAGCTCGCCGGGGTCGCCGCCGCGGCCGAGCATCGTGTTGCGCTCCACCCAGCGCCGCGAACGCTCGTCGGCGAACAGGTCCTCGGTCATCTCCGAGCGGAACCAGCCCGGCGCCAGCGCGTTGACGCGGACGCCGCCGGCACCCCACTGCCCGGCCAGCTCCCGGGTGAGCCCGATCAGCCCGGCCTTGGACGCGGCGTAGCTCGCTCCGCCCAGTGGCGCGGCCGACACGAGCCCGAGGATCGACGCGACGTTGACGATGCTGCCGCCGTCGCCGCTCGCGGCCATCAGCCGGGACAGGTGGAACGGCGCGACCAGGTTCACCGCGAGCACGGCGGCGAAGTCGTCCGCGCTCTCCTTCTCGGCGCGCTGCTCCCCCGGCACGCCCGCGTTGTTGACGAGGACGTCGATGCGGCCCGCGGTCTCGGCCAGCCGCACCCGGTCCGCGGCGACCGAGACGTCGCAGGTCACCGCGTGGATACCGGGGCCGAGAGCCGCCAGCCGGTCGGCCCGGCGCGCGGCGGCGAACACGGTCGCGCCCGCCTCCGCCAGCACCGACGCGAACCGCGCACCCAGCCCGGACGACGCCCCGGTCACCACCGCCGTCTTGCCGGCCAGGGAGAACATCAGGCGTCCACGGCGATCGGGAGGGCGGTCGCGCCGCCGTCCAGGACCAGGGCCTGCCCGGTCATCCACGACGACGCCTCGCTCGCGAGGAACAGCGCCGCGTTGCCGACGTCCTCGGTGGTGCCGAGCCGGCGCAGCGGCAGCTTGGCGGTGAGGACCGGCTCGCGCGCCTCCCACACGGCGCGGGCCAGCTCGGTCTTGATCACGCCGGGGGCGATCGCGTTGACGCGGACCTTCGGGCCTAGTTCGTAGGCGAGCTGCCGGGTCATCAGCAGCATCGCGGCCTTGGTGGCGTTGTAGTAGCCGATCTGCGGGTCGACGATCAGCCCGCCCACCGAAGCGATGTTGACGATCGTGCCGCCGTGCTCGCTCATCCAGGCGTGCCAGGCCGCGCGGCTCCAGGCGATCATGCCGTACTGGTTGACCCGAACGGTCTTCTCGGCGCGCGGCAGGTCCAGCTCGAGCAGGTCACCCATGTACGGGTTGGTCGCCGCGTTGTTCACCAGGACGTCGACGCGTCCGAAGTGGACCATCGTGTCGGCGACGCAGCGCTCGGCCTGCTCGGGTTCGCCGGCGTTGGCGACGACGTCCAGGACGTCCCCGGTGCCTTCGCCGCGGAGCAGCTCCGCGCGGGCATCCCGGAGCCCGTCGGCCTTGCGCGCCGCGATGACGATGTGTGCCCCGGCGGCGCGGAACGCCTTCGCGATGCCGAGGCCGATGCCTCGCGAACCGCCGGTGATCACGGCGACCTGTCCGTCGAGAACCTTCATTGCGCCTTCTCCTTGTACCGGGCCAGTTCCTGCCGCGCGACCGTGCGCAGGTGGACCTCGTCGGGGCCGTCGGCGATCTTCAGCGCGCGGGTGATCGAGAACAGCCGGGCCAGCACGGTGTCGTCGCTGACCCCCGCCGCGCCGTGGGCCTGCACCGCCCGGTCGACGACGCGGTGCGCGACGTCGAGCGCGGCGACCTTGATCGCGGCGACTTCCAGCCGGGCGGCGGCGTTGCCGACGGTGTCCATCAGCCAGGCCGACTTGAGCACGAGCAGCCGCAGCTGTTCGATTTCGATCCGGCTGCGCGCGATCCACTCCCGCACGACGCCCTGGTCGGCGAGCGGCCCGCCGAACGCGACGCGCGAGAGCGTCCGCTCGCACAAAAGCTGCAACGCGCGTTCGGCGAATCCGACCGCGCGCATCGCGTAGTGCATCCGGCCGGGGCCGAGCCGCCCCTGGGCGAGCGCGAATCCCTCGCCCT
Organism: Amycolatopsis camponoti; assembly: GCF_902497555.1. Taxonomy (NCBI): domain Bacteria; kingdom Bacillati; phylum Actinomycetota; class Actinomycetes; order Pseudonocardiales; family Pseudonocardiaceae; genus Amycolatopsis; species Amycolatopsis camponoti. Next base: position 3,147,634 of record NZ_CABVGP010000002.1, on the reverse strand, counting down.
CGCCGCCGAGCAGGTTCGCCGCGGGTACGCGGACGTTCTCGAACAGCACCTCACCGTGGCCGAGGCGGTCGGTGTAGCCGAACATCGGCAGGTCGCGCAGCACGGTGACGCCGGGAGCGTCGCGCGGGATCAGCACCATGCTCTGCTGCCGGTAGGTCGGCGCGGAGGGGTCGCTGACGCCCATCAGGATGATGAGCGCGCAGTCGGGATCGAGGATGCCGGAGGTGTACCACTTGCGGCCGTCGACGACGTAGTGGTCGCCGTCGCGGGTGATGCGGGTGCGGATGTTGCGTGCGTCGGAGCTGGCGACGTCGGGCTCGGTCATCGCGAAGCACGACCGGATCCGGGCGTCCAGCAACGGTTTCAGCCACTGTTCCTGCTGCTCGGCGGTGCCGAAGAGGGACAGCAGCTCCATGTTTCCGGTGTCCGGGGCGGAGCAGTTGAACACCTCGTTGCCGATGATCGAGCGGCCCATCAGCTCGGCCAGCGGGGCGTACTCGAGGTTGGTCAGCCCGGCGCCCCAGCCGCCGTGGGAGAGGAAGAGATTCCACAGTCCTTCGGCGCGGGCCTTCTCCTTGAGTTCCACCATGACCGGTGGCAGCGCGTGGGGGTCGTCCGCCTCGGCGAGCTGCCGGTCGTACACCGGCTCGGCCGGGAGGACGTGCGTGTCCATAAAGGACTTCAGGCGGTCCTGCAGTTCGGTGGCGCGGGCCGAAAACGCGAAATCCATGGTCAGCTCCTCAGAATGTCCGCGGCGGACCGGATCATCGCGGCGATGGTCGGCGGCAGCCGCTCCTGGTCCGGGTCGTGGTGCTTGCCTTCGCGATGGCGGCGCAGGTTGTGGCCCATGATCGCGGCCATCTTCATCCGCCCGAGCGCCCGGAACCACGCCATGTCCGGCAGGGGCTCGCCGTAGACGTCGAGGAGTTCGGCCTCGCTCGGCAGGCCCGGCACCGGGGTGCCCAAAGCCGGGAAGTTGCGGTGGTCGGCGAAGAGCAGGAACCAGCCGAGGTCGGTGCGGGGATCGCCGGTGCTCCAGATTTCCCAGTCCACGACGGCGGTGGCGCGGTCTCCGGCGAACAGCACGTTCCCGAGCCGGAAGTCGCCGTGCACCAGCACGGGTGGCAGGTCGTCCGGCACGTTCTCGGCGAGCAGCCGCAGGAGGTCCTCGGCGCCCGGCCGGAGTTCGGCCGGGACGGCGTGCATGGTGCGGCTCCAGCGTTCCAGCTCACCCGCGGCGGTGGCGGGTGGCTCGCCGGGCACCGGTCCGGCGTCGTGCAGCAGCCGCAGGAGACGGGCCGCCTCGAGCATCCGGGTGCGGGCCAGCTCCGGGGCGAGGGTGTGCTCGTCGAGGACCGGCTCGATCGCCTCGCCGGCGGCGAACTCCATGGCGAACCACGTCTCGTCCGCGACGATCACGCGCGGCACCGGCACGGCCGAGCCCGCGAGAGCACCAAGCACCCGCGCCTGGCGCAGGACGTCGTTGCGGCCCACCGGTTTCTGCCCCGGCGGCACCGCTTTGACGACGTACTTGTCCTCGACCGTGTACGTCAGCCCGGAGTGCCCGCCCGGCAGGACCACCGGCTCACCGCCGAGGCGTTCGCGGACCTGATCGGCCAGGCTCACCGGGACGGCTCCTTCGGCAGGCCGAGCACGCGCTCGGCGAGGATGGTCCGCTGGATCTCGTCCGACCCGCCGGCGATGCTGTAGCCGGGCGCGCCGAGCAGGTGCTCGGTCCAGGCGAAGGTGCCCCACTCGCCGGTGTCCGCGACCAGCCGCGGCCCGAGCAGCTGCACGACGAGGTCGCTGGTCCGCCGCATCGTCTCGGTGGCGTAGAGCTTCCCGACCGAGGCCTCCGCCCCGGGCTCCCGCCCCGCGGCCAGCGCCGCGGTGACGCGCAGGCCGATGAGCCGCTGGACGAGCGTGCGCACGAACAGGTCGGCGGTCTGCTGCCGCTCGACGTCGGACAGGGGACTGTGCCGGGCCAGCTCGATCGCGCGGTCGGCGTTGTCCAGGCCGAGCGAGCCCGAATCCAGGCGCTCGGCGGCCAGCACGCTGAGCGTCACCTTCCAGCCCTGGCCGACCGGGCCGAGGCGGTCGGTGTCCGGCACGACGACGCCGTCGAGGTAGACCTCGTTGAAGCTCGCGCCGCCGGTCATCTGCCGGATCGGCCGCACGGTGACCCCCGGCGCGTCCATGCGCACCAGGAACACCGTGATCCCGGCGTGCTTGGGTGCCTCGGGGTCGGTGCGGCACACCGCGACACCCCACGTCGCGACGCGGGCCCCGGACGTCCACACCTTGTGGCCGTCGAGCACCCACTCGTCGCCGCGGCGGACCGCTTTCGTCCGGACGGCGGCCAGGTCGGACCCGGCCTCGGTTTCCGAGAACAGCTGGCAGGCCAGTTCGTCGGTCCGCAGCATCGGCCGCAGCCAGCGCTGTTTCTGCGCTTCGGTGCCCCAGATCTCGATCGCGGGGGCGACGAGGTGCTGGGTGACCGGGAAGATCTCGCTGCGGCGCGGGACGTCGAACGCGGCTTCCTCGGCCCGGTAGAGCTGTTCGTAGAACGCGGGCAGCCCGCGACCGCCGGACTCCGGCGCGCGGCCCAGCGCGCCCCAGCCCGCGTCGAACCGGGTGCGTTCCCAGTCCTGGCCGCGTGCGGTGTGCGCGCGTTCCTCGTCTTCGGTCCAGTTCTCGAACACCGCCACCGAGTCGTCGCCCGTCCCCCAGGTCGCCGAGGTCCGCGGATCGGCCACAGTGGACAGCCAGGCGCGCGCTTCGGCACGGAACTCCGCCGGCCCGGTCATCGGGCCAGCACCGTGCACGCGCTGACCCCGGGAGCGCCGTAGACGTGGGTGAACCCGATCCGCGGCCCGCCCGGCACCTGCCGCGCGCCGGCCCGGCCGCGCAGCTGCTGGACGACCTCGTAGACCTGCCGCAGCCCGGACGCCCCGATCGGCTCGCCGTTGGCGATGCAGCCGCCGTCGGTGTTGACCGGCAGCGTCCCGCCGATCTCCGTCGCCCCGGAGGCGATCAGCTTCTCCTGCTCGCCGTCCTCGCAGAACCCGCATTCGGCGAGGTGCATGACCTCGGCGCCGCTTTCGGTGTCCTGCAGCTGGGCGACGTCCACTTCGGACGGTCCGAGGCCGGCCCCCTCGAACGCCGCCGTGGCCGCGTCCCGGCTGACGCTGGTGGGCTCACCCGCGTCGATCGACGGGCTGAACACCTCGAACGAGCCACGCCGGCGGGTCCGCACGACCGCCGACCGCAGCGTGACCGCGTCGCGGGTGGGGACCGAAGGAGAGCACAGGACCAGCGCCGCCGCGCCCTCCCCCGGAGAACAGAACATGAAGCGGGTCAGCGGGTCGTTGACCAGGCCCGAGGCGAGGACCTCGTCGGCGCTGATCTCCTGGCGGCGCCAGGCTTCCGGGGTCAGGCTGCCGTTGCGGTACGCCTTCTCCGCCACCAGCGCCAGCGTCCGCGGCGTGATGCCGAAGTCGTGCGCGTACCGCCGGATCTTCATGCCGAAGAACTGCGTGGTCACCATGAGGCCGTCACGCCCGTAGGCGTCGTCGAGGCCCCAGTCCTCCGGCCGCGGGTCGAACGCGCCCCGCGGGTGCTTGTCGAAGCCGACCGCGAGGACGACGTCGGCCATCCCGCCGCGGATCGCGTTGACCGCCGAGACGAGCGCGCTGCCGCCGGTGGCGCAGCCGTTCTTGACGTTGACGAACGGAATCCCGGTCAGTCCGAGGTCGGCGACCAGGGTGTCGGCGAGCCCGGCGGCGTCGCTGCCGCCGAACGCGGCGCCGACCCGGGACCACGGGATCCCCGCGTCGGCCAGCGCGGCCGTCGCGGCGGCGACGGCGTGCTCCCGGCCGGACCGCCCGGAGCGCCCGAACGGGGTGCGGGCGGCGCCGCAGATCAGGACGTCGTCGGTCACTGCTCCTCCTCGACCGGCTTGGCGTGCGGGACACCCGTCGTCTCTTCGACGCGCAGGCGCATTCCGATATGGACACCCGTCTCGGGGACGTCGAGCACGGCGGCCACGCGCGGGCCGCCGTCCAGCTCGACGTACCCGAGCGCGAACGGCCGGAAGCCGTCGCCGGGCGGGACGTACGGGGGCGACTTGGGCGCGAACCGTTGCACGGTCCAGGTCCACAGCACGCCCTCGGCGGGCAGAGTCACCCCCGTCGGAACCATCGCTCAGCGCCCCGTCCACTTGGGTTCGCGCTTCTCCAGGAACGCGGCGACGCCTTCGGCCGCGTCGTCGGAGTTCAGCGTCACGCCCACCGCGAGGTGCTCCATGACCATCAGCGACTGCGTGTCGGCGTCGAGGCTGCGGTCGATGGTCATCTTGGTGATGCGCATCTGGAACGGGCTCTTGTCGGTGAGCTGCCCGATGAACTCCTCGACCGTCTCGTCCAGCCGCTCCGCGGGAGCGGACTTGTTGATCAGGTTGAAGTCCGCGGCTTCGACGCCGGAGAGCAGCTTGCCCGTGAGCATCAGCTCCTTGGTCTTGCGGATGCCGATCATCCGCGGCACCCGGTAGATCGGACCGGCGCCGCCGAAGAGCCCGCGGCGCATGTGGAAGTCGCCGATCTTGGCGTCGTCCGAGGCGATCGCGAAGTCGCAGGAGATCATCAGCTCGAACCCGCCGGCGGTCACGTAGCCCTCGAGGACCGCGACCGACGGCGTGTTCATCGAGTACAGGCGGTCGCAGATCTTCGCGGAGATGACGGCCACCTCCATCGCCGTCGAGCTGCCGATGTACTCGGCCTGCAGGCTGTCGAGGTCGAAGCCGGAGCAGAACGTGCCCCCGCGGCCGCGCAGGACCAGCACGCGCAGGTCCGGGTCCTTGTCGACCTCGGTGATGATCTCGTCGAGCCGTTCCAGGATCGGCACGGTGACGCAGTTCTTCTTCCACGGGCGGTTCAGCCAGACCCGCGCCACGTTCCCGTCGCGCTCGAACTGGATCTCGTCTTCCACGGCCATCTCGTTCTCCTAACTGAACTGACTTCAGTTTGATTGAATAGGTCGGACGCGGCCGCTGTCAACCGGCGTCCGGGTGGCTAAAGTCCCAATGCGACGGCGAGGCGCGCGCGGTGGTCCTGGGGCGTGCCGAACAGCACCTCGTCCGCCCGGGCGCGCCGGACGTACCGGTGGGCCGGGTGCTCCCAGGTGAAGCCGGTTCCGCCGTGCAGCTGGACGTATTCGGCGACCGCCAGCCGGTACGCGCCGGTGCACACCGTGGCGGCCGCCGCGGCCGCCACCGGCAGCTCCGGCGACTCGGTCGCGACGCAGGCGACGGCGTACGCCGCGGCCGAACGCGCGGCCTCGTACTCCACCAGGAGCGTCGCCAGCCGGTGCTTGACCGCCTGGAACGACCCGATCGGACGGCCGAACTGCCTGCGTCGCTCCACATAGGACACCGTGGCGTCGAGGGCGTGCCCGATGCCGCCGAGCTGTTCGGCGGCGAGCGCGGTCCGCCCGATGTCGAGCACCCGCGGCACGACGTCCGCCGTCCCGATCGGCGTGGCCGGCGTGTCCCGGAACTCGAGCCGCGCCTGCGGCCGAGTTTCGTCGAGCACCCGCAACGGCGTTCCGGACACGGCCTCGCAGGCGTACAGCCGGTCCCCCGCGCGGACCAGGACCAGGTCCGCGTCCGCGCCGTCGAGGACGAAGTCCGCCGAACCCGACAGCGTTCCGTTGCGGGCCTGGACGTCGCCGTCGAAGGCGACAGCGGCGCTCAGGGTGCCGTCGGCGATGCCGGGCAGGTAGCGCTCGTCCCCGCAGAGCAGCAGCGTGTGGGCGGCGAGGACGACCGTCGGCAACAGCCCCGGAGCGCACAACGCGCGTCCGGCCTCCTCCAGCACCACGGCCAGGTCGGCGAACGAGTACCCGGCGCCGCCGCGTGCCTCGGGAATCGCGAGCCCCTGGACCCCCAGCTCCCCGGCCATGCGTTTCCCCAGCGCGTCGTCGCTCCCATGCGTGGCGAAGAAGTCCCTGGTCACGGCCCGGAGTTCGCGCTGCTCCGCGGTCTCGGTCAACAAGGCCGGATCGATCAGCATCACGCCTCCAGCGTCGTCACGTCACGCACGCCCAGTGCGACCGCGTGCTCGCCGCCGAAGTAGGCGGACTCGGCCCGCGTCGCGAACGCGGGATCGGCCGCCGGGCCGTGCGCCGCAACGACTCCTTCGTGCAGCACGACCACGTCGTGGCAGGTCGCCATCGCGCGGCTCAGCAGCTGTTCCAGCAGGACGACGGTCAGCCCGCCCTCGGCCAGCTCGCCGAGGCGCGCGTACACCTCGTCGACCAGCGCCGGCGCGAGCCCGAGCGCCGGTTCGTCGACGATGAGGACGTCCGGGCCGGCCATCAGGGCGCGGGCGATGGCGAGCATCTGCTGCTCGCCGCCGCTGAGCCCGGCGGCCTGGACCGACAGCCGGTCGCGCAGCCGGGGCGGCAGCCACTCGGCCGTCTCGTCGAGCTTCGCCCGCAGCGCCGCACCTTTCAGGCCCACGGAGTACGCGGCGACTTCGAGGTTTTCGCGCAGGGAAAGGGTTTTGAACAGGGCGCGGCCCTCCGGGACGAGGCTGGTGCGCACCGCGCGGACGCCGGTGGCGCTCGCCTCGCGCGTCCCGCCCGACGGCCGCAGCGAGCCGTGCAGGATCCGGCCGAGGGTGCTCTTGCCCGCGCCGTTCGCGCCGACGATCCCGAGGACGGCGCCCTCGTGGACGTCCAGGTCGATGCCGCGCAGCGCCGCGACCCCGCCGTAGTGGTGTTCGACGCCGGCCAGCCGGACCACGACCGGGCTGCCGGCGGCGCGGGCGGGCAGCGCGGCTCGCGTGGTCGTCGTGCCGAGGTACGACGCCTGCACCGCGCTGTCGCGCAGCACCTCCGCCGGCGGTCCTTCGCCGATCGGCCGGCCGAAGTCGAAGGCGACGACCCGGTCGGCGACGGCGAAGAGGTCGTCCAGCACGTGGTCGATGACCAGCACCGCGGCGCCGCCGTCGCGCAGGCGCTCGATCTGCCGGGCCGCGGTCGCGCGCTCGTCGGCGTCCAAGCCGCCGAACGGTTCGTCCAGGACGAGCAGCGCGGGCTCCTCGGCCATCGCCCGGGCGAGGTCCAGCCGCTTCTGCAGCCCGAACGGCAGCTCCGCCGGGTACCGGCCGGCGACGTCGGTCAGGCCGACGCGGGCGAGCAGCTCGCCGGCGACCCGGCGGTGCCGGGGCGTGATCCGGCGGTGCGTGCACAGGACGTTCTCCAGGACGGTCAGCTCGCCGAACGTCTCCGCGTGCTGGAAGGTGCGGCCGATCCCGAGCCGCCGCCGGGCGGTGGCCCGGGTGGTGAGCAGCTGCTTGCCGTCGTACTCCGCGCCACCGCTCACCTTGCCGCCGCCGGTGAGTCCGGAAAGGACGTTCATCAGCGTGGTCTTGCCGGCACCGTTCGGGCCGATCACCGCGAGCACCTCGCCCCGCCGGACCGAGAGCGACGCGCCCTCCAAGGCCTTCAAGCCGCCGAAGCGCACGGACACGTCCGTCAAGGTCAGCAACGGCGTCCCGGCGGGTTCCCGGTGCCCCGGCCCGGGTTCCGGCACGGTGGCCGGGACGGGACGCGGCGGCCGGGCGAACTTCCGGGCGAGCTTGCCGAGAGACGGCACCACCCCGCTCGGCAGGAAGATCAGTGCGGCGATCAGGACCAGGCCCTGGACCACCGGCTGGGGCAGCCCGACGGACGAGGCCAGCGTGGGCGACCAGGCGAGGTACCCGCCGCCGACGACGGCGCCGAGCACGCTGCCGACCCCGCCGAGCACGCACGAGGAGATGAGCGAGATGCCGAGGTTGAGCGAGAACGGGTCGGGGCTGACGAACCCGCCGAGCAGGCCCAGCAGCACTCCGGCGAACCCGGTGAACGCGGCGCTCACGGCGAACGCGAGCGCCGACTGGGCCTCGGGCGCGATCCCGATCGACTGCGCGACCAGCGGGTGCGACTTCGCCGCCACCAGGCGCATCCGCAGCGCGGAACCCTTGGCCAGGACGGCGATCGCGAGGCACACCCCGGCGGCGCCGACGGCGAGCGTCTGCGCTTCCGCTCCCCCGCTGGGCAGCACGCCGGCGACGGTGTCCACGGGCGACACCGGGACGCCCTGGTCGCCGCCGGTGACGTCGGTCCAGCGGTTGATGACCTCCAGCGACACCAGGCTGAACGCGAGGGTGAGCAAGGCGATGTAGAGCGTCGAGAACCGGGCGCCCGCGTACCCGAGGAAGCCGCCGAGCACGGCGCTGGACACGACGGTGCCGACGACGATCGTCTCCAGGGACCAGCCGTGGCCGCTGCCGTAGGCGGCGAAGTACGCGCCGACCGCGAAGAACGCCGGGTGCCCGACCGACCAGACGCCGGACCAGCCCGCGAGGAGGCCGACGGACAGCACGACGATCGTGTAGACGGCGGCCAGCGCGACCGAATACGCCTGGTAGGGCGGGATCGCGCCGGAGTTCAGCACCACGATCAGCGCGACCGCGGCGAGAGGCCCGAGCAGGGCCCGGGCGGCCCGGGAGCCGAGGAAGGTCATGGCGTACCTCAAACCCGTTGGAAAGTGCGCGTGCCGAACAGGCCCTGGGGCCGGATCAGCAGCACGAGGACGGTGAACGTGAAGACGAAGGTGTCGCGGAAGCTCGCCGAGACGTAGCTCGCGCCGAGGTTCTCCAGCACCCCGACGACCAGGCCGCCGACGACCGCGCCGTACATGCTGTTGAGCCCGCCCAGGAAGATGCCGGCGAAGGCCCGGAACAGCGGTGCGGACAGCACGGCCGGCGCCAGGCCGACCTTCGGGGCGTAGAGGCACGCGGCGAGCGCGCCGAGGCCGAGGCCCAGCGCCCACGCCAGGCGCGCGATCCGCTGCGCGCTGATGCCGACGACCTGCGCGGTGTCGGCTGACTCCGCGACCGCGCGCATCGCCGAGCCGGTGGTGGTCCGGCCGAACAGGAACGCGACCAGGCCCATCGCCACCCCGGCCACCGCGATGGTCAGCAGGCTCTGCGCCGGGATCGCGAGGTCGCCCGCGCGCACGGTGCCGTCGACGATGCTGGGGAACGACTTGGGCTGGGTGCCCCAGACCGAGCTGATCACGCTTTCGCCGATGAGCGCGACGCCCATGGTCACCACGAGCGCGGCGAACAGCCGGCCCTGGCCGAGCGGCCGGATCACCACCTCGCGGACCAGCAGCCCGGCGACGACGGTCACCACGACCGCGCCGAGGACGCCGACGATGACCGCGGCGCCGTTGTCGTGGAACGTGATCGCGGCGTACAGGCCCAGGGTCGCGAGGCTGGCGAGCGCGAAGTTCACGACGTCCGTGGCCCGGTAGACGATCACCAGGCCGAGGCCCATCAGGCCGTAGATCGCGCCACTGGCGATCCCGCTGACGAGCACGAGCAGGAATTGATCCACGTCTACCCTCTCCCTTGAGGACGAAGTGAACTCAGTTCAGGTGACAGTAGCGGCCGACTCCGCCGCTGACAAGCCCGTCAGGCGGTGAAGCGGCCACCGTTGGCCAGTACCACCGAACCGGCCAGGTTGGCCGCTTTTTCCCGGCCAGGAACAGAGCCACGTCGGCGATCTCTTCGGGCGTCGCGTACGCCCCGCCGCCGGACTCGGCGAAAGCGCGGCGAAGGGCGTCGGGCGTCCGCGCGGCCATCCCGGTCTCCGTCGGCCCGGGCGCCACGACGTTGACCCGCACGCCGAACGGGATGACCTCTTTCGCCACCGCCTGCGCGAACGCGTGCACCCCGGCTTTCGAGGCGGAGTAATGGGGATAGCCCACGGGGGCGTCGAACGCGGACGACGACCCGACGACGACCACGGCACCCGCGCGGCGCGGCACCATGACTCGGACCGCGGCGCGCAGGACGTGGAACGTGCCGTCGAGGTTCACGCCCATGACCCGCCGCCAGGACCGGACGTCCAGCGCCGCGGTCACCTCCGGCGGCCGCCCGGCCTCCCACGCGTCCGCGATCCACTGCTTCGCCTGAGGATCGTCGACGCCGGCCGCGTGCACGACGACGTCGAGACCGCCGTGGTCGCGCTCGATCCCGGCCACCAGCCAGTCGACGCGATCCGGGTCCGAGACGTCCACTTCGGCCGCTCGCGCGCCGGCCAGCGGCGCGGCGACCCGCTCCGCCGCCGCGACGTCCCGGTCGGCGAGCACGAGCTGCCGTGCACCGGCCAGCTTCCGCGCCACCGCGGCCCCGATCCCCGATCCGGCGCCCGTCACGAGCACCACCTTGTCCGCCCACCCTGCTTCCTGAACTGAGTTCATTTCTGTATGGTCGGCGTTGTGAGCCCGGTGCGCAAGACCCCGGCCCTGCGCCTCACGGCGTGGGGCGACCCGCCGTCACTCGTCGACGCCGAAGTGCCCGAACCGACCGGCACCGAGGTGCTGATCCGCGTCGAAGCGGCCGGGATCTGCCACTCCGACCTGCACGTCCTCGACGCCGCACCGGGCGCGCTCCCCTACCGGCCGCCGTTCACCCTCGGGCACGAGATCGCCGGGCACGTCGCGGCCGGCGATTTCGCGGCCGAGGGTCTCGCGGTCGGCGACCGGGTCGCCGTGTACGGGCCCTGGGGGTGCGGCGCCTGCCGGCGCTGCGCCGCGGGCGAGGACAACTACTGCGACCGGCGCGCGGAGCTGCCGTGGTCGGGGGCGGGCCTCGGCCGCGACGGCGGCATGGCGCGGTACGTGCTCGTCCCGCACGCCCGCCACCTGGTGCCGATCGGCGATCTCGACGCCGCCCAGGCGGCTCCGCTGACCGACGCGGGGCTCACGCCTTACCACGCGGTGGCCGGGCTGAAGCTGGCGGACGACGCCGCCGTCGTGGTCATCGGCGTCGGCGGGCTCGGGCACGTGGCGATCCAGATCCTGCGCGCCACCACGCGGGCCCGGGTGTTCGCCGTCGACGTCCGCGAAGCCGCACTGGCTCTCGCCGACCGCTCCGGTGCCCACCGGACCCTGCTGACGAGGACCGACACCGCGACCGTCCTGCGGCGCGAAACCGGCGGCGCCGACGCGGTGCTCGACTTCGTCGGCAGCGACCCGACGCTGTCCCTCGCCGCGGGAGTCCTGCGTCCCGGCGGTGCGCTGGCGATCGTCGGCAGCGGCGGCGGGAAGCTCACCGTCACCAAGCCGGGTCCCCTCCCCCCGGGCGCGTCGGTCTCGCTCCCGTTCTGGGGCAGCGGCCGCGAGCTGCGCGAGGTGATCGCCCTGGCCCGGGCGGGCAGCGTCCGGGTGGAGACGGAGCAGTTCCCGCTCGGCGCGGCGGTCGAAGCCTTCGCGCGGCTGCGAGCCGGACAGGTCAGCGGCCGGGCGGTTCTCCTTCCCGGGTAGGCGAAGCCGCGCGCGGACCTCACGGCGGATCGCCAGTAGCATCGCGAAAATGCCGGTGAACGACGAGCTCGCCCAGAAGTTCCTCGCGGTGGACACGACCGCCCTCTGCGATGTCGACAAGACGACCAGGGTGGTGCACAGCGCGATCCGCGCCCGGTCCGCCCGGTCGCGGATCTTCGGGCCCGCCTTCACGGTCCGGTGCCGCGACGACTTCCTCGGCGTGCTCCAAGCCGTCGAATCGGCCTCGGCCGGCGACGTGATCGTCGTCGACGGTGGCGCGCGCGAGATCGCCCTCGGCGGCGAGCTGTTCGCCCGCGGCGCCCTGGCCCGGTCCCTCGGCGGCATCGTCGTGGACGGCGGCTACCGGGACATGGCCTACGTCGGCCGCTGCGAGCTCCCGCTGTACAGCCGTTTCGTGACTCCGCTGTCCGGAACGTCGGCGAAGCTCGGCGAACTGCAGGTGCCGGTCACCTGCGGTGGCGTCACGGTGAACCCCGGCGACCTCGTCCTCGCCGACGGCGAAGGCCTCATCGTCGTGGCCCCGGACCGGATCGGCGATCTCCTCGACGGAGCGCTCGCGATCAAGCAGGCCGAGAACGCGGTCATCGCACGGCTCGACGCCGGAGCGACCCTCGGCGAGACGTTCACCCTTGCCGAGCACGTCGCCGCGCTCGAGCGGGGCGAGCCCTCCGCGCTGCGGCCCCGGCGCCAGGACTGACCGCGGTCACGGACGCAGCGCACCCGGATCCCTTCGGGTGCCGGACCATCCGGCCGCGGTTCAGCGAGCCAGGAGCCCGAGAACGAGTGCGAGCGGCGGCCACACCTCGCGCCCGCGACGGGTGCACGCGAAGGCGCGCTGCCGCACGTCCGGGCCCGCCAGCGGGAGCAGCGCGACCCCGGAGCGCAGGGCGCGGCCGGACGGCAGCAGGCCGACGGCGGGTGCCGGGCCGGTCGCGATGAGGTCCTCGACCAGCTCCAGGCTGTCCGCGCGGTGCGTGATGCGCGGGGTGAAGCGCGCTGTCGAGGCCAGCCTGCGGATCACGTCCTCGTCGGCGCTGTTGCGGGAGTTGACGATCCAGTCGTGGTCGCGGAACGCCTCGAAGACCGCGCCGGTGTTCTCGCCCCGCGCACGGGCCGCGTCGGCCGCCGGGACGGCGAGGCCCCACCGTGCCGTCCACAGTGGACTCACGGTGATCGCGGGGTCCGTGACGGCCGGGGCGAGGTCGTAGTCGTAGGTCAGGGCGAGGTCGATGTCGTCGGCCAGCAGCGCGGCGAAGGCCTCGTGCGGTTCGTACTCGCTGATCCGCAGGTCCACGCGCGGGTGGTGGTCGGCGAGCGCGGTGGCCGCCGGGAGCAGGGAGCGCCGCACGGCCGTCGCGAACCCGGCGACGCGCACCGTGCCGGCCGGTTCTGCGCCGGGGTCGAGGTCGGCGCGAGCGGCCTCCACGGCGGCGAGGATCGTCACGGCGTGCTCGGCCAGGCGCCGCCCGGCGGGGGTGAGCCGCACGCGGCGGCCGTCCGGCTCGAGCAGCGGCGCACCGGTTTCCTTCGCCAGCACGGCGATCTGCTGCGAGACCGTCGACGTCGTGGTGCCGAGCACGTCGGCCACCGCGCGCATCGAGCCGTGACGGGACAGCTCCAGGAGGAACCGCAACCGACGAGTGTCCATGATTCGTGAACAATACATCCACGATTGGCACGTGGACACGAACGGTCTGGGTCGGTTTTGCTGGGTCCGTGCTCTCCTCCACCCGAACCGGCGCGGCCTTCGCGGTCGCCGCCATGCTCTGCGTCCAGCTCGGGCTCGCCGTGTCCGTCGGCCTGTTCGACCGCATCGGTCCCGAGGGCGCGGCGTGGCTCCGGCTGGCGTGGGCCGGCGTGCTGCTGCTCGTCGTCGTCCGGCCCCGGCCGTCGTCGTTCCGGCGGGCCACCTTCCTGGCCTGCTGCGGGCTGGGCGTGGTCACGGCGGGGATGACCATGCTGTTCATGGAGGCCGTCGCCCGCCTGCCGCTCGGCACGGCCAGCGCGCTGGAGTTCCTCGGCCCGCTCACCGTCGCCGTGACGCGGGGCCGCGGCGGCAAGCGGCTGTGGCCCGTGCTCGCCGCGATCGGCGTCGTCCTGCTGACCGAACCGTGGCGAGGGGGCGCCGACCTGGTCGGCGTCGGCTACGCACTCGCGTCCGCGGTGTGCTGGGCGGCGTACATCCTGCTGACGCAACGGGTGGGCGACGAGGTGGCGGGCGTGCGCGGGCTCGCCGTGTCGATGCCGGTGGCCGGGATCGTGGCGACGCTCGCCTACGGGCCCGGGGTGTTCGGGCACCTGACCGGGGAACTGCTGCTCGTCGGCCTCGGGCTCGCGATCCTGCTGCCGGTGGTCCCGTTCAGCCTGGAGATGCTCGCGCTGCGACGGCTGAACACCTCGGCGTTCGGGACGCTGATGAGCCTGGAACCGGCCATCGCCCTGACGATCGGGTTCGTCGTGCTCCGCCAGGTCCCGAACCCCGGCGCGGCGGCCGGCGTGCTGTTCGTCGTGGCGGCCGGGGTCGGCGCGGAGCGGACCGGCGCGCGGCAGCCGGCCGACCAGGTCGTTTTGTAGCACAATCTCTCCCTGTATCGTCCGGCCGGTGAAGCGAGGGGAACCGTGACCGACCCGGCCGGTGCGCAGACCGCGCCGGAGCGGGTCGCGAGGGCGCTGCGGGACGAGCTGCTGGACGGCGTCCACCCGGTCGGCACCCGGTTCCGCGAAGAGGACCTGGCGGAACGCTTCGACGTCGGCCGGCACACGATCCGTTCGGGGCTGCGGCTGCTCGTCGAACGCGGCCTGGTGACCCACGAGCGCAACCGGGGTGCGGTCGTCGCGCCCCTGAGCAAGCGGCGCATCGACGAGGTCTTCGACTACCGCAAGGTCCTGGAGCTCGGCGCCCTGCGCATGGCCCTGGCCGCGGGCGCCGACCTCGGCCCCGTGCTGACCGAGGTGGAGCGGCTCGAGGCACTGGCCCGGCAGGCACCGAGCCCGCCGTGGCGCGAGCTGACCGGCGCGCACAGCGCCATCCACCGGTCGATCGTCGCGGCCGCGGGCAACCGGCACCTCCTGGACGGCTACGAGCGGTGCGAGGACGAGGTCCGGCTGCTGCTCACCTTCGTCCGGCCGGACTTCGACGCCGCGCGCCTGGCCGCGGTCCACCGCGACCTGGTCGAGAAGCTCCAGCGGGGCGGGGAAGCCGCCGCCGGCGCGCTCACCGAGGACATCGACCACACGGGCCGGGCCGCGTTGCTGGCCGCGCTGCGGCGCGCCGAGGAAAGCGCCCGCCTGCTCGGCCGCTGACGAAGCCGGTCCTGGCGACTGTGACGTCGCCGGCCCGAGGGCACGATCGGCTGGTTGAAAAGGCATTCCCCGGGGTTCGCGAGCACCTCGTGGACACCGCTTGTTAACTTCAGACGTGGGCACACAGCAGGTGGAGGGGACGGTCGGCACGTGAGCAACCCGTTGGTCGCGGAGACGAAGGATTCGACGACGGCGTACTCGGGGATCTCCCTGCTGGAGTCCGCGGCCGATCTGAAGTCCGCGATCGAGAGCGGCGACTGGGCGTCGGTCGCGATGGGCGCCGTCGGCACCGCCCTGGACGCCCTCTCCATGGCCATGGACCCGTTCGGGGCGATCCTCGCCGCCGGGGTCGCCTGGCTGATGGAGCACGTCGGCCCCTTGAAGGAAGCTCTCAACGGCCTCACCGGCAACGCCGACGAGATCGCCGCCCAATCCGAGACCTGGAAGAACGTCGCCACCGAACTGGGCAGTGTCGGGGAAGACCTGACCGCGATGGTCAAGGCCGACACCGCGTCCTGGACCGGGAACGCCGGCGACACCTACCGCCAGCGCGCCCAAGACACCGTCACCCTGCTCGAAACCGCGCAAAAGGGCTGCGAAGGCGCCTCCAGCGGCGTCAAGACCGCCGGTGAAGTCGTCGCCGCGGTCCGGGCACTGGTGCGCGACATCATCGCCGAGCTGATCGGGCACCTGATCAGCTGGGCACTGCAGGTGATCTTCACCCTCGGCATCGGCCTCACCTGGGTCGTCCCGCAGGTCATCGGCGCCGTCGCGAAGACCGCGTCCAAGATCGCCGACCTGGTCAAGCGGCTGGTCACCGCGTTGAAGGCGCTGGTCCCGCTGCTCAAGCGCGCCGGCGACCTCTTCGGTGACGCGGCCAAGGCGTTGAAGAACATCAAGCCGGGCAAGGCCGCGCCGCCCCCGAAGAGCATCGACATCAAGGGCAACCCCAAGGACCTGGGCGGCCCCAAGGGCAAGGGCGGGCCGGACGCGCCGCCGCCGAAGACCGACCCGCCGCCGACGCCGAAGGGCGGCGACGGGAACACCACGCCGTCGGGAGCCAAGGGCGACGGCGACGGCACCCACGCGTCGGGTGCGGACGCGCCGCCGAAGACCGACCCGCCCCCCGCGTCGAAGGGCCCGGACGACACGCCGAAGAGCCCCGACCCCACGCCCCCACCGGCGTCGAAGGGCCCGGACGGGAACACCACGCCCTCGGGTACGCCGAAGGGCGACCCCAAGGGCGACGGGTCCCGGATCAAGGACAACAACGCCAAACCCGACGAGCACACCACCCAGACGAAGGACAAGACCGACTGCGGCGACCCGATCGACGTCGCGACCGGCGCCGTGATGCTGGTGCAGGAGGACGTCTCGCTGCCCGGCGCGCTGCCGCTCGTCATCGAGCGGACGCACCTGTCGACCTACCGGGCGGGCCGGCTGTTCGGCCCGACGTGGGCCTCGACCCTGGACGAGCGGCTCGAGGTGGAGCCGGACGGGCTGCACCTGGCCCTGTCCGACGGCACGCTGCTGCGCTACCCGGTCCCGCGCGGGGTCGAGGCCGTGGTGCCGGAGAGCGGTCCGTACCTGGCGCTGCGCCGGGTCCGCCACGGCTTCATCGTCGCCGACCCGCAGTCCGACCGCATGCGCTACTTCGCCGCCCCTCGCGGCGAAACCACGCTGCCGCTGCGCGCGGTCGTGGACGGCGCGGGCAACCGGATCGTGCTGCGCCACCGCGACGGCGTCCCGGTGGCGATCGAGCACTCCGGCGGCTACCGCGTCGAGATCGACAGCGCCGACGGCCTGGTCACGGCGTTGCGCACCGCGGGTGCGCCGGTCCCGCTGGCCGAATACAGCTACGACTCCGCGCGCCGGCTGGTCGAGTTCGTCGACGCCGTCGGCACCCCGCAGAAGTTCACCTACGACGCCGACGGCAGGCTGACGCGCTGGGACGACGTCAACGGCCGCTGGTACGGCTACGGCTACGACTCCCAGGGGCGCTGCGTGCGCGCCCAGGGCACCGGCGGCTACCTGAACACCGCGCTGGCCTACGAGCCCGGCCTCACGACCGTCACCGACTCGCTCGGCGCCGTCACCCGCTACCGGCTGGACGAGCGGATGCGGGTGATCGGGCAGACCGACGCGCTGGGCAACAGCACCAGCGCCGAGCGGGACCGCTTCGGGCGTGTCGTCGCCGAGACCGACGAGCTCGGCCACGTCACGCGCTGGGACTACGACGAGATCGGCAACCTCGTCGCGGTGACGCGGCCCGACGGCGGCCGCGTCGTCTACGCCTACGACGAGCGGCACCGGCCCGTCGCGGTCACCGGTCCGGACGGCGGCGTGTGGCGGTACGAATACGACCGTCGCGGCAGCCTCGCCCGCACCGTCGACCCGGCCGGCGCGGCGACCTCCTACACCTACGATCCCTTCACCGGCACCGTGGACTCGGTGACCGACGCCCTCGGCGGAGTCACCCGGATCCAGTCCAACGCCGCCGGGCTCCCCCTGCTCGTCACCGAGCCGGACGGCGCCGTGTGGCGCTACGGCTACGACGCGCTCGGCAACATCACCAGCGAGACCGACCCGGCGGGCAACACCAGCACCGTGGTCCGCGACGCCGCCGGCAACCCCGTGCAGACGCGCGACGCCGACGGCGCGGTCGAGCGGTTCGCGTCGACGGCGCGCGGCAGCTTCGAGGAGCGCACCGACGCGCGCGGCGGCGTCAGCCGCATCGAGTACGCCCAGTTCGACGTGCCGGTCAGCGAGCGGGCGCCGGACGGCGGCACGCTGAAGTACGGCTACGACACCGAACTGCGGCTCACCTCGGTCACCAACGAGCGCGGCCTGGTGTGGCGCTACGAGTACGACGCGGCGGGCCGGAAGATCGGCGAGACCGACTACAACGGGCGCGTCCTGCGCTACGGCTACGACGCCGCGGGGCGGCTGGTGCTCCGCACCAACGGCGCCGGGCAGACCATCACCTTCGAACGGGACAGCGTGGGCCGGGTCGTGCGGCGCAGCAGCGCCGACGAGGTCGTCGTGTTCACCTACGACGAGGCCGACCGGATGCTCACGGCGGCCAACGCGCACACCGAGGTCCGGTTCACCTACGACGCGCTCGGCCGCGTGCTGTCCGAGTCGATCAACGGCCGGGTCGTGCACTCCCGGTACGACGCGCTCGGCCGCCGCGTCGGCCGCCGGACGCCCTCGGGCGCGGAGTCGGTGGTCGGCTACGACGTCGCCGCCCGCCCGACCGTGCT